>CANCFV010000003.1 GCA_947377275.1 Burkholderiales bacterium | reverse complement strand
ATGGGCAGCCAGCCCTTGCTGCCCCGCGACGACGAGATCCTCAATGTGCTGGACTACCGCAAGGTGCGCACCATCATCATCGAAGAGTGCACGGCCCGCCACGTCAACCTGCTCGAAACGCTGATTGGCAAAGTCAGCAACCGCCTGATGGCGCTGCCAGGGGTGCAGGGCGTGCGCGTCAAGATCGCCAAGCTCGAGATTTTTGAAGACTGCGAAGTGGCCATTCGCATGGAAACCGGGCAATGGTGAGCGCGGCATTGCGCCCTGTCTAAGGGGATAGGGGTGTCGCAAAACGCGCAGATCGGCGAAAATGACGGGTTACGAGCCACGCAGCCAGCCTTTGCCATGACGTCCGACCTGATCACCCCCACCCTTGCAGACGAAGAACGCCCGGCCAAGACGCCTGAGGACCTCAAGGCCAAAAAAGAGGCGTTTGAGCGCAACAAGCTGAGCAAGCGACTGCACCGCGAGGTGGGCCAGGCCATTGCCGACTTCAACATGATCGAAGACGGCGACAAGGTGATGGTGTGCATGTCGGGTGGCAAAGACAGCTACGCCATGCTCGACATCTTGATGAACCTGCAGCGCCGGGCGCCCATCAAGTTCGAGATCGTGGCCGTCAACCTCGACCAGAAGCAGCCCGGCTTCCCTGAGCACGTGCTGCCCGAGTACCTCACCCAAGTCGGCGTGCCCTTCCGCATTGAAGAGCAAGACACCTACAGCGTGGTCAAGCGCGTGGTGCCCGAAGGCAAGACCACGTGTTCGCTGTGCTCGCGCCTGCGCCGTGGCATTTTGTACCGCGTGGCCACCGAGCTGGGCTGCACCAAGATCGCCTTGGGCCACCATCGCGACGACATCTTGCAGACCCTGTTCATGAACATGTTCTTTGGCTCAAAGCTCAAGGGCATGCCCCCAAAGCTGGTGACCGACAACGGCGAGCACGTGGTCATCCGCCCCATGGCCTATTGCCGTGAGCAAGACCTGGCCAGGTACGCCCAACACCGCGAGTTCCCCATCATCCCGTGCAACCTGTGCGGCAGCCAAGAAGGCCTGCAACGCCAGCAAATGCGCGAGATGATCAACGATTGGGACACCCGCTTCCCCGGCCGCGTGGACAACATGTTCACGGCCTTGTCGAGCATCGTGCCCTCGCACCTGATGGACCGCGCGCTCTACCCCTTCACCACCATCCAAGCCACCGGCAAGCCCGTGGCCGGCGGTGACATCGCGTTCGACGAAGACGAAGGCTGCGGCAGCCCGACCGAAGGCTTGCCCGCTGAAACGTCGGTGCCCTTGTCGGTCATCAGCATCCGCAAGGCGGTGTGACATGACCCCAGCGCGCTGGCTCGGTCTGTGCAGCGCGCTGGCGCTGGCCGCTTGCGGGGGCGTGCCTCAGATCACCAGCGAGGTCAGCAGCTTCCCGCAGTGGCCCGTTCAACGCGCGCCCGGTCGCTACGTGTTCGATCGATTGCCCTCGCAAGACGCCAAGCCCGAACGCCAGGCCACGCTGGAGGCCGCATGCCTGCCGGCCTTGACTGAAGCGGGTTTCACCCCAGCTGCGCAGCCTGATCAGGCCGATGTGTCTGTGCAACTGAGCAGCACGGTGCGCGCCGACAACCGCGTGCGGTACGACCCTTTCTGGTCCCCCTTAGGACCTTGGGGTCCGTATGGGCCGTATGGCCTCGACGCACGCCACGGTCACCCTGGCGTGTGGGGCCGTGGGCCTTGGCCAGGCTTTGGCACCGACTTGCCCTACGTACGCATTCAGCTCGATGTGCTGATCCGCGACCGCAAGGGCAACCAGGTGCTGTATGAAACGCACGCGGTGCACGAGCGGGTGGGGGGCGCCGATGTGCGCTTGCTCGCACCCCTGTGCTCGGCCGCGCTCGAAGGCTTTCCTGCCCCTGCTTTGGGCCCTCGTGCCGTGACGGTCACGATCCCCCCTGACAATCCTTGACACACTCACACAGGTAACGCATGTCGCTTTCCATCGTCATCATGGCCGCGGGCAAAGGCACCCGCATGAAGTCCTCGCTGCCCAAGGTGCTGCACAAGCTGGCCGGGCGGCCCATGCTGGCGCACGTGATCGGCACCACCGCCACGCTCCAAGCGCAGCAGCAGGTCGTGATCACGGGCCATGGCGCCGAGCACGTGGAAACCAGCATGCAAGCGGCCTTTGCTGGCGCACCCATGCAGTTCGTGCGCCAAGAGCCCCAGCTGGGCACCGGCCACGCGGTGCAGCAGGCCGTGCCGGTGCTGCCCAACGACGGCGTCACCCTGATCCTCAATGGCGACACGCCCTTGATCGAGGCCAGCACCGCGCAAGCCTTGATCAACGCGTGCGCCGGTCAGCACCTGGCCTTGCTCACCATTGATCTGCCTGACCCCACGGGCTACGGCCGCATCGTGCGCGATGCCTCTGGCCAGAACGTGCTGGCCATCGTGGAACACAAAGACGCCACCGAGGCGCAGCGTGCCATCCGCGAGGTCTACACCGGCGTGATGGCTGCGCCCACCGCCAAGCTCAAGCAGTGGCTGGCCCGCCTGGACAACAAGAACGCCCAAGGCGAGTACTACCTGACCGACGTGGTGGCCTTCGCCCAGCAAGACGGCGTCAGCGTGGTGGCCGCGCAGCCGCGTGACGAGGTGGAGGTGCTGGGCGTCAACAGCCCCCTGCAGTTGGCCGACCTGGAGCGCCGCTTCCAGCGCGCCCAAGCCAATCGCCTGATGGAGCAAGGCGTGCGCCTGGCCGACCCGGCCCGCTTCGACCTGCGCGGCAGCCTGCAATGCGGCGCCGATGTCGACATCGACGTCAACTGCGTCTTCGAAGGCAGCGTGACCTTGGGCGATGGCGTGCAGATTGGCGCCAACTGTGTCATTCGCAACGCCCGCATCGGCAAGGGCACCGTCATTCACCCCTTCACCCACATCGATGGCGACACGCAAGGCGTGACGGTGGGCGAGGGCGCATTGATCGGCCCCTTTGCGCGTTTGCGCCCCGGTGCCCAGTTGGGCGACGAAGTCCACATCGGCAATTTCGTCGAAGTGAAAAACAGCACGATGGCCAAGGGCGCCAAGGCCAACCACCTGGCCTACCTGGGTGACGCCACCGTGGGTGAGCGTGTGAACTACGGCGCTGGCGCCATCACCGCCAACTACGACGGGGCCAACAAACACCGCACCGTCATTGGTGCCGATGTGCATGTGGGCTCGAACTGCGTGCTGGTGGCACCGGTCACTTTGGGCGAGGGCGCCACCATTGGCGGCGGCAGCACCATCACCAAAGACGTGCCTGCGGGTGACTTGGCCGTGGCGCGCGGCAAACAGGTGGCGCTGTCTGGGTGGAAACGACCCCAAAAAATCAAGCGTTGAGCCTTGTGGCCTGCGGCAGCGCCCGCAGAGCCGCTAACATCTGAGACATCCGTCAACCTCAGAGCCGCTTCAGGACCTGCCCGCTGTGAACCACTACGAACGCTTGAAAGTTTCGCAGGACGCACCGCCCGAGGTCATTCGGGCGGCTTATCGGGCACTGGCAGGCAAACTGCACCCCGATCGCCAAGGCAGTGAAACGGGCCCTGACGACGAGATGCACAACCTGATGGTGGCACTCAATGGCGCTTATGAGGTGTTGATCGACCCCAAGCTGCGCCAGGACTACGACGCCTCGCTGGCCCCTTCGCGCCCTTTGTTTGGCGCCACGTCGTCCATCCCGCAAGAGGCCGCGCACCCCGGTGCGGGCAGTGCCCGGGTCGACATGGACTGGCTGGTGCCCCAAGCGGCGCCCCCCAAAAGCCCTTGGCCGCCCAGCCCCCGCACCATGTTGATCGGTGGCTCGGTGGGCGGCTTGGTGGTGCTGGCCGGTGCGGCCTGGATCTGGCAGGTGCTGGGGCAACACCAGATCGAACAAGCCTTGTCGGACCAGTACGCCTCGCACCCGCCCTCGGCCTCGGCGCCGGTGGGAGACATGCCGCCGCTGCCGCCTTTGCCATCGTCGCGCATGGCCGCGCTGGAGCGGCGTGAGGTCAACCCCGAGGTGGCGCGCGCAGCCGAGGCCGCGTTGGCTGCCACCGAGCGCGGCGCCCGTCGCCCGACGGTGGCCGAGCTCTCGCGCATGTCAGACGAAGAGCTGCTCAACGCCTTGCCCACGCTGGATGCCGACCCCGCTGCGCGCCCAAGCAGCAAGTCGCTCGAGCGCAAAACCGCCGCGCTGGCGCACCACCCGCTGGATGGCAAGCCGCTGTCTTTGCGCACTGACGCCACCCTCGTTGACCCCTTGGCGCCCGAGTCCGCTCAGCCTCGCCGTTGATCTTGCGGTCGCGACGTGGGCAAGGGCAAGGGCAGTTGCGCCCCGAACTTGGCGCGCTTGACCGAGAAAAACGCCCGCACATTGCGCACCAGCGCGTCTTGCGTGAACAGGCGCGTGGCCAGGGCCTGGTAGGCCGGCATGTCGGTCACTTGCAGCACCAGCACGAAGTCAGGCCCGGGTGACACCCGCCAGCATTGCTGCACTTCGGCCTCGGCCACCGCGCGGGCCTCGAAGGCGTCCAGCGCCTCTTGCGTCTGCGTGTCGAGCGTGATCTCGACCAAGGCGCTCAAGCCCCACCCGAAGGCTTCGGCCAGCTTGTGCGGTGACAGGATCGCCACCTCTCGTTCGATGAAGCCTTCGTCTCGCAAGCGCTTGACGCGGCGGTGACAGGTGGCCGCCGAGAGCGTGGCGGCGTCGGCCAAGGCCTGGTTCGAGCGGCTGGCGTCTTGTTGCAGCAGGCTCAGCAAACGCAGGTCGGCGGCGTCCAGTTCAGGTGAGGAGGCTTTGGTCATGGTGAATCATTCCATTTCATTCGATATTTTGGAATAAAATACTTGTAAAAATTCCACAAAAAATGAAACCATCAAATATTGGATGAAATAGAAAGAACATTTCACAAGAAGCTCGCTAGCATCAGCACCCATTGCACCGCAACATCAAGGGAAGCTCATATGTGTGGCATCGTTGGCGCCGTAGGTTCACGCAACATCACGCCGGTTCTGGTCGAAGGCCTCAAGCGCCTCGAATACCGCGGTTATGACTCTTGCGGCGTCGCCGTCTTGCAAGATGGCGCTCTGCGTCGCTCGCGCAGCACCCAGCGCGTGGCCGAACTCGATGCCCAAACCGCCGAAGACGGCATCAACAGCACCTTGGGCATTGCCCACACCCGCTGGGCCACCCATGGCGCGCCTGCGGTGCACAACGCCCACCCGCATTTCTCGCATGGCCCTGGCGCGGACGCCGCCACCGCAAAGCCTGGCCGTGTCGCCCTGGTCCACAACGGCATCATCGAGAACCACGAGCAACTGCGCGCCGAGCTGCAAGCCAAGGGCTATGTGTTCTTGAGCCAGACCGACACCGAGGTCATTGCCCACCTGATCGACCAGCTGTACGACGGCGACCTGTTCGCTGCCGTCAAGGCCGCCACGCTGCGCCTGACCGGTGCCTATGCGATTGCCGTGTTCCACCGTGACGAGCCCCAGCGTGTGATCGGTGCCCGCTACGGCTCGCCGCTGATCTTGGGCGTGGGTGGGGCCGATGCGTCTGAGCGCTTCTTGGCTTCTGACGCCATGGCGCTGGCCGGCGTCACCGACCAAATCGTTTACCTCGAAGAGGGCGACGTGGTTGATTTGCAGCCCGGCCGCCATTGGATCGAGCACCGCCTGGCCGATGGCAGCTACCAGCGCATGGAGGCTGATCAGCGCCCCGTGCGCACCGTGACCGCGCACAGCGGCGCCGTGGAGCTGGGCCCTTATCGCCACTACATGCAAAAGGAAATCTTCGAGCAGCCACGCGCCATTGCCGACACGCTCGAAGGTGTTGAGGCCATCACGCCCACGTTGTTTGGTGCGGATGCGGCTGCCGTGTTTGGCCAGATCGACCGCGTGCTGATCTTGGCCTGCGGCACCAGCTATTACTCGGGCTCGTCGGCCAAATACTGGCTCGAGTCCATCGCCAAGATCCCCACGCAGGTCGAGATTGCCAGCGAATACCGCTACCGCGACAGCGTGCCTGACCCACGTACCCTGGTGGTCACCATCAGCCAGTCAGGCGAAACGGCCGACACCATTGCCGCGCTCAAGCACGCGCGCAGCCTGGGCATGGAGCAAACGCTGACCATCTGCAACGTGTCGACCAGCGCCATGGTGCGCGAGTGCAAGCTGCACTACGTGACGCGTGCCGGTACCGAGATTGGTGTGGCTTCGACCAAGGCCTTCACCACGCAGTTGGCGGCCTTGTTCTTGTTGACATTGACGCTGGCCAAGTTGCGCGGCAACCTGAGCGCCGAGCAAGAAGCCGGGCACATCAAGGCCATGCGCCACCTGCCTGCCGCGCTGCAAGCTGTGCTGGCGCTGGAGCCCCAAGTGGTGGCCTGGGCCGAAGCCTTTGCCCGCAAAGACAATGCCTTGTTCTTGGGCCGTGGCCTGCATTACCCCATCGCCCTTGAAGGCGCTTTGAAGCTCAAAGAGATCAGCTACATCCACGCCGAGGCTTACCCGGCGGGCGAGCTCAAGCACGGCCCCCTGGCTTTGGTGACCGCTGAGATGCCCGTGGTGGTGGTGGCGCCTCATGATGCCTTGCTTGAAAAGCTCAAGAGCAACATGCAAGAGGTCAAGGCCCGTGGCGGCGAGCTGTACGTTTGCGCCGATGCCGACACCCACATCCAGGCCGAGCCCGGCATCCATGTGATCCGCCTGCCCGAGCACTATGGCGCCCTGTCGGCCATCTTGCACGTGGTGCCGCTGCAGTTGCTGGCTTATCACACTGCTTGTGCCAAGGGCACGGATGTGGACAAGCCGCGTAACTTGGCGAAGTCGGTGACGGTGGAATAAGCAAGGGCGGCGCAAGCACCGATATTCCTGTCTATTAAAGTCGTAAACAAGGCCAGCATCGATCACACGTGCTGGCCTTGTTGTTTGCTCTCGCGAACAACGAACTCACAGTACCGACCCATCAGCGACATCCGCTCGCTAGATCTTGCCGTCCTAAAGCTGCCGGTCAAACTGTTCGTTGCCCCACGCCAGGCTGGCTGGGTGCAGAACGATTCAGCCCACACGCGCTTTAGGGTGAATGTCCTAAAGCCCCCGCTGGAATTACCCGATAAGAGTGAAACGAGACGTTGGTGGCGCTCCGGCGCGGGTGAATCAATTCACTTGCATCTACCGGACTCGTCTTCGTCGTCAACCAATCTACACATCGGCTCAGGCTCGCGCACAACGCAGCGCATTCCCAGCCAGATGCGCGTCAACTGTGTGGAGTACATCGTGAAGTTTGCCAATCTCTCTATCAGATCCAAGATCGGAGCCGGGTTCGCGGTCATGGTGGCATTGGTCATCGCGCTGGGTACGATGGCGCTGGTGCAACTGGGGGCTGTCGGCGCCAGCACCGAGCAGATCGCCACCGACAACCTGCCCAGCGTGAAGATGGCAGCTGCGATGAGCGATCTGCTGGGGGTGGTTCGGCGTTCCGAGGCCCGCCATGTGATGTCTACAGTCGACTCCGAGATGGATGAGCAGGAAGCAAGAATGGCGAAGGCCCGCAAGGGCCTTTTGGACCTTGACTCCCGCGCCACCCAGCTTTTTCAATCGGATGCCGAAGTCAAAGCGCTCGCAGAATACAAGCGGAACCGAGATGAGTGGTTCGCGGTGTGGGACCAGAAGCTGCGGCTTGCGTCCCGCAAAGGTGACGCAGGCATGGCCGAAGCCAAGAAGCTTTACGGTGGAGATTCCAGCAAGTCCTTTAACGCCGCCATCGCCGCCGCACAGACCTTGGTCGCGGTCAATGCCAAGAACAGCGACCAGGCCTGGGTCGACGCTCAGGCGGTATACGGCAACGCGCGCCTGCTTGTCATCGCGGGCATGGTGGCAGCAGTGGTGCTGTCGGTTGGACTGGCCATCGTGATCGCGGGCGCGTTGGTGCGACCAATCGAATCGGCCGTCAGAGCTGCGCATGCGATCGCCGCAGGGGACATGACGCAGCGCATCCATGCCGAAGGCAAGGACGAGGCTGCACAGTTGCTGCATGCCTTGGAAGCCATGCGTGAAGGCTTGGTCAAGGTGGTCGCCAATGTGCGCCAGGGCTCGGAGGCTGTGGCCTCGGCCTCCTCACAGATCGCCCAGGGCAACAACGACCTGTCGTCGCGCACCGAGCAGCAGGCGAGTGCGCTGGAAGAGACCGCATCAAGCATGGAAGAACTGGGAGCCACCGTGCGGCAGAACGCGGACTCGGCACGGCAGGCCAACCAGCTTGCCCTTAGCGCCTCGAGCGTAGCGGTCCAAGGTGGCGAAGTGGTCGGCCAGGTCGTCCAGACGATGAAGCACATCAACGAGTCGAGCAGCAAGATCAGCGACATCATCAGTGTCATCGACGGCATTGCGTTTCAGACCAATATCCTGGCCCTCAACGCTGCCGTGGAAGCCGCTCGCGCCGGCGAGCAGGGCCGTGGTTTTGCGGTGGTCGCATCCGAGGTGCGCTCGCTGGCCGGGCGATCGGCCGAGGCTGCAAGGGAAATCAAGACCCTGATCAACGCGAGCGTGGAGCGGGTCGAGCACGGTAGCGCTCTGGTCGATAAGGCGGGAGCGACGATGACCGACGTGGTAGCCAGCATCCGACGCGTCACTGACATCGTGGGCGAGATCGCAGCTGCAAGTTCCGAGCAGGCCAGCGGGGTGAGCCAGGTCGGCGAGGCCGTTACGCTGATGGACAAGTCGACCCAGCAGAATGCTGCGCTGGTCGAGGAGATGGCCGCCGCCGCAATGAGCCTGAAAACGCAGGCAGAGGATCTGGTTCAAGTGGTGTCCACCTTCAGGCTCGGGGCAGCCTGAACGGCGATAGCTTGAGGCGCCCGGTCGCACCCCGAAACAATCATGGCGCGATTGTCCGGCCGTCGCCTCCCGGCCCGCCGCGCCTGTTGACTGCGCATGATGTCCTGAGAAACCGATCTTCCGACGATAGCGGCAACAGATCTCTCTGAACCGGCCAGTGATGAACGTCAGGTCATGGCCGAGAGCGTGAGCACATGGCAGTGCCGGAAAGCTGACCTTCGCTGACTGAACACTCGTCGACCAAAGTCAGGTGTCGGCTCCACCCACGAACTGGCGCTTCCGGCCACAAGCGGACAGTCGAATGGCCAAGATGCGGTCACTCGCCGGTGTCAGATCGTTTCGCGGCACTCAGTTAATCACTGGCAGTCAAATCTTCGAGCGCTTCAAGTTGACCAGCGACCGCACACGGTCGGCATCAGCTTGTCCAATGGGGCTGTAGACAATCATGCCAAGGTCAGGTCGTCCGTCAACGGCGAACGCGGAGTATTCCAATTCGATCAGACCCAGGTCTGGATGCCTCAGCCGCTTTGTACCTTCACCATGCGTCCGCACATCGTTGTCCCGCCACAAGTTCGCAAACTCGGGGCTCAACGAGCAAAGCTCTTCCACCAACTTACTCACCTCAGAGGTCGCTCCAGCTCGTGCCGCATCCGCCCTGAATGCGCCCACGACGAAACGCGCTGTGCCCTCCCAATCGTCTTGAGATTCGCGAATGCGAGGATTGCAAAAGACAAGTCTGAGGATGTTGCGTTGCGCGGGCGGCAAGATGCCGTAGTCGGTAAGTACGACTGCAGCAGCACGGTTCCATGCCACCACATCCCAGGTGGCAGTCTTGATGATGGCGGGGCTGATCTCCAGAGAGTCCAAGAGGCGCTGCAAGCGCGGTGTGACCCCCTCGGGTGTCCTGTACTTCACTTCAGGCGGACGCCCGAGCCCCAACATGAACAGATGCTCACGCTCCGGTTCGGTCAGCATCAGTCCGACCGAGATTCGGTTCAGCACGTCGGCAGAGGGCGCGCCGCCACGTCCTTGCTCAAGCCAGGTGTACCAAGTGGGGCTGATGTTTGACCGTTGAGCCACTTCCTCTCTGCGCAGCCCCGGCGTACGGCGGCGCGTGGTGGGCAGGCCGAAGGCCGCTGGATCCAGCCGCATTCTTCGATCTCGCAGATACGCGGCGAACGGACTGTCGGGTTTGGCGGTCTCGGTCATCCTGTCAGTTGGTTTAATACGATAACGCCACTACTTTAACAGGATGACACTTTCGCGCACAGTCGCCAACTTCACTACAAGAGAACTCAACATGCGCATCTTCTTGACAGGCTCAACAGGCTTCATCGGCGCCAGGATCGCTTCAGAACTCATCCAAGCCGGCCATCAAGTCTTAGGGCTGACGCGTTCGGATTCTGGGGTACGTGAGCTCGCTGCGCTAGGTGCCGAAGCGCATCGAGGTGACATCGAGGACCTCGCCAATCTACGCAAGGGGGCGGCAAGTTGCGACGGTGTGATCCATACCGCGTTCGACCACAACTTCGCGAACTTTGTGGCGAACTGCCAGAAGGACAGCCGCGCTATCGAAGCGCTCGGTTCGGCGTTCATTGGATCGAACCGTCCGGTCATCATCACGTCCAGCACAGCGATGGGAACCGCCACTGCGGGTCAGCCCGCGACCGAAGATCACTTCGATCCCGAGCACCCCAACCCGCGCGTCGCTTCGGAACTTGCAGGCCGGGAATTGTCTCGGCGTGGCGTCAACGTGTCGGTGGTCCGCCTGTCCCAGATCCACAACACGCTCAAGCAAGGTCTCGTCACGGATGTCGTGGCATTGGCACGAAAAACGGGCATTGCGGCCTACGTTGGCGAGGGGCTCAATCGATGGTCGGCCACGCACGTTTCCGATGCAGCGCATTTGTTCAAGCTGGCCCTGGAAAAGACCCAGCCGGGAGCGAGGTATCACGCAACCGCAGAAGAGGGGATTGCGTTCCGGTACATCGCGGAGGTTATTGGGCAGACCCTCTCCATCCCTGCGGTTTCCTTGTCCAGCACTGAGGCTGCAATTCATTTCGGATGGCTCACGGCGTTCGTAAGCAAAGACATGTCCGCCTCAAGCACGAAGACTAAAGCGCTTTTGAGTTGGGAACCTGTGGAGCAAGGGCTTCTTGCCGATCTTAGGCAAATCGCTAAGCACTAGAAGGCGTAAAAGCTGCTCTATACAAACTGGCGCACGCGTTCCACCTCAGCAAGTAGGGTAAAGGTCGACCGCCGCAGAAGCGACATCGACATCGATGTCAGCGGCCGCTCTGCTCGCCGTCGAGGCCGCCAGTGCCACCGTAGCCAACACGACGCCGGCGTCGCGCCGAGAGATGGTTGCGTTCACTTGGCGACCTCGAAGCCGGCGGCCTTGAGAGCAGCGACAGCAACGTCGTGGTCTTGCTGGGCGTTGCCACCAGAGATGCCGATGCCACCGACCACACGACCGCCCACCACGATGGGAACACCGCCGCCCACCGGCATGACGCGCGGATGGTTGGCCAGCGGAGCCGTGGCCGGCTGAGCGACGACCTGGTTCCAGATCATCGTGTCCAGACCGAAGGAGGCAGCAGTCCAAGCTTTGTTCACGGCCACTTCGGCGGCCAGAAACGGCGTGGCGTCGGCGCGCTCGAAGGCGATCAAGTGGCCGCCGTCGTCGGTGACGGCAATGGCCAGATTCAGGCTGATCTTGGTGGCGGCGTCGCGCGCAGCGACGGCCAACGCCAGCGCGCTGTCGCGCGTGATGGAAGTCTTGGTTTGGACTTGGCTAGCGTTGCTTTGAGCCATGATGATTTTCCTTGAGATGAAATTAAAGGAGGGGGCAAAATTGAAGTTGTGAACCTGGTGCTTGTCTGAGGTGCGCCCGAAATCAGAAGCCTTCGAGCACGATCTTGCCCACGGCCTTGCCGCTTTCGATCAGCGCATGCGCGCGGGTCAGGTTTTCCGCGTTGATGCGGCCGTAGGCTGCGTTGGCGGTTGTCTTGACGTGGCCGGAATCGACGAGGTCAGCCACGCGCCCCAGCAGAACACCCTGCTCTTGCATGTCAGGCGTCTCGAACATCGAGCGCGTGAACATCAGCTCCCAGTGCAGCGACAGCGACTTGCTCTTGAGCGCGATCGGATCCAGCCCTTCCATGTCGTCGATGACGGCCAGCGCACCCTGCGGCTTCAGGCTTTGGATGATCTCTTGGTAGTGCGTGCCGGTCTGCGTGAGCGAGGCCACGTAGTCGACTTGCTCGATGCCGGCCGAGCGCAGCGCCTGCGACAGCGGCTTGGAGTGATCGATGACCGCATGCGCGCCCAGCTCCAGGCACCATTCCCGCGACTCCCGACGCGACGCCGTGGCGATCACGCGCAGCTTGGTCAGCTGTCGGGCCAGCTGGATCAGGATCGAGCCCACGCCGCCTGCGCCTCCCACGACCATCAGCGTCTGGCCTTCGCCACCGCCTTGGGCAATGCGCAGCCGATCGAACAGCAGCTCCCACGCCGTGATGGCCGTCAGCGGCAGTGCCGCAGCTTGCGCATCCGAAAGCGATTTGGGCGCCTTGGAGACGATGCGCGCGTCCACCGCATGCAGCTCGCTGTTGGTGCCCGGGCGTCTGATCGAGCCGGCGTACCAGACGCGGTCACCGACCGCAAAGCCGAGGGCCTGTGCGCCGACGGCCTCGACCACGCCAACCGCGTCCCAGCCGAGCACCTTGACTTCGCCAGCGGCCGGCGCGCTACCGGCACGCACCTTGGTATCTACCGGATTAACCGAAACCGTGTGCACGCGCACCAGCAGATCACGTGCACCAGGCACCGGCGCAGGCAGGTCTACGTCCTCAAGTGCCTTGGGCGCGTTGATGGGCAAATTCTTGTGATAACCAACAGCTTTCATGGAAATTTTTCCTTTTAGGGTTTGAGTGATGGCGATGAAAGGTAATGTAGGTATCGTTTTCCGATTTGATAAGATGGCCTTGTGATGTTTCACTTTCAAACCAGAATTGAAAATGTGAGTGACCTGCAGGTGCTACTGCATACGGTCAGCGGAGGGTCGTTGACTGCAGCTGCACGGGCACTTGGTATCACGCCAGCGGCGGCCAGCGCAACGCTCAAGCGGTTAGAGACTCAGCTGGGTACGCGGCTCTTTGAGCGCTCCACGCGTGCAATGCGGCTGACGCCACCAGGTCAAATTCTTCTGGAGTACGCCCAGCGCGCGTTCGAGCTGCTTGCAGAGGGGGAATCCCAGCTCGATGCCGAACGCGGCGCACTGGTGGGTACCGTTCGTGTGTCGGCACCGTCGGACCTTGCCCGGACCGTGCTGCTGCCGATGTTTGATGAGTTTTTGCACCTTCATCCCGGGGTGAAACTGGCGCTCAATGTTGGCGACCGCGTGCTCGACGTGCTGCGAGACGAGGTGGACCTGGCGATTCGGTACGGCGAGTTGAGCGACTCTCGTCTCGTGGCCCGTCCACTTTTGCTTGCGCACCCCGTCCTCAGCGCTTCTCCCGACTATTTGAGTCGTCGCGGCACGCCGCGTACGCCAACAGACTTGGTGGACCACAACTGCATCTCATTCATTCGCGGCGGGCGCACGTTCAGCTCGTGGCGCTTCGGTCAGAACGGCCAATGGACCACGGTAAGGGTCAGTGGCGACCGGGTCTTGGATGACGCCTCGCTGGCCCGCGAATGGGCAGTTTCGGGAGCCGGAATCATCTTCAAGACGGAGATCGAACAACGGCGTGATCTGCAAAGCGGCAAGCTGGTGCGGCTACTGACCGAATGGGAGACAGATCCTTATCCGTTGCATGCTCTCTTACCTAGCGGGCGCTTCGTCCCCAATCGCGTTCGCGCGCTGGTGGACTTCGTCGCTGGGCGCTTTGCTGAACTCCAGCCAGCAAAAACGGAACCCTGAAGAGGGCGACATCCTCGCTGAGATCAGCGCTGCGGGCGTGGAGCAGAGTTCCGGCGTTTCCCAGGTTGGTCAGGCGGTCACACAGATGGAACAGGTCACTCAGCAAAACGCTGCCCTCGTCGAGGAAAGCGCTGCAGCGGCGGAAAGCCTCAGGGAACAGGCGCAGCGTCTGGTCGGAGCTGTCTCGGTGTTCAAGTTTTCAGCTGAACCCGGCGCCACCTGAGGGTTCGCCGTCGAGTCAGCATCACGCCCTGCCAGGCGCAATTAGCCCTGGGTTATTGCCGGGACGAGCGTGTCACCGCGTCTCTATTTCGACTGCAATCATCGCCAGAGCGGAACCGGGTTTGTCCAACATCACCACCATCGGTGGTTAGCCAACTCTGATTCGGCCAGTCCAATGGCTGCCTCTAGTCCACCGAACTGACGCACCCGACCCGTTGCCTAGGTTCGCTTGTGGGCATTGAAACAGCAGGTCACCTGAAGGTGCTGCTCATCACAAATTCGTAACTTTCCGGCCGAACATAGAAGTGAGAGTGGTCACAGCATTCGCCAGATACGAAGTAGGAGGTGCGACGCATCACCAGCAAGGCCTCGCCGACTGAGGTCTTCAGCGCTTTGGCCATGCGTTCATCGGCTGCCAGGGCGCGAATGGCGATGTCTGCGCGGCTTGGGCCCTCGCCCATCTTGTCGACCAACAAGCTGTAGGCCGGGCGCTGCTCCACCTCGCTCCAAGCATATGTGTGAAGCTTGTATGGCAGGTAGCTCTCACCCAGGGCGACAGGCTCGCCATCGACCAGGTGCAGTCGCTGCAGAAACAATCCTTTGGCCGCTGGCGCGAAGCGCTGGCGCATGTCCTCAGGCAACACCACCACTCTTTTTTCCAGCAACTGCATCGAGGCTTTGAGGCCTTGCAGTTTGAGTGACTCATGGAAGCTGCGCAGCGTGTCCAGGCCGTGGCGCACCTGGCGGCCTGCAACATAGCTGCCTTTTCCCTGCTTGCGCACCACCGTGCCTTCCTTGACCAGCTTGTCCAGCGCGAGACGCACGGTCACGCGGCTGACGCCAAAGCGCTCACCGATTTCCAATTCAGAGGGAAGGCGCCCCGTCGGTTCAAACATGCCCGCCTCCATCTCTTCCATCAGCCGCCTTGCAATCTGCTCGTACAGCGACGTGGCGTTCTCTCGAGACAGCGGTGTGCGGGGCGATCGGGTTGCGGGTTTGCTCATATGTTCATCTGATATTGTTATATCGCCAACTTGTATTAATACGTATTATCCAATGGTGAAGGACTGATGCAAGTCCTTGACGCCCGAACTTCACCATGTTGCACACACTACCCCAGCACTCGCAGAACGCTTCGCAGCCGCAAGCGCCAATCGTGCGTCCGCCCGCCTCGCTGAACATGGCGGACATCGACTTCTCCCATCCCGACGGGCAGGCTGTGTTCCGAGGCTTGAACTTCGCTGCCGCGCCCGGTGAGTTTGTGGCGCTATTGGGGCCTTCAGGATGTGGCAAATCAACGCTGCTTAACCTTCTGTCGGGCTTCCTGTCGCCTGACCGAGGCTCGGTGCGTGTCAATGCACATGAGGTCTATCCAGAGATGCCTGAGTTGGGCTATGTGTTCCAGTCGCCCCAATTGTTCCCGTGGCTGAATGCACTCGACAACGTGCGATTCGGGCTGAAGATGGCGGGCACGCTTTCTCCGCACGATCAAGTCACCAAGGCGATGCATTACCTGCAGTTGGTGGGTTTGCAAGACGCCGCACACAAGTGGCCTCATCAGTTGTCGGGCGGCATGCGCCAGCGCGTCTCGCTGGCAAGGGCTTTGGCTCCTGAGCCTGCACTGTTGCTTGCCGACGAGCCTTTTGCAGCACTGGACGCCATGAGCCGCCGGCACATGAACGAAGAGCTGCTGCGCTTGTGGGCTGAGCTTGGGCAAACCGTGGTCTTTGTGACCCATGACATCGACGAGGCCATTTTCCTGGCCGACCGTGTGGTTGTCCTGGGCCGCACGCCTCATGGCATCGACAGCGAGTTGCGCATCGATTTGCCTCGGCCACGGCGAGTGCTGCAGACCATTCGGCAGCCACGCTTTCTCGAGTACCGCGATCAATTGCTTGATCGCATTGACCACGTCACCAAGAGCCACGCATGACATACCGTCGACAAACCCTTTTGACTCTCGCGCTCGCCGCAGTCTCCATGTTCCAGGCAGCGTCCGCGTTGGCCCAGGTCAAGCCATTGCGCGTCGGCTGGGTGTTTGCCATGGCCAACGCGCCTGCGGTCATCGCCGAGCAAAAGCGGTTCTTCGCAGAGGAAGGCCTGAACGTCGAGCTCAAATCTTTTGGAGATGGGCCCGTGCTCCAGCAGGCCTTGGCTGCTGGCGAGCTGGACGTGGCCTATGTCGGCGCACCGCCCGTCTACCAATGGTTCTCACGGGGACTAGACGCACGCATCCTGGCCAAGGTCAACTTCGGCCAGGCCGCCGTCATCAGCCGTGCTGCGGGCCCGATCAGAACGGTCGCTGATTTGCGGGGGCAACGCCTGGCTTCGGTGGCCAAAGGCAGCGGGATGGACGTGCTGTTGCGCGGCTTCGTGCTCAAGGATCAAGCGAAGCTGGATCCCGAGCAGGACCTCAGCATCCTGCCCATGCCACCTGCCAACATGAATGCGGCACTGGATCGGAATGTGGCCGACGCTGCTTTTTTGTGGGAGCCTTTTGTGTCGCAGGCCCTGCTGCGCGGCAACACTCGCTTGGTGCTGGACCTGAACCAGGCGCTGCCGCAGTACCCCTGGTACGTCGTGATGGCACCCACGGCCACTCTCAAGGAGCGTGGCGGCGATGTGGTCAAGCTGCTTCGCGCGCACCACAAAGCGATCGCCTTCCTCAAGCAGCAACCCGCCGAGAGCAATCAGATCATTGCCCAGGCTTTCAAGCTTGAGTCTGTTCAGGCGTCTGATGGCAAGACGATTGCACCGGAGTCCATCGTGCAAGAAGCACGCAAGCGACTGGGCTGGGCCGACCAGCTGGAAGCCTCGGATCTGCGCTTCATCCAGCGCCTGATGGACTACTCATTGGCGCTCGGCTTCATCGCTCAGCCATTGAAGGTTGAGCAACTGGTGGACCAAGGCTATTGGCAGAAGGCCAATGCCGGGTTGGCGAGGTGAGCGTGGTGGCATTGAACAAGTTGGTGAGCCCGCGCTCATCCATGCGCGTCAGATCCCGCAGCATCCTGGCTTGGGCATCATTGCCCTTGATCTTGCTGGTCTGGATGATGCTAGCGGCCAGGATGCCCTCGTACGTGCTGCCTCAGCCCTGGGAGGTGCTTCGCGAGGGCATTCGTTGGTGGCAGGACGGCAGCCTACCGAAGCATCTTGGCGCCAGCTTGCTGCGTGAGCTGGTGGGCTTTGGTCTGGCTGCTGTGATGGCTGTGGCGCTGGGTACCACCATGGGCCTGTCAAAGGGGTTTCGGGTGTTCATGGGCCCTGTCAACAGCCTGTTCATGTCGATCCCTCCCATCGCGTGGACGCCACTGATCATCCTTTTTCTGGGGCTGGGCGATGCCTCCATGCTGGCCGTGATCGTGATGGCCGCTGTGTTTCCCATGGCCATCACCATCCAGGAGGGCGTGCAGTCCATCCAGGGCGGTGAGGTGCGCGCAGCACGAACGCTGGGCGCAACGCGACAGCAGCTCTTGCGCCACGTCTACTTGCCGGCCTGCCTGCCCTTCATCACGGCTGCCCTGCGCATCGGCTTCAGTCAGGCCTGGCGTGCGCTGGTTGCTGCCGAAATGATCGGCGCCTCCAAGGGCATCGGGTGGATGGTGTCCACCGGCGGGCAAATCGGCAACAGCAGCCAGGTGCTGCTGGGCATCTCTTTGATCGGAATGATCGCCTGGCTGACGGAAAGCCTGATCTTCAGGCGCTTGGAATCACGCTACAGCCACTGGCGCGGCCAGTGAACCTTTGTCTCAAAAACCTATGAACAACGCATTCGATCCCCGCAGCGAGGCTGGCGACTACACCGCGCCTCAAGGCCTCTATGAGCAGAACAAAGGCAAGCCCTTCCTGGGTCGATTCACCTGTGAGCGACGGCAATTGGTCGCGGGTGAGTGGACCGAACTGACCCTGGTGTACGAAGTGGGCGCCTCGGGCCTGGCCGATGGGGCTTGGCTCAAGCTGGCCTTCAAGTTTTACTCCGACTGGGCCTTGTTCCAAACCTCGGATCCGTCCGCTGCCAACTTCGTGTCGGCTGAATATCAGGCGGGGCCCCTGGTGCCCGGTCAGAGCCCGGCCACGGTGCAACACCTCAAGGTGCGGTTCGACCAAAAGGGGCACGAGCGCCCCTTCCAGAAGGCCGTGCTGATCGACGTCGTGGACGGTTACCTCAACCCTGGGGATCGCATCACCATCCGACTGGGGGATCGTCGTCACGGCGGTGCCGGTACTCGCGTGCAGAGCTTCGTCGAGAAGGACTTCCGTTTCCGCATGTTCATCGACCCCTTGGGCAGCTCCAAGTTCGCGGAGGTGCCGGGCGATTGCCTGCTGGACATCGTCCCAGGCCCACCCGCCACGCTCAAAGTGATCGCACCACGTTTGGTCGGGCTGAACGAGTCATTCGACGCCATCGTGAGACTGGACGATGCCTGGGGCAACACCTGCCAGGACACGCCCCTCGCAGGCACGCTGACGCTCCACGGGCCAGAAGGGGCATCACACACGCAGCCGTTCGCCCTGTTGACCCAAGGCTGGGCTGTGGCACGCGTGCCGGGGCTCCGCTTGCCCGCATCGGGCGAGTGGCACCTGACCGGCGTAGTGCGACATCCGCAGTTGAGCCTCAAGGCCCAAGCCTATGTCAATGCGTCGGAGCTGTCGGAGCTGCGGCCCCTCTACGCCGACCTGCACGTCCACTCCGACGACACGATTGGCACCAACGACACCCTCTACAACCTCAGCTATGGCCGCGATGTAGCGGGCCTGGATGTGTTGGGCTACACGGCCAACGATTTCAACATCACGGAGGCGCGCTGGAACAAGGCGGTTGAGCTGATTCATTCACTCAATGAGCCTGGCCGTTTCGTTTGCTACCCCGGTACCGAATGGTGTGGCAACTCGGCAGCAGGCGGCGACCGCAACATCGTGTTCCTGGGAGAGGGCAAGCCACGGTTCCCGTTCGATGAGCAGGGGCGCCTGATGCGCAGCTTCGAATGGAACGAGTTCACGCAAGGCACCATCCGCCCTGGCACCTGGCCTGTGGATGACTTGTACGCCGCCTACGCGGATGCGCCCGAGTGCCACCTGATGATTCCACACGTTGGCGGCAGGCGTTGCAACCTCGATTGGCATCACCCGCAGTTGGAGAGGCTGGTGGAGGTGGGGTCCGCGTGGGGGCAGTTCCATTGGGTCTATGCCGAGGCATTGGCGCGCGGCTACCGCGTTGGTGCGGTGGCCAACAGCGACGAACACCAAGGACGCTGCGGTGGCGGTGTTCCGGCCACGGCCGTGTTTGGCTCGCGTGGAGGGCTCACAGGCGTTCTGTCCACCCGATTTGATCGCCAAGGCGTCGGTCAAGCGCTGAGGGCTCGTCGAACCTTTGCGACGACCGGGGAGCGCAGCTTCGCGTCCCTTCGCCTTGGCAAACATTGGATGGGCGATGTGTGTGACACCGACGGCGCCACACCGCTGTCCTACCACTTGCTCGGCGAAGCCGGATGGGAGTCAGTGCGTCTCTTCCGTGGTGACCAATGCATCTGGGAACGCGACCTGCACAAGGAGCTGGGTTGGTCAGACACCCGCGTGCGCATCCGTGTCGGTGGCGCACGGATCAAAGACCGCTATCGTGGCGCGTATTGGGATGGCAGCATCGAAGTGCTGGGGACCAACATCCGCGCCGTGGACACGCATGGATTCGACCATCCAGAGCAAACCGCCTGGCGTGAAAACACCACCACGGTGCGCTTCAAAACTGCCACCCATGGCGATACCGACAGCATCGAGCTGACCCTGGGCGCTTTGCGTGATGCGCGCATCAAGGTGAAGGCGCGCATCGATGGCTACGTCAAGGTAGGGAGCGCGCTCAAGCGCCAGCCTTTTGTGCACGCGCCGGAGGTGGAGGTCAGCATCAGTGGCGCGGAACTGCTGGCTCGTGGGCGGTTTCAGGAAGAGCTATCAGGAACGGAGCTGATCCTGGACATCGAACCCATCACCGAACAACCGTTGCCGCGCGAATTGGTGGGCGACGTGGACCTCGTCGGCTTGGGACTGGCGCCCGGCGTGGAGCATCCCTTGTTCATCACTGCCCGCCAACGCGATCAATCGCGGGTGTGGACGTCGGCGATATTCGTGACTGCAGAACAAAGGTGATTCGCGAGGAATCTGCTATTGGTCGGGTCAAATCACACAATCACCGCAAACATGTTGGGAATGCAGCAGAAAACTTTGATGGCTTAAGCGGCGAAGGGCCAAGAACAGCTCGCTTTTGACCGGCTCTCAGATGCCATGATCAAGTGGCACGGATTGACTGGAAACGCGGCCATCACGCCGAACATTGTTGGTTCGATCAACGTCGTGTCAAAGGAGCACACGTTCTCCGGATCGAAGGAGGCCTCCGTTGCATTTGTCGAGCGGCAGCCCAGGGAGCGCATCTGGGTCAACGTAGTTCACGCCGTGGACGGCGCCTGGGGAATTGGCGGCGTCGCGCTGGTCAATACGATGCTGGACGCGGCCATCGACAAGATCGCTGCTAGCGGTTCTCGGCCCGTGGTGCATTCGGACCGTGGCGGCCACTATCGTTGGCCCGGCTGGCTATCGCGAATCGCCGATGCCAAACTGGTTCGCTCCATGTCGAGCAAGGGGTGCTCGCCAGACAACGCCGCATGCGAAGGCTTCTTCGGCCGCTTGAAGATCGAGATGTTCTTCTCTCGCGACGGGCTGTCCACAACCATCGACGAATTCATCGCGTCCTTGGACGCCTATATCCAGTTGTACAACGAGGTGCGGATCAAGATCTCGCTTGGAGCCCGCAGTCCAATCTGGCATCGCAGAAGCCTAGGAATTGCTGTTTAGCCAGTCCAATTTTTCTGCCGCACCCCCGGGTGTTCAACCGACCCTGCTGCTTTTTGATGCAACGGGGTTTGAGGAGTGATCACCATGGACATGGTCGGCAGAATCCGGCGGCTGCACAGCGCTGGCATTGCCAATGCAGGTAGACAGATGCCACATTGACACGACTTCGTTGACGGACATGACCGTGCCATGCCGGTCAGCCAGGCCGGCCAGTGTGACTCGTTGAACCACTTCGGCGGGGATGGCCGTGTCATCGGTCGCAGGCAAGGCCCGTGTCGCGCAGGCATCTCCGGCCACCACCACCTGGAAGCCGAGGTGCAAGGCATGCCGTGCCGAGCTGTCCACACAGTTGTGCGTCATGCAGCCAGCCAGCACGACCGTGTGGATGTCGCGCTGCCGCAGTGCTTGCAACAGGTCGGTTTCATGAAGTGCCGATGGCCAGTGCTTGATCAGCTTGACGTGGTGAGCGCCCATTGTGGGCTTCTGCGCGGGCATGATGCCGGTGCCGTTGCAGTCGAACAATGCAGCATTGGCTTGCGCAGCCACATGGTGGACATGGATCACCGGGACGCCGCAAGCATCGGCAGCCTGAACCAAGCGATCAGCCTCATGGGCAGCGGCCCCAAACCCGTCTAGCGGCAAGCGCCCATCGCGCTCGTATTCGCGCTGGAAGTCCAGCAAGAGGAGGGCGCAGCCTTGCGCCGACAGGGCATCGTTGCCAGCTGCACCCGACAACTGCTTGATGGTCTGTGGCAAACCCAGCGATGCACGCGGCGCCTGACGGCTGGCTTGCGTGCGGCCCCCGTAGCCCCAATGCGCACCAGGCACGTTCTGCATCACGATGTAGAGCGGCGCTGAAGGCGGCTGGCCCATGGCGGCTTGAAGCAGCTCGTGCGCCGCAGCCAGGAAGGTGTTTTGTTGTGCAAGGCTGTTGCTGCCTTCGGTGATGGCGACATGCAGGCTGGCGCACCACTCGGCTTCTGACAAGGGTCGGCCACCCACAGACCACGCAGACCGATCGGGGCTCTCGCGCAGATTCACCACGGTCAGGTCAGCTACTTTGTCCAGCACCGAGGCCATCAGCTGCGTTAAACCTTGCTGGATCAGGGTGCGCTGTTCAGATGTCAGCGGTGCGCTGGTGATGTCGAGGGTCAAGAGGGGCATGGCGGTCTCCGTTTGGATAGAGTGGCCATCGTGGCCGAGCTGCTGATATAAAACAATATCTCTCAAATGCACAATTCAGTTTCCATGGAGGAAACAATGGAAGACTCGTACCTGGCCCAGAGCCAACGCATGGCCGATCTGCTGGTGTTCGTGAAAGTGGTGGACATGGGCGGCTTCACCGCTGCGGCGGTCGCATTGGGCCTGGGCAAATCCGCCGTGACCAAGCAGATCCAGCGGCTGGAGCGCAGCGTGGGCGTCACGCTCTTGCACCGCACCACCCGAAGCATGACGGTGACCGAGGCGGGGCAGGTGCTGTACGAACACGCGGCCAGCATGGTGCGGTTGGTCGGGGATGCGTCGGCGTCCTTGTCATCACTGTCCACGAGGCCCGCCGGTCGCTTGAAGATGACGGCTTCGGTGACTTACGGCAAACACGTGCTGGGGCCGCTGCTGCCCGCATTCCATCTGCAGTACCCGGACATCCAAGTGGAGCTGCTGCTGGTCAACCGCTACGTGGACCTGTGGGAAGAAGGCCTTGATCTGGCCATTCGGCTCACCGATGAACCCCCAGGTCAATTGGCGGGGCGACCCGTGCATGCGTTCGACTTTGTGCTGTGTGCATCACCGCGCTTTCTGCGAGGCAAGAAGCTCTTGCACCCGGACCAGTTGCGGGATCTGCCCTGCCTGCCTTTTGGCGTCAGCCAGCCTGGTCAGCCGATCACCTGGCGCTTTGAGGGCCCAGGTCGACACACCTGCGCGGTGAAGGTTTCTGGGCCGGTGATCGTCAACAGCAGCGACGTGGTGCGAGACCTCTTGCTGGCCGACATGGGCCTCGGCCTGTTGCCCCGCTTTGCGGTGACCGCCGATCTGGCGTCTGGCCAGTTGCGCGTGGCCTTGCCCCAGTGGACGCCTCAGCCCGCGTTTGGTGCGACCGCCTGGGCCTTGTGGCAACCGCAGCGCGTGGTGCCTCCCAAGCTCAGGGCCATGGTGGACTTTCTGGTGGCGCAACTCAGTGCAGCAAACGCTTGACTTCGAGTGCACTCCAACTTTTAGGATCCAGTCATGGATGGATTTCTCAGCATCACCGAAGTGGCCACACGCACAGGCCTGTCTGCCCACACGCTGCGTTACTACGAGCGTGCAGGGCTGATAGCCCCCGTGGGCAGGGCACCGGGTGGGCAGCGTCGCTATGCCGCTGCCGACCTGGATTGGGTCAGCTTCTTGCTGCGCTTGCGTGACACCCGCATGCCCATTGGGCAGATGCAGGTGTTCGCGCGCTTGCGCAGCCAAGGTGACTCAACGGTGCCTGCGCGGCGGGCGCTGCTGGCGCAACACCTTGCCGAGGTGCAGGCATCCATCCAGGCCATGCAGCATGCCGCACAGGTGTTGCAGACCAAGGTTGAGCACTACCAACACCTGGAAAGGACGCCATATGAGCGCAGACACGAATGAACGGTTCAGCCGGGGGCTTGCCAAGTTGCGAGAGATCGATGGCGAAGCAGGCGAGCGGGTGGTGGCCAGCTTGGCCGACATCGCCCCCGACTTTGCGTGCTACCTGATCGAGTTCCCGTTTGGCGACATCTACAGCCGGCCGGGCCTGGACCTGCGCAGCAGAGAGATCGCGGTCGTGGCGGCACTCACGGCCATGGGCAATGCCGCGCCCCAGCTCAAGGTGCACTTGCGTGCGGCGCTGAACGTGGGTGTCACCCGGCAGGAGATCGTCGAGGTCATCATGCAGATGGCGGTCTATGCTGGGTTTCCTGCTGCGCTCAATGGGCTGACGGCTGCGCGAGAGGTATTTTTGGCGCTCGACGATCAAGCCATGCATGCTTGATGCGCGCCGCAATAGACGTGACCAATGTGCCATCGTTGATCGGCTCGTTTTGCAACGAGCGCGTTGTTTGGCACTTCTTGGTTGGCTGGCTGGTGCGATGGCGCTTCAACGCTTCCGGCTTGTCTCAAACCGGGAGCGCCAGCTCACCGGCTGCTGAGATTGAGCGCTATCACGCCGATCACGATGCACCCCAGGCCCGCAAGCCGCAAGGCCGAGCGCGCCTCATCAAACCAGAGCATGCCCAAGATCGCCGTCACCGCGGTACCGGCACCGGCCCATACGGCATACGCCAAGCCCATTTCAAGGTGTTTGACGGCGATCGACATCAGCCAGATGGCACTGGCGTAGCAGACCGCCACGGCGGCCGATGGCCAGGGCCTGGTGAAGCCTGCGGCTTGCCGCAAGGCCAGGGTGCCGAGGACTTCGGCAAGCACGCTCATGGCAAGTACCAGCCACGCGAAGGTACGGTCATTCATGGAAAGGCACCTCTCAAGACATTGCGCCTGTACCGGGCGCAGTCGTGAGACGGTGAAGAGAGCGGTACCTCTGCATCTGGCGATAGGCTAACAAGTTTTGCGCGCCCGCTTGATGACGCCCCAGTCACCATGTCAGGTAATTGCCCGCGCAGCGCACGTTCTGGGCGAGTCAATCTGGTTCAGGCCCAAGCGCCTTGCCGTCACCCCGGTGAAAGTGCCGGAACAGGACGGCTGTACCGACCATCTGCAGCGCGGCGCAAAAGTAAAACGGCAGGCCCATGCGCCAATCCCCCTTGGGCAAGTGAGAGACGATGCCCAGCAAGCTCGCGCTGATGACAGGCGACATCACCGCCATCAGGCTGTTGACGGCCGCCACGGCGCCCATGGTCTGGCCCTGGTCGCGTGCATGGGCCGCGTTGGAGATCTGGCTTTGAACCACCGCCCCGGCCCCGCCGCTCAGCAGCGTACCCACGACGATGACCGCGAACATCATCCAGCCTTCGGTGGCGACGCCGAAAGCCAGGTAGGTCAGCATCGATGCCAACAGCCCACCCACCGCCAAGACCCGTGCTGACATGTGCTTCAGCAGATGTTTGAGCAGCACGCCCTGGACCAATACCGATGACAAGCCCACGGTAAACAGCGCCAGGCCGTTGTCTCTTGGCCCCCAATCAAACTTGAAGGTCGTGTAGAGCACGAAGCTGTTGAACAGCGTCGACTGGGCCAGCCCGGACAGGCCGGTGACCACCACCAGTGCGCCCACCCCTTGCAGTTGCTTCAGGCCAGCGAAGGCGCCGAGCGGGTTGGCGCGATGCCACGCGAAAGGCTTGCGCTGTTCGGGTGTCAGTGACTCCGGCAGCACGAAGTACCCATAGGTCAAATTCAAGATGGCCAGGCCGCCAGCAAAGAAAAATGGCAGGTGCAGGTTGATGCCACCGAGGTAGCCGCCCAAAGCAGGGCCCAGTGTGAAACCCAACCCGAACATCGCGCCGACCAGCCCGAAGCGCCGGGCACGGTCTTGCGGCGCGGTGATGTCCGCCACGTAGGCATTGGCCACGGCCGCGTTGGCTTGCATCGCACCGCTGAACAAGCGCACCACAATCAACATCCACAGGGCGGTGGCCAAGCCCGTGACGATGAAGCTCAAGGCCAGCCCCGAGAAGCCGAGCAGCAACAGGGGCCGACGGCCAAACTGGTCTGACAGCGCGCCAATGATGGGCGACGCGAAGAAGTTGCTCAAGCCTAAGCTCAAGGCCACGGCACCAAACCAGAACGTCTGCTCGGCGGGGGAGGACGTGAAGGTGCCCACCAGCCCCGGCAGCACCGGCACGATCAGGCCGATCGCGATCATGTCGATGAGGACCGTCAGCATGATGAAGCCCATGGCGGGCTCTCGTCGCTTGGCGGGTGGATGAGCCTCGGGCTGATGCCCAAGGGCTTCCACAGGTGTTGGCAATGGCTTCACGTTGTTCTACTTGTTCAATCGGCGGCTTTCGCTGCGTCGGTATTGGGGGCAGCAAGCGCACGGCCGGCCAGTTCCAGCAGGTGTGACCGCACATCACGCGGCCATTTGGCGACCACGTCTTTGAGCCGCTCAAGCTGGTTTGCGAACAGTGCACGCGAGGCCTCTTCGAAGCCCTTTTCGTCACCGGCCATGGCATGCATGAAGCGGTAGGCGGATTCAGTGGCCACGCGCCTGCGGTCGGATTCAAGGCTCGCACGTTGGGCCTGTTCGACGAGCTTGCGCAGCGCCACCGATGCCCCGCCAGGCTGCGAGCCCAGCCAGTCCCAGTGCCGGGGCAACAAGGTGACTTCGCGCGCCACGACTCCGAGCTTGGGGCGCCCGGGTCCGCGTGGTGTGGCTTCGGCGGCCGATGTGCTCGATGCTTCAGGCACGGGCAGGCGTTTCAATATCGCAGCAAGTGAGCCGCGCAGGTCGAGCTCAATGGGCTGACTGGTGTCTGCATCGAGCACAACAAAGGGCACCTCGGGTTGGGTATCGAGAAATGCCTTCACGTGGGTGGCCACGTTTCTGGGCTCGCCCACGGCGATTTGTTTGTGCTTGGCGAAGGCGATCCAGGTGTTGTTTGGCATGGCTGTGCTGGCTTGATTCATCCGGGTAAAAATGAAATATACCCGGGTTAAATGTTCGCGTCAATAACACCCGGGCAAAAATGGATGGCGCCGTTCAATCCCGCTTGGCGGCGAGGATCAGTTTGGCCAGGCGCTTCGCCGCCTTTTGCATTTCCGGGGCGTCATAAGCGGCATACCCAAATGCCCAGCCCCGCCGTGGTGAGGCCATGCAAAAGGCCGACAGGGCAACGAGGTGGACGCCAGCAGACTTGGCTTGGATGACCAAGGAAGCATCGTCCGCACCGGCTGGTATCTCATGAACCAGATGGATGCCGCGCAAGCTGGGCAGCAACTGAATGGCCCCGTGAGTCGAGCGGTTCAGGGCGTCGATCATGGCTTGTTGCCGTTCCGCATACAAAGACCGCATGCGCTGCAGATGCCGGAGCAGGTGCCCGTCCGCAATGAAGCGCGCCAGCACCGTTTGTTCCAGCGCGGGGTTGTGGCGATCAGCGAGCACTTTTGCCGCCGTGAACGCATCCACCAAACGATCAGGAACCACGATGAAACCGATTCGCAAGCCCGGATGAAGCGACTTTGAAAACGTGCCGACATGGATGGTGCGGCCGGTTTCATCCAGACTGGACAATGCGGGGGTGCGGTGTGGAAGGTATTGAAACTCACCGTCGTAGTCGTCCTCCACAACCCAGGCTTGATGCTGGTGAGCCCAGGCCAGAACGGCCAGGCGACGGCTGAGGCCCATGTGCACACCCGCAGGGAACTGCCAGCTTGGCGTGACCACGGCCATGCGCGCTTTGGGCCACTTGCGTGCTGCGTGCTCGATGTCCATGCCATCGGCATCCAGCGGTGCGGGCCTGACCACCGCCCCATGCCCCATCAGGCTGGCGCGGATGCCTTGATAGCCCGGGTCTTCGACCAGCACCTCGTCGCCGGGGTCCAGCAAGATGCGACCCACCAGGTCCAGTGCCTGCTGGGATCCGGACACCACGATCACTTGGCTGGCATCGCAACGGATGCCGCGTGACACCAGCAGCCATTGCGAGATGGCCTGCTGGAGCGGCGGGTGCCCTGCTGGTGCGATGTAGCGGGCCATGGCCGTGCCTTGGTCTCTTTGCGCCTGGCGCATCAGCTTTTCCCATGCTTGGAACGGAAAGGCATCCAGCGCGGGATAGCCGACGCGGAAGGCGATGGGCTCACCAGCAGGAGGCGGCCAATGGCGAATGGCATCAACCATGGTCTGCCCTCGGCGAGAGATGCCTGGCGATGTAGATATCGCAGGCCTCAAGCCATTGCGACGCTCCGCAGGGAGCATGTGGGCTGCATCTGCCACGTAGGTGCCGTCCCCGACCCGGGTGAGTAGATAGCCCTCAGCCTTGAGCCGATCCAGTGCCCACAGGATGGAGTTGCGCGCTACGCCCAAGGCTTTGGCGTGGTCACGCGACGGGGGTAGCTTGCTGCCAGCAGGGAAGGTGCCGTTGGCGATGGCCTGTCTCAGCTGACGGTAGATCTGCAAGCGCAAGGAGGCGCCTGATGCTTCATTGGCTCCATCTGATGGCTTCAAATTGGCCCGCTTAATCACGTTGAATATCGGTAATCTGTGGAATCAATTGAAGCACATTTGAGGGCACACATGTCTCATCTCTACACGGCGCAAACCATTTGGCAGCGGGAGCAGCAAGTGTTCACCGACAAGCTGTACAGCCGTCGCCATCGATTGCGATTTGATGGGGGCCTGGACATCGCAGGCTCATCTTCACCTTGGGTGGTGCCCGTGCCCATGTCTGATCCTCAGGCCTTGGATCCAGAAGAAGCGCTGGTCTCTGCCGTGTCCAGTTGTCACATGCTGTGGTTCCTGTCGATCGCAGCCAAGCACCATTTCGTTGTGGACAGCTACCAGGATCAGGCAGAAGGCACCATGGTTCCCAATGAGCGCAAGAAGCTTTGGCTGGCGCACATCCGACTGAATCCAGTGGCCGTGTTCTCCGGCTTCAAACGGCCAACACGAGAGGAGCTGGTGGCCATGCACGACGAAGCCCACGACGAATGTTTCATTGCCAACTCGGTCAGGTCGGAGATCACCGTCTTCGTGCCTCATGACTGGGTTTGAACGCATCTCTTTACTTTGACCCAATGGCTTGCGCCTGTTGAACAGCTGCTACCGGAGCGTTTTCATGAGCACCCTTCGCCTGCCCTATACAACCCTTTCGCCTGAAGCCTATCAAGGGCTTGGTGCCACCAAGAAGGCCCTGCTCAAGAGCAGCTTGGGCAAGCAGCTGATCGAGTTGGTCTACCTGCGGGTGTCGCAAATCAATGGTTGCGCCTATTGCTTGGAGATGCATGCGGCCGCGTTGCGCACAGGGGGCATGCCAGATGCCAAAGTCGACAGCCTGGCGGGGTGGCGCGTGAGCCCGCACTTCAGTGACCGCGAACGCGCGGCACTGAGCTGGACGGAATCACTGGTGGATGTGGCGCACACGCATGCGCCCGATGCCGAATTCGATCCGCTCAAAGCACATTTCACCGATGCAGAGATCGCCGACCTGAGCTTTGCCATCGCGTTGATGAGCGCCTTCAATCGCTTGGCGATCGGCATGCGTCAGTGAAAATGGCGTCACATGGCTGTGCGGCCACACGTGCAGACCAGACGACGCTCGGACTTCATCCCAGACCGGAACATACATGTACTGCCCTGCCCATTTCAACGAGGAGCATGCTGCCAGTTTGCTCAGCCTCATCGAGCAGTTCCCTTTGGCCGCCATCGTGGGCAACGGCCCGTCGGGGCTGGTGGCCGATCACATTCCGCTGCTGCATGAGGCTGCCCCTGGCACATGGGGCAAGCTGGTCGGGCATGTGGCCAGGCACAACCCGTTGTGGCAGTGCGAACCTGAGCAGGAGTTGCTCATTGTGTTTCAAGGTCCGTCCACCTACATCTCACCGAACTGGTACGCCACCAAACAAGAGCCCGGCAAGGTGGTCCCCACGTGGAACTACGCTGTCGTTCACGCCCATTGCACGCTGAGCGCCATCCACGATCAAGATCAAGTTCTGCAGATCATCACCAAGCTCACGGACCAGCACGAAGCGGCTCAGTCGCATCCATGGCGCGTCAGCGATGCGCCCCAGTCCTTTGTGGACCAGTTGGTCGCCAACATCGTGGGCATCGAGCTGAAAATCCTGCGCATGCAGGGCAAGTGGAAGGTCAGCCAGAATCAAGCGCCACAGAACCAACAGTCTGTGGTTCAGGCGCTGTTGGCCGAGGGCAGCGATGTGTCGACGCAGATGGCCCTGTTGGTCGATTCACACCGTGCCAAGTGAGGGCGCTGCGCTCAAACCACGTCCGGGGCTGAGAACAGCGTGTTCAACTCCGCGCCCCGCATGGCCGACTGGTTGTAGCCCGTTGTGCCCTGGTCACGCAGTTCCGTGGCGGCTCTCACCAAAGCACTCAGCGCGGCACGCGCCAAAGATCCGCCCACGACGCCTTGTTGGGCAGCGTCGATGATGCAGCGGGCCACGTCGCTGGGTTGAGGGCCAAAGCCGTTGAGCAAGTCAGCGCTGATGGGCAGATGCGTGGACGCATACAGTTCTGCCAGGTGCTGCATCATCCAGTCGCGTGGGACTTCACCGTCTGGCAGGCCCCTGGAGAACGCAAAGCCCGCGCTGGTCGTGGCCAGGGCCTGAAAGCCCAGTGAGGCCAACAGGCGTGCGGAGCCTGGGTCCCAGGGGTTGGGGATGATGAACCCAGACCCTGCGGCATGGAGCGCTTGAAATCGCTGTGCCTTGTCCGACTGGGTGGCTTGGGCTGATGGCGTGGTGTGGTGCTGTGGTGTGTGGGGGCTTGGTGGCTTCATCCCGCGCGCAGTGTGGCACACCAGGCCTGCGCCTCATCCACCCGGGCATTGCCCCAGAACATCTCTTGTCCAACGAGGAAGGTGGGGGCACCCAACATGCCTTTGTCCATGGCGGCCTGGGTTTGCGCCCAGATGGCGCAGGCTTCTTCGATGCGCATGATGCTCAGGTAGCTGTAGTTGCTGGCATTGAACCCTCCCAAGCCTCTTGCTTCAAGCCACGTTCCTGGCAGCTTGCATGCGCAGAAATCATGTCAAGGTGTCGCGGTTCAGCCGGAAAGCTGAAGCGGTGGGCCTTCAGGGCTCGCCTGGCACGCGTTTGGGCATCTTGGGCGTGGCCAGAAGAAGGTGCTGCGTCACCAGAGGCACCAGGTCGGCCGCGTGCCTCTTGGCCAGGTCGTGCTCGCCGCCTTCCAGCACATGCAGCTGCGATGACTTCAACAGGGCTTGAAGCCGTTGCCCCACAGCGACCGGGCTGATGGGGTCGCGATCACCCCACAGCAGCAGCGCAGGTATGTCCAGCGCCGAGATCTGCCCGGACAAGTCTTCACGCTCGTGCCCAAACCAGCGAGGCGCTTCGGGGTTGGCCGCAAAGTAGGCTGGACGCCAATCCTCGGCACCCAGGTCGTCCATGGGCAACCCGCCCGAGGTCACGGACAAGACCATGTGGGTGACGGCTTCAGGCCGCGTCAACGCCGCCTTCATGGCAATCACGCCGCCCATCGATTGGGCGATGAGTGCGCAGGGCTCGTTCATCTGGTGGAGCACCATGTCGACCAGGTCGTTCATCCCGGTGACGTCCGCTTGGGCGGGGATGCCTCCGAACCCTGACCATGCCATCAACACGTGTTCGCCGATGTGGCGCAGCGCGTCGCTCATGGGGCGCCAGAAGTCAGGGTGGCCGCCCGCACCGGGCAGGAAGATCAGTTTGCGAGGGCGCATGTCAGCCAGAGAAGGGAGAAAGGTGTTTGACCATCGACCTGAGCAAGAGGTCGGATCGCATGGGCGAGAAGCTCTGCTGCGTCCAGCATGGCTTTGCCGACGCCTTGCCCTTGCAGTTGGGGCTCGGTGGCCAGCATGCCAATCCAGCAGGCATCACCTTCGTTCAAGACATGCACACAGGCGATCAGGGTGTCGTCGCGTTTCATGATCAAGACAGCGGAGCCATCATGGAACAGAGATCGAACCTGCTCTGCCGATGTGCGTGGCCCTGAAACCAAGGCTGCTTCATGGGTCCAGCCAGCGTTGTCAGAAGTTGGTCGATACGAACGATTGACCAGGGTGGCGATCGCAGGTGCATCTGCTTCGTGGGCATGAAAAATGATGTCGGCCATGATGCAACGGCGTCAACGTGTGAGAGGAAGCGTCATGTGTCCGCTGATGACTGTGATGGCCTGTCCGGTAACGTGGATGGTGGCGTCGACATAGCCGATGCGTACACGGCCGTTTCGACCGATGGCCATGCCTTGCCCGGCGATGTGGCCTTCAGGGAAAAGGCCGGGCAGAGCCAGTTCACGGATGAATGCGGCCACGCAGCCGTTGCCGCTGCCGCACACCGGGTCTTCGGTGATGCCCACCGTACCCCATGTGCGGTCGCAAGTGGCCATGTGCGCCAAGTCAGGTTGTAGCTGATGAACTTCTCTGTCGCTGTTCAGGCGCACAACCACCCACTTGGGACCGACATCGATGATGCGCGCATCCAGGCCTTGCGCGTGCTCGTGCGTGTTGGCAGATCGAAGCCAATCCATCGTTGGCCGTCCTGTTCATTCATGCTCTGCGCTCACGGTCTTGGCCACATCGCGGTCGAGGCTCAGTCAGCGCCGCTTCGACCGGTCCACTGGCTCCGTTCTGGCTCGGCGCCAACAAACGCTGAACACACTGTAGCCGCTTGCGAGACACCTTTCCGCCATGCAACGCTGCGCCTAGGGCAAGGATTGCACACTTTTAATGTGTAGAATGCACATTTAATGCTGGTGCTTCTGCGAGGCATTCCAGACCCAATGGCGACAAGTTCCATTTCTTTCTACAAACGAAAAGGTTCATCATGCGGCGATTCAAGCTTTCCCTGGTGTCTGCCGTTGCGGCCCTCGCTTTGGCTCCAGCCGTTTCGTCGGCTGCGGTGATCGGGTTTCTGGGCAATTTCGACGTCATCAACGACACCGGCAAAGAAGCGCATGGTTTCGAGATTGACCTTGAAGGCCTGCACGCGAGTGACATCACCGACACGTTCGGCGGTGCCGGTCGTGGCTTCCCCACCGGTCGCGGTTTCGGCTCCGGCAGTGTGGAGCGATACGGTTCACCGACGATCTCCGAGTACGCGATCGGCGGCGTCTTCGGCACCAAGGTCGTCTACCAGGGCCTGTTCAACGGCTCGTCGTGGGATTACGGCACCCCCAGCGGCTCCTTCATCACCCCTGGCGACAATTGCTGGTCGGGTGGCGGCCTTGGCTACAACGCCAGCACGCCCTGCGACCACTTCGGTGTGGGTGTGAGAGCGAACGCAACCAAGACCACGTACAGCTGGCTGACCGAGACCGCGCCCAACTCAGGGGTTTTGAACAACAGCATCGTCAACCTGCCCGCACCGGTGTGGAACGTCATTCCTGCCGCGCAGCCACCGGTCGGACAGCCACCTGCACCGCCTGTCGTCGCTGCCGTGATTCAAGCCCCAGCACCTGTCCAGCCCCCTGAAAAGCCCGAAGCCCAATGGGGCACGGCTATATGGGTCAAGGTGTTCACGACCGAGCTGGAAAATGCCCCCCAGCTGGAGGACTTGATCGGTGGCAATGCCGCGCTCAAAAACCTGAAGACGGAGACCGAGTGGCAGCTGCTCCAAAAGGATCCTGGCAACCCCTTGTCCGGCATTCTTGAAAGCGGCTATGGTGCGCCTGTCGGGCCCAATGCCGCATCCATCCTGCGCCGATATGAGTTCTACAAGTTCGGCGGCCAGTACGATGCCATCGACAACCACGCCATTCTGGAAGGCTCGGATTCGAACCCTGGCCTGGGAGACATTGGAAGCTACCTCGGCGCGCAGAACGGCGCGGCCAACCTGGTCGCGGTGGCAGCGGCAGTGCCCGAACCTGGGGCTTGGGCCATGGTGCTGGCCGGACTCGGTACAGTGCTCGGGGTCTCCCGAAAGCGCCAGCGCCGGGCCGGAGAAACCAGGATGATTCCAAGTTAATCGGGCCTGCCTCGCCGCGTCTTCATGCCAGTGCTCGGCGAGCCCTCGATGGTGACCTTCAGTGCTTTGGTGCCTGGATGACCACTGTGTGGCCCGGACTGTGATCTCAGGGGGCAGACATCATCGGCGGCAATCGCTGCAAAGCCGCGATCGGCTCGGCATTGAGCCTTACTCGGGTACTTCCAACCCGTCGCGGTGGGCCGCCCAAAAAGAGGGGGACGAGACGCTATTGTGCCGGCGGCAATGGCTTGGCCCCGCCGGCACCAGCTCGCGGCGTAAAGTGCGGACGCTGCGGGGTGCGCGTTTCGGTGCCGGTGAACTTGGTCGCCAACTTAACGAGCCATGCAAATGGCCTGGCCCACCAGGCCGGCTTACCGCAACTCTTGCAGCCGAAGATCGGCCGAACGTCAGACAGGATCACGTAGCCCAAGTCGAGCATGCTCTGAAAGGGCCGCACCTTGAAGACACGGATTGAACACAGCCGGGCGCACCAAGCCATGCTTGGCGAGCGCCTGAAGACCTCGGCCACGGCCTCACCGGCCAGGAGGATGGTCCCATCGGGCATCAGCAGGTGGTTTTGGGCATAGAGCTTCCACATGTCGAGCCTGGGGTCCAGTCGCCGCATGGCTTGAGGGTCCTCGCCAATGGCGCGCACGTCGACGGTAGGCGTGCCCGCCTCATCACGCGCAATGCTTTGCGTCCAGCGCGCCACGCGACGGCATACCGCACACTCATCGTCAAACAGCAGGATCGGTGTGGTCGGCCCTGCAGCGGTGCCGAGGCCTGCAGCAGCCGTCATGACCTGAATGGCGCCGTCAGTGCCTCAAGCACGCTTGCCGCATCCGGGTGTACACCCTCGGCCCGCCCAAGCTCCTGGCCTTGCGAGAACATGACCAGCGTCGGTGTGCCCTCAATCGCGTAAGTGCTGGCCAGCTCTTGCTCCACCGCCACGTTCACTTTGTAGACCGCCTCCTGCGAACGCAGCGTCTCGGCCACCTGCTGCAAGACCGGCTCAATCGCGCCGCAATAGGCGCAGCTGTAGGACATGAACTCCACCGCAATCGGCCCCTGCCCCCTCAGCACATGCGACGCAAAGCCGGCGGCGTCGAGACTGGGAATGAGGTCGTGGGCGACGCTGCTGGCGCCCTGGCTTGACGCGGATACTTGCTGGGTCATGGGGTTGCCTTGTCCTGGCCGATCAAAATGGAGCGGCCACGAGTTGAGCGTGTCGGAGCGCCGCGGGTCGGTCTGTACGGCAGCCCGCACAGCGCGCCGAGTGCCAGCTACAGGCTGGGCGCGGTCACCCCGTGTGGGTCTGACGGGGGGGCAGCTAAAACGACCCTTGGCGCCCTTTGACAATGCCGACTGAGCCGCCTGAAAGCCGACGCTCAGCGAATGGACGGGACTTCCCCTCGCGAACCAGCCGCGCAGAGGCGACCGGTCGCTCAGCACCACGATGGGAAGTGCGAAGTCTCATCAACTCATTCGCAAGGGAGGGTGATGGTCACTGGAGCGCCATGATCGTCTTCCAAGCTCGCGAGCGACCCAGCTCGACCCAGCGTTGCACGCTTCGCACGGATACGCCGATCTGGCGCGCGACGTTGAGCGGGCGGGTCGCACGCTGTCCACCTTGGAAAGTTGAACATCGTGCGCCGTGCGCGTCATTGCTTTTCGAGCCGCAGCTCCGCATCGAGCAGCGCCGTGACTTGGTTTGCCGGCATGGGGCGGGCGATGTGATATCCCTGCATGACGTCGCAGCCCAGCTCGGCGAGGAAGTCGAACTGGACCTGGTCTTCGACGCCCTCGGCGACCGTTGTCATTTGCAGCGAATGCGCCATCGCGATGATGGCGCGCGTGATCGAGGCGGTGCCTGCATCACGCGCCACCTCGAAGGTGAAGGACTGGTCGATCTTCAGCACGTCAATCGGGAATCGCTTCAGATAGCTCAGGCTCGAGTAGCCAGTCCCGAAATCATCGAGGGCCAGCCGCACGCCGAGCTGCTTGATCCGCTGCATGGTGCGGACCACCTGATCGGTGTCGTGCATCAAGACCGACTCCGTCAGCTCCAGCTCCAGGAACCGAGCAGGCAATCCTGTGGCCGCAAGGACATGGCCCACCAGAGCGGGCACGTCCTGTTGCTGGAACTGGCGGGCCGACATGTTGACGGCGACGCTCAGGGTCCCGTGCCCCGCCGCATGCCACGACTGTGCCTGGGCGCAGGCGGTGCGCAGCACCCATTCACCGATCGGAATGATCAAGCCAGTCTCTTCCGCCAGAGGGATGAAGCGTGCGGGGGAAACCTTGCCCAGCGTGGGGTGCGTCCAGCGCAAAAGCGCCTCGACGCCGACGATGCGGCCACTCTCGCGTTCGACCTGAGGCTGATAGTGCACCTCGAGTTGTTGGCGTTCGAGCGCCATGCGCAAGGCACCTTCAAGCTCCATGCGCTCCTGCGCCTGCATGCCCATTTCGCTGGCGTAGCACTGGTAGCGGTTGCGGCCCTGGGCCTTGGCGTGGTACATCGCCACGTCGGCATGCTGCAAGAGCAAGGCGCCATCGTCACCATCGTCGGGAAACACGCTGATGCCGATGCTGGCGCTCAGCTGCAGGTCGCGGCCGCCATGCGAGATCTGGACCTTGAACGCATCGAGCACCTTGGCGGCCACTTGCTGTGCATCCTCGGCGCGGTCCAGGCTGGGCAACAGGATCAGGAACTCGTCGCCGCCCAGCCGGGCCACCGTATCGCTTTCGCGGACCACGACCTGAAGGCGCGCGGCGACCGTGCACAGCAGCGCGTCGCCGAACGGATGGCCGTAGCTGTCGTTGACAAACTTGAAGCCGTCCAGGTCCATGAACAACACCGCCACGTGCTGGCCGCTGCGTCGCGCCAAGGCCAGCGCCTGTTCGATCCGGTCGTTCAGCCGGTTGCGGTTGGGCAGGCCGGTCAATGCGTCGTGGTTGGCCTGGTGAGCGATGCGTTCGGCATGGGATTTGCGCTCGGTGATGTCGGTGGCGATGCCGTCAAGGCGCAGCAACGCGCCGTCCGGTCCGCGGATGACGCGGGCCCGGTCCTCGAGCCAGCGCTCGCTGCGGTCGGGCCGCACCACGCGATATTCGGAGCTGATGGTGTCACTTTGAAACGGCCCTTGCAGGCGGGCCAGCACACGCTCGCGGTCGTCCGCGTGCACGATGCTCAGCCACAGATCCCGATCGGCAAAAAACGCATCGACCGGGCGGCCGTAGATGCGTTCGGCCGCCGGGTTGAGGTAGAGCAGATCGCCGGTCTCGAGCGACATGGACCACACCACGTTGTCGATCGACTCGAGCAGTCCGGACAGCTTCTCTTCGGCGAGGTGCAGTTTCACCACCTTCTGCTCCAGTCGGTCGTTGGCGTCGGTCAGGGCATCGCGTGCCTCGCGCAGACCTTCTCGGGCGCCGACCAACCCGACCGCGGCGTAGCCGATCTGCGCCTGCATCGTGTTGAAGCTGGCCGCCATTTCGCCGACCTCGTCGCTGGTGGTGATGCTGACCGGCGTGATGTCAACGCGGGCGTGCGCGGCATCGAGATCGCCACGGCCGAGTGCATTCATCGCTCGCGAGAAGTCTTCAAGCGTGCCGGCGGTCAGCCGCCTGGCGGCGCTGGCGACTTCGAGCACGGAGTTGGCGATCATGCCCGGCAGCAGCAGCGCCACCGTGATCGAGAGCATCGCGACGGCCACGAAGATGTCGGCCAGGCCTGTCATCAGCGCGCCTTGCTGCGGTGGCAGGTTGCTGACGGCCAGCAGGTAGCCGGCCCCGTCCAGCACCAGCACGCCCACCAGCGCGCCGGTCAGCTTGAGCTGCAGCGAGCCGGCCAAGCCGGGCAGGCCTGCGCGTCGGCGGTCCTCGTACTTGCGCCAGGCGTAGAGCGCCGAGCCCGAGTAGGCAAATGCCAGGCCAATCAGCACGGTCGACAGCCCGTACTGCTCGAAACCGAGCAGAGCGGCACAGCCCCAGACCACGGCAGCGGCCAGACCCAGCCCGATGGTGCCGCGCGGTGCTCGGTAGGGCCGGTGCATCTGCGGCGCATCGCGCCGCAGCAGCCAGACGGCCACACTGGGCAGCGTGATGCTGATCAGGTAGGTGAAGTTGGCCGCTGCGATCAGCCAGATCGGGTCGCCGATCAGCAGAAAGGCGATGGCCATGCCGGCGGTCAGCAGCGTCGCGACCCAGGGTGCATCGGTGCGTGAACGGCGCGCGAGGATGCGCGGCAGCAGGCCGTCTTCCGACAGCTGGGCCAGCGTGCGAGAGGCGCCGGCCAGGGGCTGCAGCGTGCCGGAGAACATGCCCAGCACCATGAACCAGATGGCGACGGTCTTGGCCAAGTTGCCGAACAGTGGCGCGAACGTGGGACCGAGGACCAGGGCCAGGTCCTTGCCCAGGGGCTCGGCTCCCAGGCTGCCCAGCCAAACCAGCGGCAGGACGACAAAGAACATGCCGGCCAGCAGGCCACTGGCCCGCATCGCGCGCGGGATCGTTTTGGCGGGATCGATGGCCTCGCCCACATGGCACGCGGCAGCCTCGAAGGCGGGTGCGGCAAAGCCGATCAGATACAGCCCGGCCATCAGGCTGGTGAGCTGACCGAACCAGCCGCTGAACGGCGTGGTCAGGGTGAAGGTGGTGGCCGTATGCCAGTCGACGGTACCGGCGAAAATGGGTGCCAGTCCCGACACGAAAGCCAGCAGGGCAGATGCGCTGGCCACCGGCACGGCCAGCCGCGTGACCCAGCGGATGCCGGCCAGGTTGAGCAGCGTGAACGCGAGCACCAGCGCAATGGCCAGCGCGTTGATCGGGATGCCCGGCAGATACCACTCGTGGATGGCCGAAGCCGACAGGATGGCGGTGATGCCGCAGGTCGGCACCCAGCCCCACCAGTAGCAGACGCCAGTCAGGTTGGCCAGCACCGGGCTGTAGGGCCGGAATGCTTCGGTGCAAGTGGCAGCGATGCCACCGACCCGATGCGGATACATCAGCACCAGTTCGGTCCAGCCGGGCGCAGCCGCCCACGCCAGCAGCAAGCCGACCCAAAGCAGCGGCACTGCGGCCGTGCCCTGGCCCAGTATTTCACCCTGACCGATGAACAGAGCCGCCAGGATGAACAGGCTCTGATTGCTACCGCCCATTGCGAGCGCCGTCGTACCGATCCAGCCCAGCGAACGGGGATGGGCGGGCGCCTGGATGGGCAGCGCGACTTCGGGGCGGACGTTCATGCTCATTGGGTCTGGTCGATTGCAACACCCACGCCTTGTTGGGCCGAGGGGCACGTCGGGCGGGTCAATCAGTTACATATTTCGTCGATTTGTTCAAAATCTGAAGCGAACGGCCGCGGACTCCTTCACGCTTTCTCATTCGGATACGAGCCCTGGTTTGACCGCCTCCCGCTGCGGAGCTGCCGGCGACCGTAACGGCTTCACGCTGGCTACAGTCCTTCAGCGAGACTTCTCTGAAGCCGCAACGCTTTGCTGGACGCCGCGCTCGGCAGCATCGACCGCCCCGGCCAGATAGCCCGGGAACAGCGGAGACCATTCGCTGCCGATGCCGATCAAACGGCCTTGCCATGCGCCCCCATCGGGGCTGCTCGGCGGTGGTGCAGCATGGTGGCCTGCGGCGTCCTGGTCGTCATCGGTCGCGGTCAGCGCTTCGGCTGCCCAGTCCTGCAAGGCGTCGCCCAGCGGCATACCGGCCCGCTCGCCAAACAGCCGGACGAGCTGCGCCCGGCAGTGCCTTCGCAGCACCTCGTCACTGACCTGGCGGCGCACCCGCGCCGGCACGCTCAGGAATCCGAACAGCGCTGGGTGACCGCCAGGCATCGAGACGTCGTGGATCTCACCCATCGGGCCAGCGCTGCTGCGCGCGCCGCCGGACAGTCCCTGTTCGCGCCAGAACGGTGAGTCGTAAACAGCCACGTACTTCGCGTGCGGTGCCATCCAAGTCGGCGTCCCCTGCCTGCAGCGCGCCAGATCGGAGGGCAGCGGGGGATCGAATTGCAGCCGTGTCGCGGCCAGTCGCGGAGGCAGAGCCAGAAGCACTTTCTCGGTCTGGCAGGTCGTCTGTTTGCCGTCCGCGTCGTCGACCGTCAGCTCGACGTGGGTCGCCTCGCAACGCAGGCGGCGCACAGTCTGCCCGGTGCGTACGATCGCGGGATCGAGTCGGGCATTCAACGCGGCAACAAGGGCACCGGTGCCACCAGCCAGCCGCATCGACGGCGGGTCGCTGGCATGACTGCGCATGCGCTGAGGCGGCTGCTGGGTCGACCGCTCGACGAGCAAGTCACCGGCTTCCGGCCAAGCCGCCGCCCACGATGACAATTCGGGTGATGGGTGTCGTCATGTCGCGAACCCAGCCAGGTGACCGGTCTTCAGGTAGAGCGTGACCCCAAAGGCGCCGGCGCGGAGTTCTGAGCCGTCTCCAGGCGGCAGCCGCAGCCAGCCTGATGGACCGAGCACGGTGGCTTTGTCAAGCAACTGGCCATCAAGTACCAGAAGTTCGGCGCCGCCTCGTGCGTCCGGCTGCAGCGCGTGGCCCGGCAGCAGCCGCAGCAGGCTGACCTGCTCATGGTCGGTCCGGTGAAGCAAGCAGACCTCGTGCGCCCCGTCACGTCGCCACACAGAGGGATCGTGTGTGTCGACGCGCAAGGCACGCGTGTCGTCTGCCGGCATTTGCCACAGCTTCACGAAGATCAGCGCGCCGTCCACGCTCGAGGGTTGGTGGGCCGAGCCCGGCGGGTTTCGCAGGTACCAGCCAGGCCCGTAATGGCCGCTGCCGTCCGAGAAGGTGCCCGACAGCACAAGGATCTCCTCCCCGCCGGGGTGACTGTGCGCCGGGAACATCGATGCCGGCGCGTACCGCACCAGGCTCGTGGCCCGAGCCTGCTCGCCGCCCAGGCGGTCCAGCATTGCGCGCGTCACACCGGACTGCGGTGACGGCACCCAGTGGTGTTCATCTGCGGTCACTGTGACGCGGTGCGAGAAGTCGGAGTTCACTAGCATGGTCATGTGCACTTGTTGCGGCCAACGTGTTGGCGCCATTCAGGGCGCCCCTGTCAAGGCTCATTGACGGCCAGCCATCACACCGCGGACAACGGCCCCGGGGGCACCAACCAATCAGCCATATTGGACAGCGAGAACACGAACACCTCCGTTGCTTACTGGATTGTGCCGAGCAATGGCAGGTCTGCGCTAGAAACTGACGTTGGCTGGCGGCGAACTCGCGCTGCTGACCCACACAGGCTACAGCGACTCTCAGATTCGCTGCCGGAAATCGCTCGACGCGGCGCATCCGAGATCAACCAAGAGTGCGCTTCGTCTGCTCACGTGTGGCTCAAGTGCGGCAGGGGGCGATGCCAGCACTCTGTGCGCCAACGCACCGTGCCACCAGCCTCATCAGGCCATGATTTTGCGATTGCACTTCAGGATTCATCATGGCCCTTCCGACCACCGCCACCATGGGTAACCCAGGGCGTGAACGCCCGCAGCCCGATGCGTATGCCGCAACCGCGTCGGCTTCTTCCAGCCCCGTGTCTTGGGCTGCCATTTTTGCTGGGGCCGCTGGGGCCGCCGCACTTTCTTTGATCCTGTTGATGCTGGGTACGGGATTGGGGCTCTCTTCCGTCTCTCCATGGGCACACGATGGCATCAGCAAGGCCGCCTTTGGCTTATCGACCATCCTGTGGGTCACGTTCACACAGTTGGTGGCCTCAGGCATGGGCGGCTACCTGGCCGGCAGGCTCAGAACCAAGTGGGTGGAAGTTCATCGCGATGAAATCTACTTCCGCGACACGGTTCACGGCTTTCTGGCGTGGGCGGTGTCCTCTCTGGTGACAGCAGCGTTGTTGACTTCGGTGATTGGGTCGATCACCAACAGCGGCGTGCAAGCTGGGGCTTCGGTTGGGGGTGGCATCGCAAGCACCGCTGCGGCGGCCACGACTGGCGCTGCGGCCATGGCAGGCTCTGAAGCGGCGAAGTCTGATGGCATGACCACGACCATGGACTACTTCATCGATTCATTGTTCCGAAGAGACACCACGATGGCCGCAAGCGCTGCGCCTGTGGGTGGCCGCGCGATGCAAAGTGGGACTGTGGACCCCGTCACGCCAGTGCGTCTGGCTGAAGTCGCTCGCATCTTCATGACGACCATTCACATGGAGGCGTTGCCCGCGCAGGATGTTCGCTATGTGGGTCACTTGGTCACGCAACGCACCGGGCTGTTGCAGCCAGAAGCCGAAAAGCGCGTGACCGACACGTATGCCCGCGCACAAGCCAGTTTGCGTGATGCGCAGACCGCACTGGTTCAGGCCGCTGACACTGCGCGCAAGGCATCGGCCTACGCCGCCTTGTGGCTCTTCATTGCCTTGCTGAGCGGTGCTTTTGTGGCCAGCTTGGCGGCCACCGTGGGCGGGCGGCAACGAGACGCCTGAGGCCAATCTGGTCGGCACGTTTCGATTCACCTCATCTCACTTCAAATTTGGAGGCAACCATGCGCTCACTGCTTTTGCTCTTTCTCGGCATTCCCATCCCTGTCATCATTTTGATTGCGCTGTTCGTGCATTGACGGCACACGGATCGCCTGCTTCCTTGCGGCCGAAGTCGATCAAGGGGATCAACGCGGCCAACGGCCCGAGTGCCGCCCCCAGCGCCGCGGCCACCCCCACCTTGCCGACGAGCTTGCCGTCCTCGACACCGATGCGCGGCCGCGCGAGCGTGCCGCGCACGGTGACCGGTGTGCGCAATGAAAGCGGAGAAAAGTCCTTGGGCCTGGACGTCGCCACCAAGGCCAGCGACTCGTCCTTCAGGTTCAGCTCGCCGGCCAGCAGCAAGGTGCTGTCAGCGTTGTCGATCACGCCGCGGTCGGTGCGCACGATGCCGTTGCGCGCGGTGGCCTGGATGCGCGCGCAGCGCAGCGGCAGCGGGCGGTCGCCGCGGATGATCACGCCCAGACCCTGCGCCAGGTCCAGGCCCGCGGCTTCAGTGGCCAGGTGCGAGAGCGTGCCATCGCGCAGCGTGAGGTCGAAGCGGCCGTTCAGCGTCGACAGGATCTGACTGGTTGATTCCCCCGTGCCGCGCACATCGAACTCGGCATCCAGTGCACCGGTGACGTAGTTGCGCACCAACTGGTCGCCGCCCTGGCGTGCCTGCTGGCGCTCCTGCTTGAGCTTCGCGGTCTGCGTCGGGGCCGCCGGCGGCGCGTCGGCCGCTTGCGAAGTCTGCGTGCCGCGCAGCCAGCCGGCGACGTCGACACCCGTCAGGCGCATGCGCGCAGTCCACTGGGCGGCAGCGCCGGTGCTGGCGTAAGAACTGGTGCCGCTCAGCGTGCCGCCGGCCACCGTGGCCTTCAGCTGTTGCAGCGCCAGCCGGCCGGCCTTCAGCACCACGCGGGTGGTGACGTTGCGCAGCGGCGCCAGCGCATCGGTGCCAAAGTCGAGTTCGTCGAACGCCACCTGCACGTCGGCGTCTATCGCCTTCAACGAGGGCAGATCGAATTTGCGTTGCGGCAGCACGCGGCCCGCGGCGTTCGGCGGCCATGCCGATGGCGCCGCGGCGGTGCCGCTGGCGGGCGCGCCGATGGCCGGGCCCAGGTCGGCCAGTGCGAGCCGCGTGCCATTCAACTGGCCTGTCAGCTTCGGCGGGTCCGTGCGGGTGTCGTAGCGGAACTCGCCACGGAGCCGGCTCTTGCGCGTGGTCACGCGGCGCGCGTTGAGCTGCCACAGGCCAAGGTCGTGGGAGAGGTGCCCTTCCAGCTCGAAGGGCGGTGTCTGCGGCAGGGACAGGCCCAGCGGCGCCGCGACGCGGGCCAGTGACGGGCCGCTGAATTTCAGTTCGCCGTCCAAGCGCAGCGCGCCCAGCAAGGCGCCAGCGCAGCCGTCAAAGACCACGCGCGCCGAACCGACCTGGCCTTCGACACGCAAGCCGATGTCGGCTGTCGTCACGTCGGCCACCAACGGCATCGCACCGCCGGTGACGACGGCCAACCGCAGCGGCAGCGCTTTCCAGCGGCCTTCGACGCGGGCGTGCCAGCCGGACTGGCTGCGACTGCCGGCGTCTGCGTTCTCGCGGCCTTCGATGGTGACGACGAGCTGGGTGGCCAAGGGCTGGTCGTCAAAGGCGATGCGGCCACCGCCGAGCGACAGCATCCCAATCTGCGTCAGGTCGAGCCGCGCCTGGCCCGCGGGCGGCGGCGACCCCTTGCTGGCGCCGGGCCCGATCTGCCAGGTGGCGCGGCCATCGCCATCGCGCAGCAGGTTCACGTCGAGCGTGCGCGCATCCAGGCTTGCAACGCGCAATGCCGTGCTGCCACGCCACCAGCGCCAGGCGTCGGACCAACGCCACGCCAGTCGAAGGTCCCGTCCGCTCAACAGGTAGGGCGCCGCAGGGCCGGGCGCGGCGCCGACGGTCAGCGACGCGGCCTCCAGGCTCGGCCGACCGATCAGCTTCAGCGCAAAGCGGTCGGCGTCTTGGCCGAAGTCAACCGGCACGCCCGCCGCGCGGGCCAGTCCGCGCGCCATCGGAGCGCGCAGGAAGGGCCAGCCGCGCGCTTCGGCGATGGCCACCGCGGCGCCGCCGAGCACCACCAAGGCGGGCAGCGCCAGTGCGGCGATGCGCAGGCGCGGCGCGCGCTGGGAGGACGGCTGACTTGACGACGTCGACATCGGGGCTGGGGGAGGATGCATGCATTCAGCATGTGCGTGAGCGCCCGAGGGAACCGTCATCGCCACCGCGTCCTCGATTGGGCGGCACAGCAACGGCGCCGCCTGATGGTCATCGTCGTCCTGGTTGTACAAGACACGTTTGCAAGTCCAACCTGCTCCAGTGTCTGAGTGTGCAAGTCACGTTGGCCGCACATCTGTGCGTTGTCGTACGCCACTGCGGCCATGTCAGGGTGGCGATTTGACCGGCGCAAGCACATCGCCGGGTGTCAACGCCGGCCAATTCAGCGCCCTGGGCGCGGTCCGTTCAATGGGGCGGTCGTTCGACCAGCAAGCCATCCTGGTCGCTCGCTTTTGTTCGATATCGAACGGACACCATGTGCATGGGTGCATACAGTCAAAGTTGAATGGCCCGACGCTGCCCACAGGCGCCGAGCAAACGGCATGTGCCGCAGGTCAAATCACCAGAGGAGTTGCGATGAAGGGCTACGTGCAAAACATCGAGGGTTTGGCGACCCAAAACGTGGAGTTCCGCAAGGTGCTCTATACGGCAAAGAACTGCCAGCTCGTGCTGATGGCATTGAAGCCGCAGGAAGAAATCGGAGCCGAGGTTCACCAACTCGACCAGTTCTTCAGGGTTGAACAGGGGAGCGGTGAAGCGGTTCTTGACGGGGTTCGAACTCCGATTGAGGTCGGATTCGCGGTGCTCGTGCCGGCGGGGACGAAGCACAACATCATCAACGCCGGCGCGACACCCTTGAAGCTCTACACGCTCTATGCGCCACCGAATCATCGTGACGGGGTCGTCCACCACACGCCCGCCGACGCCAAGGCTGACAGCGAGCACTTCGACGGGAAGACTTCGGAGTAATCCAATCAAGCAAGGCCTTGCCGTTGCGGTACCCGCACTGAACCACGCGGCTCTGTGCGCTCCCGAACGGTGTTGGCATGGCTTGGCGCCTAGGCTGATCACAGGTCTTCAAGTTGTGCGAATGCTTGATCGTTGCAAGAAGCCGCTCAGCCATTTCGCGTTGACTACCTGCCTCGAACCTCGTTTCAACAGGAGCTCAAAAATGAGTCAGCCGCAAACATTTTCAAACTCACCCGTCAAGTCATCGAGCATCATCGGCTCCAACGTCGTCAATCCCCAGCACGAAAGCCTCGGCGACGTCAAAGAGATGGTCATCGATCCGCGCACGGGAAAGGTGGCTTATGCCGTCGTCTCGTTCGGCGGTTTCCTGGGCATGGGTGAAAAGCTCTTTGCCATTCCCTTCAGCGCATTTGCATACAACCCGACCCAGAACGAGTACGTGCTCGATGTGGACAAGGCAAAACTGAAGGCCGCACCCGGGTTCGATTCTGACCATTGGCCCGTGATGGCCGATGAAAAATGGAACCGCGAGACATCCAGCTATTACGATCGCGCGCCTTACTGGGAATAACGCATGGGTCGAGGCCCAGACAGGCGGCGTGGCACCAGCCGTGTCTGGGTCGGTATGAGGCCGCTTTGCGGTGACAGACGAAAGCTGTCAAGGCTTGGCGCTGACGCGCCAGATCACGTTGCCCACATCGTCGGCGACGAGCAGGCCACCTTGCCGGTCGATGACCACGCCCACCGGCCGCCCGAATGCCTGGCCTTGATCATCGAGAAAACCAGTCAACACGTCCAGCGGCACTGCGCCCGATGGCTGTGTCCCGTCGAAGGGCACGAAAACCACTCGGTAGCCGCTGTGAGGCCGCCGGTTCCACGAGCCATGCTGACCCACGAACATCCCGTGTGCAAAGCGCGCCGGCAGCGTGGTGCCGGTCGAAGATGTGAGTCCGAGCGATGCCGTGTGCGCCCCCAGTGCATAGTCGGGCACCAAGGCCTTGGCAACCAGATCTGGGCGCTGCGGATCGACGCGCACGTCCACATGGGCGCCGTGGTAGCTGTATGGCCAGCCATAGAAGCCGCCATCACGCACCGAGGTCAGGTAGTCTGGGACGAGGTCGCTGCCAATCTCGTCACGCTCGTTGACGACGGTCCAGAGCACGCCTCCAGGCGCCCAGGCCAAGCCGTTCGGGTTGCGCAGGCCGGTGGCGAAGACGCGGTGTTCGCCGCTGGCGATGTCCACTTCCCAGATGGCCGCGCGTTCGGCCTCGGCCGCCATGCCGTTCTCGCCGACGTTGCTGTTCGAGCCCACGGTCACGAAGAGCTTGCGCCCGTCTGCACCCGCGATGAGGTTCTTGGTCCAGTGGTGGTTGATGCTGCCGGCCGGCAAGCGCGTCACCACGACGCCGGGCTCGGTGATCCGCAACTGACCAGGGCTGTATGGAAAGCGCAGGACGGCATCGGTATCGGCCACGAACAATTCGCTGCCGATCAAGGCCATGCCGAAGGGCGAGTTCAGCCCTTCAAGCAACACGCTTCGCACGTCTGCCACGCCGCTGTTGTGGCTGTCTCGCAGCAGGGTGATGCGATTGGCGCTGGGCACGGCTGCGCCAGCGCGCTTCATCACCCAGCGCATGACGGCGCCCTTGATGCCGCTGCCGTCATCGGGCCGCGCAGGTGCATTGGATTCGGCCACCAGCACGTCGCCGTTGGGCAGCACCATCAGCCATCGCGGGTGGTCCAAGCCACCGGCGAAAGCGAGCACTTGGGTGCCTGCGGCCGCCTGCGGTTTGGCACCCGCCGGCCAGCCGCGGGCGGGGGCGATGTTCACCGTGGGGATCAGCGTCGCGTGGGGTTCCACCCATTTGGGATGTGGGCCTGTGCCGTCCTCAACCGTCAGCTTTGCGGTGTCGCCACAACTGGCCAGGCCAAGTCCTGTGGCAGCGATGGTGATGGTGATGAATGCGAAAGTTGCCGGGTTCATGTCGTCAGGCTATCGACCAGCCGGCTGCTGATCTGTGCGCGGGCGAACAGATCTTGAACCCTCGCATGCCGTCGCCAACGTTGAGAAGCGCGTGCCACAAAAGTGCGGCCCTTCGCTGCAGCGTGGTGCCTCGCCGGACAGGCGGGCAAAGCTCTGGCACAGCATCCAACGCGCCATCGCCGATCGGTCACCCATGATGGCTGCCTCGCGTTGGTCGGTGCCTGCAAGCGCAGGTCCAGTGCCTTCGGATCCGTCAGCACCTGCCGATCCACATCCCATTGACCCGGCCATGTCAGCGATGGCTCCGGCATGGCGTCAACGCGCGCCGTGGCGTCGGCTGAGCCGCACGGCCAATGAGGCGCCAGAGGCCGCCGTGGCCAGCGCCACCACGCCCATCCAGCCCCAGTGAGCCAGCGCCAGGCTGCCCAGCGCCGCGCCAGCCGACATGCCGACGAACATCCCGGTGAACAGCAGCGCATTCAGGCGGCTGCGGGCGGCCGGGTCCAGGCTGTAGACCACGGTCTGGTGGGCCACCAGCGTGGCCTGGATGCCAAAGTCGAAGCCCACCGTGGCGGCAAGGATGAGACCGATCTGGGCCTCGCGGGGCAAGAACATGCCCAGCCCCATCACGGCGAAGGACGCCATGGCCAGTCCGGCACCCAGGCGGGTCACCAGTTCAGGGCCGCGCTGGTCGGCCAAGCGGCCGGCCAGTGGTGCAGCCAGCGCGCCAGCCGCACCGGCCAGCCCGAAGGCGCCTGCCGCTTCGCTGCCCATGTGATATTGGCTGTGCAGCATCACCGCCATCGTGGACCAGAAGGCACTGAAACCCATGGACAGCAGGCCTTGGGCCAGGGCTGCACGGCGCAGCTCGGCGTGCTGCCGCCACAGTTTCGCCAGCGAACCCATCAGCTTGGTGTAGCTCATGTGGCTTGTCACCGGCAGGCGTGGCAGACCGCGCCAAGCGGCCAGGCCAAAGACCCCAAGGCTGGCAGCGGCCAGCTCGTACACCATGCGCCAGCCCCAGCGCTCTGCGATGAAGCCGCTGGCCACGCGAGACAGCAGGATGCCCAGCAGGAGCCCTGTCATGACGGTCCCGACGGTCTTGCCCCGGCTGGACTCGGGCGCCAGCGTCGCGGCGGCTGGCACGATGTCTTGAGCGAGCGTCGCGGTCAGCCCCACGACCAGGCTGGCCGCCAGCAGGGAAGGCAGCCCTGGCGCCAGACCGGTGGCCAAAAGCGCCGCTGCAAGCAGCGTGGTTTTGACCAAGATAAGAAGGCGGCGATCGAAGCGGTCGCCCAGCGGGGCCAGCAGCAAGATGCCCAGCGCATACCCCAGCTGAGTCAGCGTGGGCACAAAGCCGGTGTCGCGGGCACTGGCGCCCAGCGCGCCAGACAGCACGGCCAGCATGGGTTGGCTGTAGTAGATGGACGCCACCGCCAGACCGGCACCGCTGGCGAGCAGCAGCACCAGCGGGCGGGGCAGATCGACAGTTTGCGCAGCGGCGGTGTTGCCGCGCTTCAAAGACATTGAGCTCATGTTGGGACTCCAGCGAGTGGTGTGCCTTGATTCTTGTCCTGCATGACAAATTGTTGTAGACGGCTGATATGAACATTGGATATACATTCCACGTATGAAACCACCGAGTTCAACCGCACTGGACCGCCTGGAGCTGATGCAGACCTTTGTCCGCATCGTCGAGGCCGGTAGCCTGTCGGCCGCGGCCACGCAGATGGGCAGCACCCAACCCACGGTCAGCCGGCGCCTGCAATGGCTGGAGAAGCTGCTGGGCCTGCGGCTGCTGCAGCGCTCCACCCACACCATGCGGCTGACCGAGGACGGTGAGCGCTGCTACGCCCATGCCAAGTCTTTGCTGGAGAACTGGGCGGCGGTCGAGGCCGATCTGCGCGGCGCCAAGGATCAGCCCCGAGGTCAATTGCGCGTGCTCGCGCCGCACGCCTTCGGGCAGGAGGCCCTGATCAAGCCGTTGGCGGCTTTCCTGGCTGACTGTCCCGAGGTCAACGTGGACTGGTTCCTGCATGACCGCGAGGCGAATCTCATCGCCGAAGGCATCGACTGCGCCATCCGCGTTGGCGGCGTGCACGACCCCTCTCTGGTGGCCGTGCAATTGGCGGAGGTGCCGCGCATCCTGGTGGCCGCGCCCGGTCTGCTGGGCCCAGGCGCGCCGCCTCGCAAGCCGGCCGATCTCCAGGCGCTGCCCTGGCTGTCGCTTCCCCAGCTGCATCAAGACGAGCTCGATCTTCTCCAGCTCGGCACTGGCAAGCGCGAGCAAGTGCGCTTGAGCCCTCGGCTCAGGACCGACAGCCTCTATGCCGCGCGCAGTGCCGTGCGTGAAGGTGTGGGCGCCGCGCTGGTCTCGGCATGGCTGGTGGCCGACGATCTGGCCACTGGCCGCCTGTGCCAGCTCATCCCCGACTGGGAGGCATCGCCGCTACCGGTGCATCTGGTCTATCCCTACGCCCGCATCTACCCCGCGCGCTTGCGGGCCTTTGCCAACGTCATGCGACAGGCCCTGCCGGGCATTGCGGGCATGCGGCCGCCGATGGCGGGGCGATGACCCAAATCGGTCATTGACAGCCTTCGGCGGCGGTACACCGCTTCTCGCATTCCCCCCACGTTTTTGACAAAAACCTGCCGATCGCCGTCGTTTGGCCCTGTGCCTGTGCCTGATGACTGGAAAGGGTGATCCATGAGCGAGCCGTTCAGCTTGAACGTGCTCTTGCCTTTGCTCAAAGAGTATGACGTTAGGCAGGTGGCTGAGGCATGCCGCCTCAGGGCGCGAGCTTGGCTGGGTTTGCCTTTGGCGTGGTGATGGACGAGATCTGCAAGCGGTTTTGGCCGTCTTTGACCTCGAACGTTGCTCCCAGCGTCTGCACGTTGCTGATCGACGCGACGGTGTCCACCTGCCAGAACTCGCACACGCAGCGTTGTGCGTTGGCGTCGATCAGCATGTAGCCGCGCTTGTCCAGGTCGATGTGCTTGAAGTGCGGGTTGGCAGGCTTGAGGCTGTTGGCCACCGCGCCAGAGGGGTCGCTGACGCCCGGTGAACTCACTGAGGTGCCCACGAACTCAACGGCCAGCGAGCCTTCGCCCGTCAGTGGGTTGTAGCCACCCAAGGTGGTGTCTGGGTTGTTCGGGTCTTGGGTCAGGTCGGCGGCCCAGGCACTGTGGATGTCGCCCGTCAGCACCACCACGTTGTTCACGGGCTTGCTGCTGTTGACGCCTTTGATGACGTTGTAGACGCGGTCGCGTGCGGGCTGATAGCCGTCCCACTGGTCCGAGTTGAAGAACAGGCCGCCACCGACTGCGTTCGGCGCGCCCTTGACCTTGAGTTGCGCGAACATCACGCCTTGTCCCAAGACCTTCCACTTGGCCGTGCTGGTGCGCAGCTTGTCAAACAGCCAGGTCTCTTCGTCTTTGCCGAGCAGTTGGCGTGCGGGGTCGGCGAAGGCGCCGGTTTGTGTGAAGGCCAAGCCCAATGGCGTGGGGATGCTGCCATCGAGTTGCTGTGAGCGAGCGCCCAGGCGCTCTTCGAGCATGATCAGGTCCACCAGGTTGCCAAAGGCAAAGCTGCGGTTGTTGCGACGCAGGTTGGCGGGGTCCACCACGCGCACAGGCATCCACTCGTAGTAGGCCTGCAGTGCCGCTTTCACGCGTTCAGGCCAGGCGCCTTCGTTGGCGGCCTGGTGGTTTTCAGCGCCATCTTTCCAGGCGTTGTTGGCCGTTTCATGGTCGTCCCAGATGGCGACCAGCGGGTGTTGGCGGTGCATGGCTTGCGAGTCCGCGTCGCGCTTGTATTGGGCGTGGCGCATGCGGTAGTCGGCCAGGGTCAGGATTTCGTTCGCAGGCTCGCAAGGGCGCACGTTGCCGTACTGGCCGGCGCCGTATTCGTAGATGTAGTCGCCCAGGTGGACGACCATGTCGAGGTCGGCGCGAGCGGCGATTTGGCGGTAAGCGTTGAAGTAGCCAGCCGCGAAGTTGGAGCAGCTGACCACGGCCATGCGCAAACGCTCGACCTGACCCTTGGGCAAGGTTTTGGTGCGGCCGATGGCCGAGGTGGTGCCCAGCGCACGGAACCGGTAGTAGTAGGTGGTGTCTGGGCGCAGACCGGTGACGTCGATCTTGACGGTGTGGTCGCGCTCGGGGCCGGTCTTGAAGGTGCCGTGGCTCACCGGGCGGTTGAATTGCGGGTCAAGCGCGACAGTGAAGCGCACGAGGACTTTGCCGTCGCGGCAGGCTTCCTCGTCTTCACGGTCTTCGATGTGGGCAGACGCGGCCAAGGCGGTGTACGCGTGTGGCGTGACGCGGGTCCACAAAATGACGCGGTCGTGCAGGGGGTCGCCGCTGGCCACACCGTGTTGGAAGGTGTTGGCGCCAGCGCGGTCGGCGGGAGCTGCGCTCAGGCTGCCCATGGGCACCATGGGCGATGCGGCCACCACCAGGGCTGCGCCGCCGGCAGAGCGTTTGAAAAATTCGCGACGGCTGGTGCCGGTGCGTGCTGGCTTGACGTGGCTGGGACGGCCCATGGTATCGACTCCGGTGACAGTGGATCGCCGGGACTATGGGCGCCGCGTTTGACGTGCGCATGATCCTGGGCCTGCCGAACGGCTCACCACGGTGTGTGTCAACCGCGGGTCGTGTCAGCCTTCGATGCGGTCTCGCTGGGCCAATTGCGCGAACCAGCGCCACCACAAGGCGGCCACAGCGACCGAGCCCAAGCCGCCCATCACCACCGAGCCCACGGCACCCAGGGCCGCGGCGCTCATGCCCGACTCGAACTCACCGAGCTGGTTGGAGGCGCCAATGAAGATGCTGTTGACGGCGGCCACGCGGCCTCGCATTTCGTCGGGTGTTTCGAGCTGGGTCAGTGTCAGGCGCGTGACCACACTGATGTTGTCGGCCGCACCCGTGATGGCCAGCATCAGCATCGACAGCCAGAAACTCTGCGACAGGCCAAAGCCCAAGGTGGCCAGCCCGAACACCGCCACGGCGGCCAGCAGGCGCGCACCCACATGGCGTTGCAGTGGCCAGCGTGTCAGCACGATGGACATGGTCAACGCGCCCACCGCTGGTGCAGCGCGCAGCAGCCCCAAGCCCAGCGGGCCGGTGTGCAAGATGTCGCGGGCAAAGATGGGCAGCAAGGCCGAGGCACCGCCCAGCAGCACCGCGAACAGGTCGAGGCTGGTGGCGCCCAGCAGCACCTTGCGCTCCCACACGAAGCGCAGGCCAGCGAACACGTCGGACCACGAACTGGCATGCCGGGTGGGTGTGAAGGGGTAATGCACCAGCAGCGACAGCCCAAAGGCCAGCAACAACAAGGCGCTGCACAGGGCGTACACGGTGGCGGCGCCGGTGGTGTAGAGCAAACCGCCCAAAGCCGGGCCACCGATCACAGCGATCTCCATGCCGCAGGAGCTCACCGCGATGGCGCGTTGCAGCAGCTCGCGCGGCACCAGCAAGGGCGTGAGCGCCTGCTGTGCCGGCATCTGAAAGGCGCGCGCCACGCCCAGCAGCACCGACAAAGCCAGGATCAGGCTGCGGCTGGCCTCGCCGCTGAGGGTGCTCCACCACAGCACCGCGGCCACCGTGGCTTGCGCCAACATGCACACGGCAAAGATGCGCGCACGGTGGTGCCTGTCTGCAATGTGGCCCGCGGGCAGCGTCATCAACAGGGCCGGCACGAACTGGAACAGGCCCACCAGCCCGAGGTCCCAGGCACTGGCGGTGAGGTCGTACATGTGCCAGCCCACGGCGACCATCAGCATCTGGTTGGCCATGATGCCGGCCACGCGCGAGACCCAGAACCGAGCGAACGGTGTCTGGGCCACGAGGGCCCGCAAGGGACTGTGGTGGGTGTTGCTCAACGCCAGTCACCTCCGAGCGCACGCACCAGCCCCACGGTGCTGGCCGCCCAGGCGCCACGCACTTGCAGGGCCTGGCGCTCCACGCTGAGTTGGCTGCGCTGAGCGTCCAGCAAGGTGAGGTAGCTGTCTTCGCCCGCGCGGTAGCGCTTGTCGGCCAGCTCAGCCGACCGCCGTGCTGACACCAAGGCCTCGCCGACCGAGCTCGATTGCTCGCGCAAGCTGCTCAGGCTGGACAGCTGACCCTCGACGTCACCGAAGGCTTGCAACACCGATTGCCGGTAGCTGGCCACCGATTCGGCCAACAGGGCTTCGGCCCGGTCGATCACCGCCCGGTTGCGTCCACCGTCGATCAGCGGGAGGGACAGCACCGCGCTGGTCAGCCAGGAGCGCGCGCTCAGCTCGAACAGGTCTCGCAGCTCGTACGACGCCACGCCGCCATTGGCCGTGAGCATCAGGGCCGGGAACAGCGCGGCTTGCGCTTGCCCCACGCGGGCGGAGGCCGCGCGCATCTGGGCTTGCGCGGCCACGACGTCGGGGCGACGCTCCAGCAGCGAAGAGGGCAGGCCCGCGGGCACCGCTGGCACGGCCGCGTTCACAGCGAGGGGCTGCGAGGGCAGTTGGAAGGCCGCAGGCGCTTGGCCCAGCAGCAGGGCCAGGCTGTGTTCGGTCCGCGCCCGTGTGCCGCGCAGGCTTTGCAGTTCGGCGCGGGTGCTCGACAGGTCGGTCTGCGCTCGGCTCACGTCCAGCTCAGACACGTCACCCGAAGCGAAGCGCTTTTGGATGAGTTGCAGCGTTTGCTCGCGCAAGCTCACACCACGTGACAACACGTCCAGGTCACCATCGAGTGTGCGCAACTGGAAGTAGGTTTGCGCCACGTCGGCTTGCAGGGCCAACAACACCGATCGGTGGCTTGCTTCGAGGGCAGCCAAGTCCAATTGGGACGCGGTCACGCTGTTGGCCACGCGGCGGAACAGGTCGACCTCGTAGCTGGCGCCCACGCCTGCTTGCCACACCGTGGCCGGCGAGACCTGCGTGCCTGAGGGTAAGCCTTGCTCAGCGGCGCTGGGCTTGCTGCGGGCCACGCCCAGGTTCACGCCGACCTGTGGCATCTGGGCGGCTTGGCTGCCACGCAGGGCCGAACGTGCGGCCTGGACCCGGGCCGTGGCGGCTTGCAGCGTCGGGCTGTTGTCCATGGCTTGCTTGAGCAAGCGCTCCAAGGCGGGGTCCTCAAAGCCAGACCACCATGCGCCGCGTTCGCTGCCTTCTTGTGGGGAGGCGAACTTCCATCCGGCGGGTGCCTGGGCCATGGCTTGGCCGGTGGGCTGCGCTTCCTTGAAGGCGGCTGGCACGTTCAGTTCGGCATCGGGCTCGACAGGGGCGTTGGCGCAGCCGGCCATCACCAGCGCGGCCATCAAGGGGGTGAGTGCGCGGGCGGCGTTCATGCTTGCACCTCTTCGTTCAGTTCAGGGTTGTGCGAGGTGGCGCTGGGCTTGCGCTCCAGGCGTTTGGCCAGCAAGCGAAGCAGCACGTAAAACACCGGTGTGAGGAAGAGACCAAACAGCGTCACCCCCAACATGCCTGAGAACACGGCCACGCCCATGGCATGGCGCATCTCCGAGCCCGCACCGGTGGAGAACACCAGCGGCACCACGCCCATGATGAAAGCGATCGACGTCATCAAGATGGGGCGCAGGCGCAGCTTGCAAGCCTCCAGCGCGGCCTCGACCGTGCCACGGCCGTGGTGTTCAAGCTCACGCGCAAACTCCACGATCAGGATGGCGTTCTTGGAGGCCAGCCCCACCAGCACGAACAGCGCGATCTGGGTGAACACGTTGTTGTCGCCCTTGGTGAGGTAGACCCCGGCCAGCGCGCACAAAATGGACATGGGCACGATCAGGATCACGGCCAGAGGCAGCGTCCAGCTTTCGTACTGAGCGGCCAGCACCAGGAAGACCAGCAGCACGCACAGCGGGAAGATGTAGACCAGGGTGTTGCCCGCCAAAATATCTTGATAGGTCAGGTCGGTCCATTCGAAGCTCACGCCCTTGGGCAGGGTTTCGGCAGCGATTTTCTCCATGATGGCTTGGGCTTGTCCGGACGACACACCTGGGGCGGGGCCACCGTTGATGTCGGCCGACACGTAAGCGTTGTAGCGCTGCACACGGTCAGGACCGTATGAGTCAGACACCTTCATCAGGCTGCCCAGGGGCACCATCTCGCCACTGTTGCTGCGCACCTTGAGTTGGCCAATGGCATCGGGTGTCGACCTGAAGGGGGCATCGGCTTGCACCACCACCTGGTAGGTGCGGCCAAACTGGTTGAAGTCGTTGGCGTAGAGCGAGCCCAGGTTGATCTGCAGGGTGTCGAAGATGCTACCCAGGGGCACACCCATCTGCTTGGCCTTGGTGCGGTCCACGTCGGCAAACAGTTGGGGCACGTTGATCTGGTAGCTGCTGAAAACACCGGCCAGCTCGGGCGTCTGCCAGGCCTTCATCTGCAGGGCCATCACGGCCTTGAACAGCTCGTCATAGCCCACGTTGCCGCGGTCTTCGACATACAGCTTGAAGCCGCCGATGGTGCCCAGGCCGTTCACCGCCGGTGGCGGGAAGACCATGATGAAGGCGTCCTGGATGGCACCCAGGCGCTTGTTGACCTCGGCCGCAATCGCATCGCCCGACATGCCGGGGCCCTTGCGCTTGGCAAAGTCGTCCAGCGTGTAGAACACGATGCCTGCGTTGGGCGCGTTGGTGAAGCCATTGATCGACAGGCCAGGAAAGGCCACGGCATGGGCCACACCCGGCACGGTCTTGGTGATGTCGGTCATGCGGCGGATGACGGCGTCGGTGCGCTCCAGGGAAGCAGCGTCAGGTAGCTGGGCGAAGCCCACCAGGTATTGCTTGTCTTGCGCCGGCACGAAGCCCGAAGGCACGGCCTTGAACACGAAGAAGGCAGCCACACACAGCAGCGCGTACACGCCCATGGTCAGGGTCTTGTGCTTGAGCGTGCCCGCCACGCCGCCTTGGTAGCTGTGTGAGCCGCGCTCGAACACGCGGTTGAAGCGCTTGAAGAAGCCACCAAACACGGCGTCCATGCCACGGGTCAGGCGGTCTTTGGGCGCGTCATGCGGCTTGAGCAGGGCGGCAGCCAGGGCGGGCGACAAGGTCAGCGAGTTGAAGGCCGAGATCACCGTGGAGATGGCAATGGTCAGCGCGAACTGCTTGTAGAACTGGCCCGTCAGGCCTGACACATAGGCGATGGGAACGAACACCGCGCACAGCACCAGGGCAATGGCGATGATGGGGCCAGAGACCTCCTTCATGGCCTGGATGGTGGCCTCACGCGGGTTCAGTCCCAGGGCGATGTTGCGTTCCACGTTCTCGACCACCACGATGGCGTCGTCCACCACGATGCCAATGGCCAGCACCAGGCCGAACAGCGACAGCGTGTTGATCGAAAAGCCAAAGCCCAGCAGCACCGCGAACGTGCCCACGATGGACACCGGCACGGCCAGCAGCGGGATGATGGAGGCGCGCCAGGTCTGCAGGAAGACGATGACCACCAGCACCACCAAGGCCACGGCTTCGATCAGGGTCTTGATCACGGCCTCGATTGAGGCGCTCACGAACTGCGTGGGGTCATAGACGATGTCGTAGTCCACATCGGCCGGGAAGTCCTTCTTGAGCTCGGCCATGAGCTTGCGAACATCGGCGGACAGCTGCAAGGCATTGGCATTGGGCGCCTCGAAGATGCCGATGCCCACTGCCGGCTTGTTGTCCAACAGCGAGCGCAGCGCGTATTGCGAAGCGCCCAGCTCGATGCGGGCCACGTCACGCAGGCGCGTCACGCCCCCGTCTGGCGTGGTCTTGATGATGATGTTGCCGAACTCGGCCTCATTGGCCAGGCGGCCTGGGGCGTTCACCGAGAGCTGGAAGGGTGCCTTGGTGTCAGGCGGAGCGCCCACCACACCGGCGGCCACCTGCACGTTCTGCTCGCGGATGGCGGCCACCACATCACCGGCCGTCAGCTTGCGCTGGGCCACCTTTTGTGGGTCCAGCCAGATGCGCATGGCGTAGTCACCCGCACCAAACACCTGCACATCGCCCATGCCCGGCAAGCGCGCCAGACGGTCCTTCACGTTGAGCGTGGAATAGTTGCGCAGGTAGATGTCGTCGTAGCTGCCTTTGGGCGACAGCAGGTGCACCACCAGCGTCAGGTTGGGCGAGCTCTTGACCGTGGTCACGCCGATCTGGCGCACCTCATCCGGCAGGCGGGGCAGGGCGCGTTGCACGCGGTTTTGCACCTGGGTTTCGGCCTGCTCGACGTTGGTGCCGATCTGGAAGGTCACGGTCAGCGTGAGCACGCCATCCGTGGTGGCTTGCGAAGACATGTACAGCATCTTCTCGACGCCGTTGATCTGCTCCTCCAGTGGCGCAGCCACGGTCTCGGCAATGACCTTGGGATTGGCGCCCGGGAACTGGGCGCGCACCACCACGGAGGGCGGCACCACCTCCGGGTACTCAGAGATGGGCAGGCGGAAGATGGCAATCACCCCGGCAATGAAGACCAGGATGGAGAGCACGCCGGCAAAGATGGGCCGGTCGACAAAGAAGCGTGAAATGTTCATGGCCGTGTCCTCACTTGCTGGCAGCCGCCGAGGCAGATGTGGCTGCAGGGTCCATCGGCACCACGGTGGGGGCCAGCGGGGCACCAGGGCGCACGCGCTGCAAGCCGTCCACCACCACCTGTTCACCCACCTTCAAACCCGAGGTGATCACGCGCAACTCACCCACCACGTTGCCCAGTTGCACTGGGCGGAATTCGGCGATTTGCTTGGGGCCCACCACCACCACGAACTTGCGGTTCTGGTCGGTGCCAATGGCGCGCTCCAGCACCAGGGTTGCGGGCGTGCCGTCCACGCTGCCGGTGGCCAGTTGCACCTTGGCGAACAGGCCGGGCGTCAACAAGCCATCGGTGTTGTCCACCACGGCGCGCAGGCGCACGCTGCCCGATTGCGGGTCGATCTGGTTGTCCACGAACTCCAGGCGGCCGGCGTGTGGGAAGCCCGTCTCGTTGGCCAGACCCACGCGGATCTTCAGCTCAGTCGGCTTGTTGCGGGCACGTTGGCCCAGTTGCAGGTAGGTGGCCTCGTCGCCATTGAAGCTCACGTACATGGGGTTGGCCGACACCAGCGAGGTCAGCACGGTGTTGCCATCGACCAGGTTGCCTGTGGTCACTTCGGCCTTGCCCACGCGCCCATTGAAGGGCGCGCGCACCTGGGTCCATTCCAGGTTGAGCTTGGCGGTTTGCAGCGCCGCGGCATCGGCACGTGCAGCGGCGTCCAGCTGGCGGGCCGTGGCCGAGCGTTCGTCGTGTTCACGTTGGGCGATGGCGTTGTCTGCCAACAGGCGCTTGGCGCGCTGAAGGTCCGATGCTGCCTGGTCGGCGCGAACGCGGGTGGCGGCAGACGCCGCCTCCAGCCGGGCCACTTCGGTTTGGTAGGGGCGTGGGTCGATCACGAAGAGCACATCGCCTTTGCGCACCAGGCTGCCGGCTTGAAAGCGCACGCTGTCGATGTAGCCCGACACGCGCGGGCGCAGTTGAGCCCGGTCGATGGCTTCGACCTGCCCCGAGAACTCGCGCTCTTGTTGCACCGCGCGCGCGATGACGGCGGCCACGGTGACCGGGGCGCCTTGCGGCTGGGGCGCGGCAGCGGCGGGCGCCTTTTGCTCGTCGCCGCAGGCAGACAAGCCGGCGGCCATCAGCATGGCCGTGAGGGTGGCCAGCAGCCAGCGTGGGTGTGACATGGGTTTCATGGAAGGCTCCCGAAATGAATCGATCAAAGACAAAGACAAAGATGAGGAAAGATGAACTCAGCGGTGGGCGTCGAGGAAGCGCTTCATGGCCGTGACGCAGGGGTCGTCGGCCGTGATGGAACATCTCGCTTCGTCGTCGCAGACATTGGCCGGGGGCAGGCCCACCAGCTCGACCTCGTTGCCCGCTAGGCGCAACTTGTCGGCATAGGCCCGGCTGTCGTCGGCCAAGGGGTCGCCCTCGGTGTAGAAAATCTGCGCCGGCGGCAACTGGCCCAAGCGCCTGGCCTGCAAGGGGCTGGCATAGGGGTGTTGCCGGTCGGCGGGGTGAGGCAGGTAGCTGCGGTAGCTGCGGGCCATGCCGGCCACCAGCTCGACCTGGTCGGCCTGACCTGCGGCGCATTGCATCGACTGGCCTTGCATGCAGGTGTCCAGCATGGGCATCACCAGGATCTGTCCTGCCAGCGTGGGGCCCTGACGGTCACGGCAGACCATGGCAGAGACCGCCGCCAGGTTGCCGCCAGCTTCCACACCACACACGAACAGCCGCTTGCCCTTCCAGCCCAGCTCACTGCGCCGGCTCAGGGCCTCGTTCAACACGGCGTGGGCGTCCTCGACCGCCGCGGGAAAGGGGTGTGCAGGGGCCAGGGCGTAGCTCGGTGCGATCACGTCCAGCCCGCAAGCTTGGGCCAGCACGCTCAGGCAGCCGTCGGCCGCGCCGCTGTCGTCCATCACAAAGCCACCAGGGTGGAAGAACACCAGCAAGGCGTCATGCGGGCGCGTGGTGGCGCCTCGGTAAACCCGCACCTCCACCGGGCCGCTGTGGGCAGGCCAGGTCAGGATCTCGGCGGGCGATGACGAAGGGGTGTGGGGCATATGACCGCACTGTATTGATGGTCAATGAATGGATAAAGAAGACGAATGCGAATTGATTGTTCGAAAATCTGAACAATGGACAAGTTCAAAGCGATGGAAGCCTTTGTGCGCGTGGTGGACACAGGCGGCTTCACCCGTGCGGCCGAGCTCATGGGCGCACCCAAGGCCAGCATCTCGACCCTGGTGCAAGACCTGGAGGCCCAACTCGGCGTGCGCCTGCTCAACCGCACCACCCGCAAGGTGGCCGTCACGGCCGACGGTGCCGCGTATTACGAGCGCTGCATCCGGCTCATTGACGACATGCGCGAAGCCGACGAGGCCGTGTCCTCGCGACAAGGCAACCCGACCGGGCGCCTGCGTGTGGACGTGGCGACCAGCCTGGGCAGCCTGTTGATGTACGCCGGCTTGAGCGACTTCATGGCCCGCTACCCGCAGATCAAGCTCGAGCTGGGCTGCAGCGACCGCCCCATCAACCTGGTCAGCGAGGCCGTCGATTGTGTGATCCGTGTGGGCGAGGCCAATGACCCTGGGGTGGTCGCCCGGCGCGTCGGGTCGATGAGGTTGCTCACCTGCGCTTCGGTGGCCTACGCGCAGGCGCATGGCTTGCCGCAGCACCCCAGCGAGTTGCAGCAGCACCGCTGGGTGGGTTACTTCTCCAGCCAGATGTCGGGTCAGATCTACCCCGTGAACTTCAGCCGCGATGGCGAGCGCATCGTGTTGACGCCCGATTGCGTGCTGGCCCTGAACGATTCGAACGTGCACGAAGACGCCCTGCATGCCGGCCTGGGCATCGGCTGCTTGCCCAGCTACGTCATGGCTTGCAGCGAAAAGGCCAAGGGCTTGGTCGAGGTCTTGCCCGACTGGGTGGCCGACCCCATCCCCATCCACGTCATGTACCCCTCCAACCGCCACCTGTCGACGCGGGTTCAGGCCTTTGTCGACTGGGTGGCCGAGCTCTTCGAGGGCTTTCCGGCTTTGCGTCGGGCTTGAGCGCTCACCCAGCTCGCATAAACTGAGGCTTCTCCCGAGCACAAGGTCACAAGGAAACCGCCATGATCCTCACGAAACGCCTCGTTCTGGGCGCCTGCATGGTCGCATTGCAAACGGGTGCCATGGCCCACGGTGTCACCTGTGGCGACATCCAGGTTGCTCACCCCCATTCGCCACCCACGATCGGCCTCAGCAAAGTGGGCGCGGTTTATTTCAATGGCATCACCAACAAGGGCAAACAGGCTGACCAGTTGATTGCCGCGCGCACAGAGGTTTCACCCGCGGTCGAAATCCACGAAATGGCCATGGTGGGCGATGTGATGAAAATGCGCTCGGTGTCAGAGGTCGCGTTGCCGCCGGGCAAAGAAATCTCGCTCAAGCGTGGTCAGGTCAACGGTTACCACGTGATGTTGCTGGACTTGACCAAGCCGCTCAAAGAGGGCGACAAGTTCCCCATCACGCTGACCTTCAAGCGCGCTGGCGAATGCCAGGCCGAGGTCGTGGTGGCGGCGCCCAAGGCGGCCGAAGCCCACCAGCACTGATCGTGCGTTGCGCCTCAGCAGCGGCCCGAGCGGCGGCTGCGGGGCTGCAGTTTGTCCAGCTCGGCGATCTGCTGCTTGAGCAAGATCAGCAGGGTGCGTGCGTCGTCCACAGGCAGCGACAGGCAGGTCGTGGTGGATTGCTCATCGCGCGCCGGGCGGGGCTGCACCAGCACATCCACGCCCAACTCGATCAGACCGCGGTTGTGCCGGGCCGATTTGATGCGCTGGATTTCGATGTCGTAGGTTTTCATGGCGGGTGTGCGGCAAGAGGGGAATGCGCGATTGTCGGTCAAGCCGCCACGCGAGGCGAGCATCGGGCCCGTCAGCTTGTACGATCACCCCATGTCAACCAAGCCCACCCCTTCTGAGCGCCCTTCGTGGACGCGCATCCCTGGTCTGCCTGTGTGGAGTCTGGCTGTGCCGGCCCTGGCCGCCTTGATCTTGGCTGGCGCCTGGGGGCAGCCGCTGGGATTGGGGCTGGGTCTGCTCTTGGTGGGCGCCTTATTTGCGGCCGTGATGGGCGCCATCCACCACGCCGAGGTGGTGGCCCACCGCGTGGGCGAACCGTTTGGCACGCTGGTGCTGGCCGTGGCCGTTACCATCATTGAAGTGGCCCTCATCGTGGCCCTGATGGTGGCCGGTGGCGAAAGCGCCAATTCGCTGGCGCGTGACACGGTGTTCGCCGCGGTGATGATCGCGGTCAATGGCATCGTCGGCCTGTCCCTGGTCTTGGGCGGATGGCGCCATGGCGTGCTGGCCTACCGTGTCGAAGGCACCAGCCCGGCCCTGGCTTCGCTGGGCGCACTGGCGGGCTTGTCGCTGGTCTTGCCCAGCTTCACCACCACCACGCCGGGGCCCACGTACAGCGCCTCTCAATTGATGTTCGCGGGTGCGACCTCGCTGGTTCTGTATGGCGTGTTCGTGTTCGTGCAAACCGTGCGACACCGCGATTACTTCTTGCCTGCCGAGGGCGCTGATGATGAAGACAGTCATGCCACACCGCCATCCAATGCCGTGGCGTGGACGAGCCTGGGCTTGCTGATGGTCTCGCTGGTGGGTGTGGTAGGGCTGGCCAAGGCCCTGGCACCGGCCTTGGAGGCAGGGGTTTCGGCGGCCGGTTTGCCCCCTGGGGTGGCCGGGGTGGTGATCGCCATGATCGTGTTGTTGCCAGAAACGGGCGCGGCCTTGCGCGCTGCCAAGGGCAACCGCATGCAAAGCAGCCTGAACCTGGCCTTGGGCTCGGGTCTGGCCAGCATTGGCTTGACCATCCCGGTGGTGGCGGCGCTGTCGCCTTGGTTCCCGTTTTCGCTGGCCTTGGGCCTGCCGCCCATGCAGATGGTCTTGCTGGCCATGACCATGCTCACGGCCACGTTGACCCTGGGCAGTGGCCGTGCCACGGTGATGCAAGGCACGGTGCACTTGGTCCTGTTTGCCGCCTTCATCTTCTTGACCGTGGTGCCCTGACGGGCGGATGCCGGTGTGGTCGCTATGACGGCCATAGAAATTGCCCGATTGAGCAATGCGGGCCTCGCTCCTAGACTGCGTGCATCCCTTCCGATGCGCCCATTGACCAGGAGACACCCATGTCTAACGAAGCCAAATGCCCTTTCCATGCCGGTGCGGCCACGCAAGCCACACAGGGTGCCCGCAGCAACCGAGATTGGTGGCCCAACCAGCTGAACGTGGGCGTGCTGCACCAGCAAGCGGCGCCATCCAATCCCATGGGCGAGGCCTTCGATTACGCCGAGGCTTTCAAGACCTTGGACCTGGACGCCGTGGTCGCCGACCTCAGCGCTTTGATGACCGATTCGCAAGACTGGTGGCCCGCCGACTACGGCCACTACGGCCCCTTGTTCATCCGCATGGCCTGGCACGCTGCCGGCACTTACCGCATCCACGATGGCCGGGGTGGCGCGGGTTCGGGCTCGCAACGCTTTGCGCCGCTCAACAGCTGGCCTGACAACGGCAACCTCGACAAGGCACGTCGCCTGCTGTGGCCCATCAAGCAAAAGTACGGCAACAAGCTCTCGTGGGCCGACCTGTTCGTTTTGACAGGCAATGTGGCGCTGGAAACCATGGGCTTCAAGACCTTCGGTTTTGCCGGCGGCCGCCCCGACATTTGGGAGCCCGAGACCGACATCCACTGGGGCCCCGAAGCCCAATGGCTGGCCACCAGCGACCAGGCCAACAGCCGTTACCGCGGTGACCGCGAACTGGCCGCTCCTTTGGGCGCCGTGCAAATGGGCCTGATCTACGTGAACCCCGAAGGGCCCGATGGCAAGCCCGACCCGTTGGCTTCGGCACGCGATGTGCGCGACACCTTCGCCCGCATGGCCATGGACGATGAAGAGACCGTGGCCCTGGTGGCCGGTGGCCACACCTTCGGCAAGGCCCATGGTGCAGGTGACCCCAAGCTGGTCGGCCCTGAGCCTGAGGCTGCGCCCATCGAGGCCATGGGCCTGGGCTGGATCAACCAGTTCGCTTCAGGCAAGGGCGCGCACACCACCACCAGCGGCATCGAAGGCGCTTGGAAGCCCAAGCCCACGACCTGGGACAACGGCTACTTCGAGACCCTGTTTGGCCATGAGTGGGAGCTGACCACCAGCCCCGCGGGCGCCCACCAGTGGAAGCCCAAAGGCGACGCTGGCGCCGGCACCGTGGTCGATGCACACGACCCGAGCAAGGCCCACCAGCCCATGATGACCACGGCCGATCTGGCTTTGCGCTTTGACCCGGCCTACGAAAAAATCTCGCGTCGCTTCTTGGCCGACCCAGCCGCTTTTGCCGATGCCTTTGCCCGCGCCTGGTTCAAGCTGACCCACCGCGACATGGGCCCCCGTGCCCGTTACTTGGGCAAGCTGGTGCCTGCCGAGGTTCTGATCTGGCAAGACCCCGTCCCCGTGGTTGACCACCCGCTGGTCAATGCGCAAGAGGTGTCCGCCCTCAAAGCCCAGGTGCTGGCCAGTGGCTTGAGCGTGTCGCAACTCGTGTCCACCGCTTGGGCTTCGGCGTCGACCTTCCGCGGCAGCGACAAGCGGGGTGGCGCCAATGGGGCCCGCATCCGCCTGGCGCCGCAAAAGGACTGGGCCGTGAACCAGCCCGACCAGTTGGCGCAGGTGCTGGCCAAGCTGGAAGGCGTGCAGCAGGCTTTCAACGCCGCACAAGCCGATGGCAAGCGCATCTCGCTGGCCGACCTGATCGTGCTGGCTGGCAATGCCGGTGTCGAGGCCGCGGCCAAGCAGGCGGGGCAAGACGTGACCGTGCCTTTTGCACCTGGGCGCACCGATGCCAGCCAAGCGCAAACCGATGTCGACTCGTTCGCCGTGCTGGAGCCCGCGGCCGACGGCTTCCGCAACCAAGCTGGCGCCGGCTTGGCCGACCAGGCCGCCGAGTTGCTGATCGACAAGGCACAGCTGCTGACCTTGAGCGCCCCCGAGATGACCGTGTTGGTGGGCGGCCTGCGCGTGCTGGGTGCGACCGTGGGCCAGGCGGCGCACGGCGTGTTCACCCAGCGACCCGGTGTCTTGAGCAACGACTTCTTCGTGAACCTGCTGGACATGGGTACCACCTGGCAACGCGCCAGTGCCCAAGCGGGTGTGCTGGAAGGCCGCGATGCCCGCATGGGCGCCCCCAAGTGGACGGCCACCGTCGCCGACTTGGTGTTTGGCTCGAACTCGCAGCTGCGTTCCGTGGCCGAGGTCTATGCCAGTGACGATGCCCAGGGCAAGTTCGTGCACGACTTCGTGGCCGCGTGGACCAAGGTCATGAACCTCGACCGTTTTGACCTGGTGTGATGCCAGCGGGGCAGGGGGCTTTCGACGCCCTCGGCTCAGCGCAAGCCCTGTCGCAAGGGCTTGAGCAGGTCTTTCAGGTCGTTGTGATCCAGCTCGTAAGCGAGGGCCAGCAGGCGGCCCATCTCGCCCTTGGGGAAGCCCTCGCGCGCGAACCAGCCCAGGTAGTTGCCGGGCAGGTCGGCCAGCAGCATCCCTTTGTGCTTGCCAAAGGGCATGGTCATGGTGACCAGCTTGACCAAGTCTTCGGGGTTCATCGGCGTTGCTCGGTGAGGACGCCGGCCGGCGTGTCAGCCAGCAGCGCTTTGGCCGCCTCGATGCGCAAGGCCAAGGGGGCGTTGCGGTCGTTCATCACCTGCGTCAAAAAGCGCTGTGGGGTGAGGGCTTCTTCCGCATCTTCGGCTGAGCCCGTTGGGCCTTGTGAAGGCGTCTTTGTGTCCACGGTGTGGGCAGGCTCGGGCTGCAGCATCGCCAGCGCGGCATCCCACTGTGCGGGGCTGATGCTGCGCAGGTGGCTGAGCAATTCGGCCTGGCCTTCTGCACTGGGCGCGATGTCCAGCCAGGGCGTGTCTGCGAACACCGGGGCCAGGTCGCGCGCCACGAAGGAGGCCCATTGCTCGGCCTCTGCGGCCTGACCGGGCCGGTGCGTCACGTGGCGAAAGCCGTCGGGCGCCGAGGGGTCGACTGCGGGCAGCAAACCCACGCGGCTTGGCTTGATGTCGGCCAGGTAGCGCCCACGCACGGCGGCCAAGAAGGCATGCGCTTGCGCCGCGGGCACGGCCTCGGCCAGCGAGAACCACAGCTGGTAGCTGTCGGTGCCAGACACGGCAATGGCCGGTGCGGGCAGCTCCAGCTCGGCTTGCACGGCCTGCCACAGCGCGGCCACGGTGGGCCAATCGGCGGGTTGCGACACGCTCAGCACCAGGGCGCGCACATGGCCTTGGGCGTCCACCAGGGGAGCCTGGTCCGTCAACTCGGCGGGGTCAGCCGCGGTGGGCGGCAGGTACAGGCGTTGCCATTCGGTGTGCAGTCGGGTCATGGCGGGCGAGGGGAGGCTGGAACAGCAGTGACTCTAATCGAGCGCATGGGCGTTCTCAGCCCCTTCGCTGACAATGGCGGCCATGCTCGATGGCGATCTGTTTGGTGACAACGACGCGGGTGTGCGCCACCCGCTGGGCGCGCAGGCGTGGGTTTTGCGCGGCGTGGCCTTGCCCTGCATGGCGCAGGTCCGGCAAGGGTTGGATGCGGTGCTGGCGCAGGCGCCGTTTCGCGCGATGCACACGCCCAGTGGCTTGCCGATGTCGGTGGCCTTGACCAGTTGCGGCAGCCTGGGCTGGCACAGCGACGAGCGCGGCTACCGCTACGTTCACCGCGACCCGGTGACCGATCTGCCTTGGCCTGCGATCCCGCCGGCCTGGCTCGCCTTGGCGCTTCAAGCCGCTGAAGAGGCGGGCTTTGCGGGCTTCGCGCCCGATGCCTGTTTGGTGAACCGCTATGTGCCCGGTGCGCGCATGTCCCTGCACCAAGACAAAAACGAGGCCGACTTGTCGGCGCCGGTGGTGTCGGTGTCGCTGGGCATGAGCGCCGTGTTTTTGTGGGGTGGCCATGCGCGCAGCGACCAGGCGGCGCGGGTGGCCTTGCACCACGGCGATGTGGTGGTGTGGGGCGGGGTCGATCGCCTGCGCTTCCATGGCGTCATGCCTCTGCCCGACGCGCCTCACCCCAGCTTGGGCCGCCAACGCATCAACCTCACCTTTCGGCACGCGGGTCGCCCAGGTGCCATTTGATGGCGGCCCAGGGAGTGCCAAGTGCTGCGGGCTGGTCTAAGCTGGCGGCTTCGTTTCAGCCCGCTGTGTGGACCATGCCAAACGCTGTCACCCCATCGCCCCAACTGACCCAGGCCGGGGCCGAGATTCGCTTTGCGCTGGGCTCATGTGCGCTGGGGGCCGTCTTGGTGGCGCAAACCCAGCGCGGCATTTGCGCCATCTTGATGGGCGACGACCCGGATGCGTTGGTGCGTGACCTGCAGGACCGCTTTCCCAAAGCCCACATCGTGGGCGCCGCTGACGGCTTGGAGCAGGTGGTGGCCCAGGTGGTCGGCTTGGTCGAGTCCCCGGCGCGTGGCTTGGACCTGCCGCTGGATGTGCGCGGAACGGCCTTCCAGGCGCGGGTGTGGCAGGCGCTGCAGGCCGTGCCTTGCGGCAGCACGGTGAATTACACGCAACTGGCGCAGCGCATTGGCTCACCCAAGGCCGTGCGCGCCGTGGCCCAGGCCTGCGCGGCCAACCCGATCGCGGTGGCGATTCCTTGCCACCGGGTGGTGCGCCGCGATGGCGACATCTCGGGCTACCGCTGGGGCGTGGACCGCAAGCGTGCCTTGTTGCTGCGCGAGGGCGCGCCCGACGTCCACTAAACTGCGAACCCATCCTGCTGTGTGCTTCGCGTCTGTTGCGAAGCCGGCATTGGCATCTGCACCCATGACCGACGCGACCCCACGCCCCGAACTGCCCGATCACCTGTCCATCGACCCACGCAGCCCGCACCACGATGCGGCCGTGTTCCAGCACGACATCGGCATCCGCTTCAATGACAAGGAGCGTTTCGACGTCGAGGAATACTGCATCAGCGAAGGCTGGATCCGCGTGCCGGCAGGCAAGGCCGTGGACCGCAAGGGCCGCTCCTTGACGATCAAGCTCAAGGGCACCGTCGAAGTCTTCTACCGCTGACACCGCCCCAAACCGCATCCGGGAGATCCGCATGAGCATCGTCGTGTATTGGCTCAGCCAGGGCCGCCCGTTTGTCGAGGCTTTCTCTGACGAGCAATTGCTCGATGCCCTGGCGTTTTCGGAAGCTAGGCGCAAAGACAAAGACGCCCAGGGCCAGCCTTTGAACTGCCATGTGGTCACCAACTCTGAGTTGGGCAACAGCGTGGGCAAGCCCGGCGTCAGCGACGAGCTGCCGTCAGACTACAGCTGGTCGAAGTCCCACCGTGGTGGCCCACCGCCGGCCGACGGCGTGCCCAAGACGCTGGCCTGATGGCCGAGCCCAACCCAACCTGGGCGATCCAGTGCGACGGCAGCGCCGTGCCCAACCCCGGCCGCATGGGGCTGGGCGCCCTCATCACCCGCCCTGACGGGTCGCAGCACACGCTGTCGGTGGCCACGCAGGCCACGGGTTGCAACAACGAGGCCGAGCTGCGCGCCCTCATGGCCGCCTTGCAATGGGCCTTGTCTGACATGACCCCAGCGCAGGCCCGAATTGCTGAAGTGGCCATTCAGTGCGACAACAGCATCGTGGTGGCGCAGCTGAGCCAGGCGGGCGAGCCCCCAGTGGCGCGCTTGGCGCCCTTGTTTGACGAGGCCAGGGCTTTGCTGGCTGCCTTTGCGCATTGCCAGCTGCGGTGGGTGCCCCGGCACCGCAATGCCCAAGCCGATGCCTTGGCCCGTTTGGCCTTGGGGCTGGGACCCAAAGTGCAAACGCACGGCAAGCGGCGCCGTCGCTGACCTAAAATCGGCGCTTATTCAAAGCGGGCCAGCGTGGCCGGCTGACACACAAGGAAACCGCGACATGGGCGCGCAATGGAAAGCAAAAGGCAAGGCACAGGCAGCTGACGCGCGAGGCAAGCTGTTTGGCAAGCTGGCCAAGGACATCATGATCGCGGCGCGCCACGGCGCTGACCCAGCGGCCAATGCCCGTTTGCGCCTGGTGGTGGAGCAGGCCCGCAAGGTGTCCATGCCCAAAGACACGCTGGAGCGTGCCATCAAAAAGGGCGCTGGTTTGACCGGTGAGGCCGTGAACTTCGAGCACGTGATCTACGAAGGCTTCGCGCCGCACCGTGTGCCCGTCATGGTCGAGTGCCTGACCGACAACGTCAACCGCACCGCGCCTGAAATGCGCGTGCTGTTCCGCAAGGGGCAGTTGGGCACTTCTGGTTCCGTGTCGTGGGACTTTGACCACCTCGGTTTCATCGAAGCCGAGCCGGCCACGCCAGGTGCCGACGCTGAGATGGCCGCCATCGAAGCCGGTGCCCAAGACCTGGAAGCCGCTGATGAAGATGGCGTGACCCTGTTCCTGACCGACCCGGCCGACCTGGACCTGGTCAGCCGCGCTTTGCCCGCGCAGGGCTTCACGGTCTTGTCGGCCAAGCTGGGCTACAAGCCCAAGAACCCGGTCGACCCCAGCAGCTTGAGCGCCGAGGCCCTGGAAGAGGTCGAGGCATTCTTGGCCGCGCTGGATGAATACGACGACGTGCAAACCGTGTTCGCCGGCTTGGCCGGTTGATCCCTGGGCTGGGTCAGCCCTTCAGGAGGCCACGCGCACCCATTGGTCTTGCGCGTTGAGCACTTCGATCACGCAGTCTGCCGCAGGCACGGGGTTGACCGAGCCATACCACTCGCCCGTGTTGGCGCCGCAGGCCTGCGCCTGTGCGCTGATCGCCACCCAGCGCTCTTTGCCGATGCGGGCCTGGCGGCGCAGGGCCTGCCCGGTCAGCAACTGCCGCGGCGTGAGGCCCAGGCGGTAGATGCCATTGCCCAGCTGGCGCATCACGGCCAGCGTGGGCGCCTGGGTCACACCGTCGAGGACCAGGCTCTTGGCGGCCGAGGGCTCGTAGCGCGTGTTCAGCGAGAACCACACCAGCGGGCTTTCGCTGGCGGGGGTGTCGGGCGTGTCCATGGGCAGCAGGTGGCCGCTCTCCAGGATGGGCAGCAAATGGATGCCGAGGGTGTAATGCCATGCGAGCACGGCGGGTGGTTTGAGGCTCATGGGTGGGGGCAATGCGTGGGGCCCGAGCTTAACCGCGCTGGCGAGGGTGCACTTTGCCCCGCGCAACCAAGCAGCAACACAACAGCAACATGCGCACCGCACAGTGAAATCTCGGTGCCATTGGCGGCACCAGACAGGTGTGCCGTGATGAATTTCAACCTTCAACGCCCTTTGCCGCCCCAGGCGTTCCGGCCGTGGGTGCAGCCGGTGTCGGGCACCGAATTGGGTTTGGCCTCCTTGCAACGCACGCTGGCGGCTTTGCTGCTGGCCATGCGTGGGCCCGACCTGATGGGGCGCATGCAGGCGCTGCGCCAGCGCCTGGACAACGGTCTGGCCACCCGCGCCGACCTGCAGATGCTGTCCAGCCTGCCGCCGTGTCAGCTCGATCCTGACGAGCTGGTCCGCCTGTTTGTGCGGGAGCGCGTCATGCCTTGAGGGGCGTTTCAGCGCGGCTTGGCAAAGCCCTGTTCGATCCAGCGCGTGGCGCTGTCGCTGCTGAGCTTGAAGCCTGCTGACACGCGCACCTGCGCCGCCTCGTCGCCTTCATCGTCCATGGCGGTGAGGGTGGCGTAAGGCTCGTCCTCGTCGGGGGTGATGTCCAGGGTGACGCGCCAGCGGGCATCGGCAGCGAACACTGACACCTCTTTGTGCAGCTGCGCGTGCAACTGCTGCTCGTGCCGCCTGACCACCTCGCTGGCGGTTTTGACGAGCGTGTTGAAGGCGGACACGTCCAGTGGCTTGGGGTTCTTTTTGTCGCGTCCCATGGTCCAGGGGCCGACCAGGGCGGGCTCGGGCTCACCGTCCATCACCATCTCGACCGCCCAGCCATCGTCGTCTTCGTTTTTGATCACGCGGGCGGTCCATCCTTTGTCGCGCCACAGTCGGGCTTCTTGGATGGGGGCGTCGGGCGCCAGCTCGCCTTGGTCTGGGGTGTCGGGTGTGTGCATGGCGCGCATCTTAGGCGGCATCGCTCCGCTGGGTAAGATGCGCGACCGACCGTTCAACACCTTCCGTATCCCATCGACCATGTTGGCTGCCCCCGTGTCTCACCCCCGTTGGGCCGCTTCTGGCCGTGTGTGGCTGCGCCTGCTGGCGCTGCTGGCCGTGCTCGCCTTGGGTTTGTTGGCCGCGATGGCCTGGCACACGTGGCAAGCGCGTGGCAGCCTGCAGCCCATCCAAGCCAAGCCCGGGGTGACGGTCGACGCCCAAGCCGCCGCGCGGCGACTGAGCGCCGCGGTGCAATTGCGCACCGTGTGGTCGCCCACTGACGAGAACGCCTCTGCTTTTGAGGCCCTGCACCGGCAGTTGCAGCAGGACTATGTGGCGGCCCACAAGGTGATGCAGCGCCAGGCGTTTGGCAAACACGCTTTGCTCTACACCTGGCCAGGCCGCAACCCTAAGGTCCAGCCGATTGCTTTGATGGCCCATCAGGACGTGGTGCCCATTGCCCCTGGTACCGAGGGCCAATGGCAGGTGCCGCCGTTTTCAGGCGCCATTCAAGGTGGCTTTGTGTGGGGCCGGGGCGCTTGGGACAACAAAGGCAGCTTGATGGCACTCATGGAGGCGGCCGAGTTGCTGGCCGCTTCGGGCTTTCAGCCAGAGCAAACGATTTTCTTTGCCTTTGGGGCCGATGAAGAGGTGGGCGGCGAAGATGGCGCCCAGCGCATGGCGGCGGCCTTGCGTCAGCAGGGCGTCAAGCTGCGTTTCGTGTTGGACGAGGGCATGTTGATCACGCACGGTCTGGTCCCTGGCATGCAGCAGCCGGTGGCCCTGATCGGCATGGCCGAGAAGGGCTACATGACGCTCAAGCTCACCGCACGCGGGCAGCCCGGTCACACCAGCATGCCTTTGCCGCGCAGCGTGGTGGGTGTGCTGGGTGAGGCCGTGGCCCGCATCGAGGCCAATCCCATGCCGGCGCGCTTGCAAGGGCTCACGCGCCAAACTTTCGAAGCCGTGGCCCCACAAGCCAGCGGTGTCACCCAATGGGTGCTGAGCAACCTGTGGCTCACCGCGCCGTTGCTGGAAAGCCAGTTGCAAAAGGTGCCCTCGGCCAATGCCATGGTGCGCACCACCGGTGTGGCCACGGTGTTCAACGCGGGCGAACGCGAAAACGTTTTGCCGGGCCTGGCCACGGCCCTGGTCAACTTCCGCCTTTTGCCTGGCGACAGCCGCGCCACGGTGTTGGACCATGTGCGCAACACGCTCAAGGGCCTGCCGGTTGAGATCGAACAGATGCCCCAGGGCACCGAAGCCTCGGCCGTGTCGCGCACCGACACGCCGGCCTACGCCGCGCTGGCCCGCACCCTGCGCGAGCTGCAGCCCGATCTGGTGGTGGCGCCAGGCCTGCTGCTGGGCGGCACCGACTCAAGGCATTACGCCGACCTGGCCGATGCCATCTACCGCTTCTCACCCATCCATGCGAATGGGGCTGACCTGGCCCGCTTCCATGGCACGAACGAGCGCATCTCGATCGCCAACCACGTTGAGATGATCCAGTTCTACGAGCGCCTGATTCGCAAAGCCAGCGCTTTGGAGCAGCCGGCCACCGTGTCAGCGGCCAATGGCGGGCATTGAGCCAGTGTGTGCTGCTGAGGCCGACAGCAGCCACTGAGATGCCACGGCCACGGTGTCTGCCTCGATGCCGTTGAACCCGTGGTACGACCAAGCCTCACAGGCATCGCCCCGCGTGATGCCACCTTGACGCAGCAACAAGGCTTTGCTCGGCGCGTTGCTCAACTGCGCCATCAGGCCCGGCAAGGCGCTCGCGGAGCAGTGTTTGCAGGCGTCCAGCTCGTGGTGAACCACCAGCACGGGAATGCGCAGTTTGTGCAGTGCCATCTGGGGCACGGCGCGCCCTTTGTCGTCTGACAAGATGGTGGCCGTGAGGACCAAGCCGTCGGGCCCTTCGGGGCCGTTCAGCTCGGTCGCGATGAAGGCCACGGACTGCGTGCCGCGGCTGGTGCCCACCAGCCAGACGGGCAGTGCGGCTTGCTGGCGAACCCAGGCGATCACGGCTTTGGCGTCTTGCACATGCTCTGCGGTTTGCCGAAAGCCGCCCAGGTAGGGCGCTTGTTGGCGGTCAGATGGCGCGTCCAGCACCACCACCATCAGGCCTTGTTCGGCCCACAGTGCGCGCGTGCGAACCAAGAAGTTGCCGCCGCCCATCGCGGGCACGCCGGTGTCTGACAACTGCAAGATCCCCAAGCCACCGGCATACAGCACCACCGCGGCTTTGGGCTTGGTGGGCGTGATGACCCACATGCGCTGGGTCACACCGGGGCGTGTTGGCAAGTCCACGGTGCCAATCTGGGTGGGCTTGGCGATTTGCGCCTGTGCCGGTGCCATTGATGACGCGGGCGGCGCTTCCTGAGCCCCCACGGGCCAGGCCCCGAAGGCCAGCAGCCAAACGCCCCAGCGCATCGCTCGTGTCCATGACCCCCCTCGTGCGTGCATGCCGATCCAGTTCAAAGCCTCGTCGATGCCAGTGTAAGCAGGCTGCACCGGGTGGGCCAGTGAGGCGTGCGCGTAGCATCTGGCCTTGAGTCAGATGTCACAAGGATCCCTGCCATGTCCCCCTCCCTTCGCGTTGCCGTGGTGGGTGCCGGTTTGTCCGGCCTGTCTTGCGCGCACAGCCTGCAAAGCGCGGGAGCCCAGGTTCAGGTGTTTGACAAGAGCCGAGGTCCCTCAGGCCGCATGAGCACGCGGCGCGGCGAAGGCTGGCAGTGCGACCACGGCGCCCAGTACTTCACCGCCCGCGCCCCTGCTTTCCGGGCCGAAGTGATGCGCTGGCGAGAGGCCGGCGTGGCAGCGCCTTGGGACGCTCGCTGGGCCGTGGTGGACAGCGATGGTGTTCACGCCCACACGCCCTCGGTGGAGCGCTTTGTGGGCACGCCCCGCATGACCTCGCCCGCCGCCTGGCTGGGCAGCCAGCTCAAGCTGCACGTGGGCCACACCGTGGATGCGCTGCTGAGCGATGCCCAAGGCTGGCGTTTGCACACCCTGGAACAAGGCGAGCTCGCATCGCCCTTTGACCTCGTCTTGCTGGCCATGCCAGCACCCCAGGCGGCGGCCCTGTTGCAGCCAGTGGCCCCTGAGTTGGCCGGGCAGGCGCACCACACCGTGATGCGCGGCAGTTGGGCCGTGATGCTGCGCTTTGATGCCCCGGTGCCTTTGCCCTTCGATGCCGCCTTCGTCAACACCGGCCCCATGCGTTGGGTCGCCCGTGACAGCAGCAAGCCAGGTCGCGCAGGCCCCGAAACCTGGCTGCTGCACGGCAGCCCTGAGTGGAGTGAGGACCACATCGAGGACACCCCCGATGCCGCAGCCGCGACGCTCGCAGAGGCCTTCGTGGCGCTGGGCGGTGTTTCCACACCCACGGTGTCGGCCCACCGCTGGCGTTACGCCGACACCGCCACTGAGCGTGCCGAGGGCAGCCTCTGGCAAGCAGACAAGGGCTTGGGCCTGTGCGGCGATTGGCTGCATGGCGGCAAGGTGGAGGGTGCTTGGCTCAGCGGGCAGGCTTTGGCCAAGGCCGTCATGGCCACTCACCCGCTGTTGCAACGTGCATCCATTTGAGCGCTGGCGCACACACAAAAGCCTGGGCCTTTTTGTAAGATGGGCTCGTCACACCAACCTGAGGAAGCCACCATGAGCCGTTTGACCAAATCCATCGCCTTGAGCGTGGCCATCGCTTTGAGCCACACCGCCGGCTTGCAAGTGGCTCACGCCGCCATGATCACCACCGAGGCCGTGGCGGCGCAAGCCACTGACGCCCAACTCGCTGCTCGCCGCGCGCAAGTGCTGGCCACCCTGGACCGCGCCGATGTGGCGCAGGCCCTGGTCGACAAGGGCGTGGACATGGACGCCGCCCGTGCCCGCGTGGCCGCGCTGTCAGACGCCGAGCTGGTGAACCTGTCTGACCAGCTGGACAAGGCACCTGCCGGTGCTTCTGACGTGCTGGGCACCATCGTGTTCATCTTCGTGCTGCTGCTGATCACCGACCTCTTGGGCTTCACCAAGGTCTTCCCCTTCACCCACTCCCTGCGCCGTTGAACGGCATGGCGCAACGGGCTTGGCTGCAGCGCGCCTTGCGCTGCGTCGCTTTGCCCATGGTGCTGTCGCTGGGCTTGGCCGCTTGCAGCAGCTGGCAGGCGCCTCAGTACGAGGCCCTGCTCAGCAGCCCGCCTGCGGGTTTGCCTGAGCACGCCGAGCAGCGCGACACGCCGTTTTTTGCGCAGACCGACCTGCAGTGCGGCCCGGCCGCTTTGGCCACGGCCTTGGGGCAGGTGGGCATCGCCGCTGAGCCAGCGGCTTTGAGCCCGCAGTTGTTTGTGCCCGAGCGGGGCGGCACGCTGCAGCTTGAAATGTTGGTGGCCGCCCGCAGGCAGGGCGCGGTCAGCACACGCTTGCCGGCCAGCTTGTCTGCGCTGCTGCAAGAAGTGGCCGCAGGCCACACGCCGGTCGTCTTGCTCAACCTGGGGCTGGGCATCTACCCCATGTGGCACTACGCCGTGGTGGTGGGTTACGACCTTCCCCTGCGCGAGGTCTATTTGCGCTCGGGCCAAACGCGTCGCTTGGCCATGCCCCTGTTCACCTTCGAGCACACCTGGCAGCGCAGCGGCCATTGGGCGTTCACGGCCTTGTCACCAGGGCAGTGGCCCAGTGTGGCCGATGAGGCCCAAGTGGTTGACGCAGCCGTGGCCTTTGAGCGCGTGCAGGGCGCAGCCCGTGCCGTGCCGGTGTACCGGTCTGCCTTGGCGCGCCACCCTGGTCAATTGACCTTGCAGCTGGGGTGGGGCAACGCCCTGTTTGCGGCTGGTGAGCCAGCCGCGGCGGCCAGCGCCTTTGAGGAGGCCGCACGCCTGCATGACAGCGCCGCCGCGTGGAACAACCTCGCCAGCGTCCGCTCCAGCTTGGGTTTGCACCGCGCTGCGCACGAAGCTGCCGTGCGCGCCGTGCGTCGCGCAGAGGCGGCTGAACCCGCTTGGCGCCAGACCGCCCTGGCCACCTTGGCCGAGGTGGACGCGGCCGCTGGCACCGTGACCGACAATGCCCGGGCACCCACACCTTGATCCACCCATGCCTTTGAGCCCGAACGCCATCGCCCAAGCCGCCGCCACCTTGTCTGAGCGGCGAGAAGCCGGTGCGCAAGGCCCCTGTTTGCCACCTGCTTGCCGTCCGCAAAATGTGCAAGACGCGCTGGACATCCAGCTTGCGGTGGTCGCGGCTTTGCGCGAGCAAGTGGGCGGCTGGAAGTGCGGCATGCCCCATGCAGACGGCCCGGTGATGGCTCCCATCCATGCGCGCACGGTCTTCACCGCCTACGACGTGGTCTGCCCGGTGTGGGCCCGCGATGGCAACGTTCGCATCGAGCCCGAGCTGGCCTTCGTCTTGGGACGCGACCTGCCAGCGCGCGCCGAGCCTTACAGCTTGCAAGAGGTCGAATCCGCCGTGTTCAGCGTGCACCTGGCGCTGGAGCTGATCGACAGCCGCTACGCGCCGCTCGCAGAGCCCACCTTCATTGACAAGCTCGCCGACGGCCTCGTCAACCAAGGCTTGTTGCTCGGCCCCGCCGTGGACAAGGCCCAAGCGCTGGCAGCGGCCACCATCGAGCTGCACATCACCGCCGATGGGCAGGCGCTGGGCGCATGGGCGGGTGCGCATCCCAACGGGCAGCCCATGGCACCTTTGCATGAGCTGGTCAATGAAATGTCGAGCCAAGGTCGTGGCCTGCGCGCGCACCAGGCAGTGATCACTGGCTCGTATGCCGGCGCCATCCCGGTGCCGCTGGGGCAAGACATCGAAGTGCGCTTTGGCGCGCTGGGCGTGCTGCGCGCGCGCTTCAAGCCTGCTTGATGCGCCCCTTGGGGGCGGTGGTTGTCGCGGCGCTGCCTTGACCCGCGCTGGCCAGCAGGCCGGCGATCATCACCTCCAAACCCGTCAACATGGCGTCTTCTGGCGCGCGGCCGTTGAGCGCCTTGGCACGGTCTAACTCGACCATGCCATGCAGGAAGGCCCACAGCGACAAGGCCAGGTCCTCAGCGGGCCATGGGGTGTTCAAGCCCTCGGCCAGTGCGGTCACAAACTGCCACACATGGGCATGGCTGGCGGGCTCGTTGACCTCGTCGCTGCAATAGCGCAGCTTGATCCCGTAAAGCTCGGGGTGCTGTCGCGCGAACTGGATGTAGGCGCGCGCCACGGCAGGCAGGGCTTGCAAGGGGCTGGGCGCTTGCGCGGCGGGCAGGAGCACGTTGAGCATCATGCTGCCCACCTCGTCGGCCATGGCGTATTCCAGCTCTGCCTTGCTGGCGAAATAGCGGTACAAGGCATTGGGTGTCACGCCCAGCTCAGCGGCGATGCTGCGCATCGACAGCGCAGCCATGCCATGCGATTCGGCCAGGGCCATGGCGGTTTGCAGCACCACGTCGCGGCTGATTTTCTGGGGGTAAGACATGATCGCACTGTATCGCTTGACGCGCGCTGCATCAAAGATGTACGCTGTACACCATGCACACCTTTCAGCTCAATGGTCAGCCCGTGTCGGTCAATGTCGAACCTGACATGCCTTTGTTGTGGGTCCTCCGAGACGAGTTGGGCCACACCGGCACCAAGTTCGGCTGCGGCGTGGCCGCGTGTGGTGCTTGCACCGTGCACGTCGACGGGGCGGCCTTGCGCTCGTGCGTGATGCCCGTGGTGGCCGTGGCCGGCAAGTCGGTTCACACCATCGAGCGCCAAGACGACCCCGTGCTGCAGCGCCTGCAAGCGGCCTGGGTGCAGCACCAAGTGCCCCAATGCGGCTACTGCCAATCGGGCATGTTGATGGCGGCGTCTGCCTTGCTGCGCAGCAAACCCCAACCGAGCGATGACGACATCGATGCCGCCATGACCAACATCTGCCGCTGTGGCACCTACCAACGCGTGCGCGCCGCCATCCACACGGCCGCATCGAAAGGCGGTGCGGCATGAGCGCGCAGCGTGCGCCTGAGGGCACTTTGAGCCGCCGCGGCTTTTTGCTGGCCGGTGCGGCCGTGGGTGGCGGCTTGCTGGTGGGCTGTGGCGTTCCCACGCCCCGAGAGCGCCTGGGCAAGCCAGATGCCTTGCCCGTGCAGGGCGGCGAAGTGGCGCTCAACGGCTGGGTCAAGATCGACACCGATGGCCGCGTGACGGTGGCCGTGCCCCGCGCCGAAATGGGCCAGGGCGTGATGACGGCCTTGCCCATGCTGCTGGCCGAAGAGCTCGATGCCAGATGGGAAGACGTGCAGGTGGTGCATGCGCCGGTGGCGCGCATTTACGCCAACGCGACCTTGCTGCTCAACGTGCTGCCCTTCACCTCTGACGACGACAGCCTGTTGGCCCGCGTGGCCCGCACCAGCGTCCAGCGTGTGGGCTACATGCTGTCGCTGCAGGTCACAGGCGGCTCTTCCAGCGTGCGCGACGCCTGGGGCCCGATGCGCACTGCCGGTGCCACGGCCCGCGCCATGCTCGTGCAAGCAGCGGCGCAGCGCTGGGGCGTGCCGCCGTCGCAATGCCGTGTCGAGGCCGGCCGCGTGGTCCAGGCCGCCACGGGCGCCAGCCTGGGGTTTGGCGAGTTGGCGCAAGCCGCTGCGGCCTTGTCGCCCCCCAGCGATGTGCCTTTGAAAGACCCTGCCCAGTTCAAACTGATCGGGCGGTCGATGCCGCGCAAGGACATCCCCGGCAAGGTCGACGGCTCGGCGCAGTTCGGCATTGACGTGCGTTTGCCCGGCTTGGTCTATGCCGCCATCGCGCAGCCCCCGGTGTTCGGTGCGCAGGTCACCAAGGTCGATGGCGCGCAGGCGCTCAAGCGCCCGGGTGTGCTCAAGGTGCTGCAGATCTCGCAGGGCGTGGTGGTGGTGGCCAACAGCTGGTGGCGTGCGCAAAAGGCCTTGGCCGATGTGCAAATCACATATGCGCCTTCGCCCAACGACACGCTCTCGTCCAAAGACATTGCCCAGTCGTTTGAGCAGGCCTTGACCACGCAAGAAGGCTCAGGCTTCACCAGCAAGGGCGACGTGGATGCCGCGTTGAAGGCAGCACCGCGTGTGGTCGAGTCTCGCTACAGCGTGCCCTACCTCGCGCACGCCACCATGGAGCCCATGAACTGCACCGCGCAGTGGCATGCCGATGGCGCCTCAAAGGGGCAGCTCAGCGTGTGGGTGGGCACACAAGCGCCGTCGCTGGTGAAGTGGAAGGCCGCGCAGGCCGCAGGCATTGACACGGACCAGGTCAACTTGAACCAGCTCTACCTGGGTGGCGGCTTTGGCCGTCGCCTGGAGACCGACATGGTTGAGCAGGCCGTGGCCATTGCCAAACAGCTCGATGGGCAGCCCGTCAAATTGCTGTGGAGCCGCGAGGAAGACATGCAGCACGACGTGTACCGCCCAGCGGCGCTGTCGGTGTTCAAGGCTGCGCTGGACGACAAGGGGCAGGCCACAGCCTGGTCCAACCGCGTGGTGGCCCCTTCGGTGGGGCGTGGCACAACCGCCCGCTTGTTGCCCTGGGCCGCAGCCGACACGCCTGACAAAAACCAGATTGAAGGTGCGTTCGACATTCCTTACAGCTTTGCCCATGTGTCGGTGCGCCAGTTGCGCCCCTTCAATGCGGTGCCGGTGGGCTCATGGCGCAGCGTGGGCCATTCGTACAACGCCTTTTTCACCGAATGCTTTGTGGACGAGCTGGCGCACGCCGCGGGCCAAGACCCCGTGGCCTACCGCAGCGCTTTGTTGAGCGCCCACCCGCGCCACAAAGCTGTGCTGGCGCTGGCGGCCGCCAAGTCGGGCTGGGGGCAGCCTTTGCCTGCTGGCCATGCGCGTGGCGTGGCACTGCACGAGTCCTTTGGATCGATCTGTGCGCAGGTGGCCGAGGTCTCGATCGATGGCGATCAGGTGCGGGTGCACCGCGTGACCTGTGCGCTCGATTGTGGCGTGGTTGTCAACCCCGACACGGTCGATGCGCAGCTGCAAAGCGCCATCGTCTATGGCTTGAGCGCGGCCTTGTTTGGCGAGATCACGCTGGCCAATGGCCGTGTCGAGCAAAGCAGCTTCCCGAGCTACCCTGTGGTGCAGATGGCGCACATGCCGCGCATCGACACGCACATCGTGCCCAGCACCCAGCCACCTGGCGGTGTGGGCGAGCCGGGCACACCCCCCATCGCGCCGGCGGTGGCCAATGCGGTGTTTGTGCTCAAGGGACAGCGGGTGCGCGCCTTGCCGATCAAGTTGGGCCCTACGGCATGAGCGTGCAGGCGCTGATCCTGGCGGCGGGGCAAGCTCGTCGCTTTGGGTCTGACAAGCGCCAAGCCCTGTTGCCTGACGGACGCTCGGTGCTCGATGCCGTGCTGGCGCTGCACACGGCCTGTTTCGCGCAGTGCTGGGTGGTTCTGAGGCCAGGCGATGCCTTTGGGCAAGCGGCCTGCGAGCGTTGGGGCGCGACCCCGGTGTGGGCTGATGATGCCGAGCAGGGCATGGGCCACTCGATGGCCTGTGGCGTGCGTGCCGTGCTGGCGCAGGCGGCCTCATCTGCGGCAGACGGGGCTTTGCAAGGCTTGGTCTTGTCTTTGGCCGACATGCCTTTTGTGCAAGCCACCACGTTGCGCGCTTTGCAGCAGGCCGTGGCGTCGCAGTTCGATCCGGTCGTATCGGTGCACGCAGGCCAGATGGGCCATCCGCGCGGCCTGCCAGCGGCGCACTTGCCGGCCTTGAGCGCGCTGCAAGGCGATGAGGGCGCGCGCCACGCCATTGCCTGGTCTGCGGCACATCGGCTGCAGGTTGACGACCCCGGCGTGCTGCGCGACATCGACACGCCTGCTGACCTGGGCTAGCGCACGGCGGGGGGCCTTGGCCCCAGGTACCATCGGCACCACCGATTTGCCTGGACCGTTCCATGACCGCCGAAGTGCCCACCGCCGCCCCCGCCCCCTCTGCATCGACCTGGCAGCGCTGGCGTCGCCCGGTGATCGGCGTTGCCTTGGGTGCGGCTGCCTGGACCGGCGTGGTGGGTGTGTGGCTGCCCGACTGGGTGCGTCCGCGCGCAGAGGCCGAGGTCAGCAAGGCCCTGGGCACACCGGTGCGCATCCAGGCCATCGAGGTGCACCCATGGACCTTGACCGTGGCCCTCCAAGGCCTGAGCGTGGGCCCGCAGGACGCGCCCATCGCCCAGCTCAAACAGGCGTTGGTGCAGCTCTCGCTGGAGTCGGTGTGGCGCTTGGCGCCGGTGCTCAGCCGGGTCACCCTGGACGAGGCAGACGTTTACATCGAGCGGCAAGCGGCCGAGCGCTTCAACTTCTCGCCCATCTTGGCGCACCTGCAGGCCCAGCCCGCGTCCCAACCCAGCGCCGAGCCTGCGCGCTTTGCTGTCTTCAACATCGCCTTGAATGGCGGGCGTGTGCGCTACGTGGATCAGGTGCTGGGGCAGACCCACGTCATCGACCAAATCCAGCTGGGCGTGCCTTTTGTCTCCAGCCTGGCCAGCTTTCAGAACGTGGATGTGCAGCCTTTGTTGGCCGCGCGCATCGACGGTGCGCCTTTGCGCATCGAGGGGCGCACCTTGCCCTTCACCGCGGGCTTGCGCTCAGAGGTCAAGTTGCAGTGGCGCGGTGTGAACGTGCCGCAATGGGTGGCGGCTGCCAAGCCTTTCATGCCCCCCCACCTGCAAGTGCAAGCCGACAGCGGGCAGTTGGACACCGACCTGACCGTGCAGTTCGAAGAGCGCAAGCCGCCCCAGGTGCCGCGGCTGGCCATTACGGGCGGTTTGAGTCTGAGCAAATTGGCGCTGCAATCGCCCAACTTGCCCGGTGTCGGCGCTGTGCAAGCCGGTTGGGCTGACCTTAAGGTGCAGGGGCTGGACCTCTTGCCCATGGAGCATCAAGCCAAGGTGCAGTTGATCGACCTCAGTGGTTTGACGGTGCACACGCAGCCTGCCGGTAAGGCCGCTGGCGTGACCGCTGCACGTCCTGGGGTTCCTGCTGCCCCAGCCACGCCAGCCAAATCAACCGAAGCCGTGCCGGCACCTTGGGTCTGGCATGTGCAAACCGTCAAGCTCAGCGCCCCTGAGTTGGCCTTGCAAACGCTGCCGCAAGCGGCATGGCCCCTGCTGCGCGATGTGGCGGTGTCGGTCCAAGGCCTCGATGGCGGCGCCAAAGCCGCGCCGGCCGCCTGGACCCTGAGCCTGCACGATGCCCATGGTGCCGAGGTGCAAGCCAGTGGCCATGCCCAACTCAGCCAGCAGGTGCATGACGCCACCGTGAGCCTCAAGGGCCTGTCATTGAAGCCCTGGTTGGACACGGCCAAGGCCTTGGCCCCCATGCCCGTGGTGGTGCAGCAGGGCGACTTAGGGCTGCAGTTGAACGTGCAGGCACACCTGTTGCCCCAGGGCGATCAGCCCGCCTCGGTGGCCATCACCCAATCCCAAATCAAGCTGAGCAAAGTGGCCGCCACCACCGCACAGGCGGGTGACAAGCTCGCTTGGGCCGACCTCGGCCTCACCGGCATCGATGCCCAATTGGCGCTGGGCGACCAGCCGGGCCTGCGCAAGCTGACGCTGGGCGACATCACCGTCGATGGCTTGAATGCCGTCTTGACCCGCAACGCGCAAGGCCAATGGCTGGGCATGGCTGTGCCTGCATCACCTGCATCACCTGCATCTTCAGCGTCATCAGCGAACAAAGCCGTCAAGGGCAAAGCCACGAGCCCATCGCCCTTGCCTGACGTGCTGGTGCAGCAATTGAGCTGCAAGGCCTGCCAGATCAAGGTGACCGACCAGACCGTGCAGCCCGCCGCGCAGTTCACGCTGGCGCAAACGCAGCTGAGCGTGACCGGTGCCTCCAGCCAGCTCGACAAGACCTTGCACGTCAAGCTCAACACCTTGGCCCAAGGCCAGGGCCGCGTGCAGTTCGATGGCGATGTGCGCCCCCAGCCTTTGCTGGTCAAGTCGACGGTGAACGTGGTGGGCCTGGACCTGCGCGCCATCCAGCCCTACATCGACGACAAGGTCAACGTGCAACTGGCCGGTGCCAAGGCCCACGTGGGCGGGCAGTTGCAGGTGCAGGACGTGGCCAAGCAAGGCCTGCAGGTGCGCTACAAAGGGCGTGTGGCGCTCAGCGACCTGCGTGTGTTGGACCGCGTCAACGAGGCCGACTTCCTGAGCTGGCGCCAACTGGCCCTCGACGGCATGGACGTGAATTGGTCAGAGCAAGCCCTCAACGCCGACCTGGGGCGCATCAGTCTGCAAGACTTTTACGGCCGCCTCATCATCAACCTCAACGGCCAGATCAACCTGGCGGGCATCGTGCGCCGCGAGGCCGACGCGCCTGTGCGCTCCTTGACCACGCCGGAGCCTGCGCCGGCATCCACGGGCGCCAAACCGCTGACGACGGTGGCCTCCAGCACGCCGGCAGCCTCTGCGGCATCGGCCCCCGCTGCCCAGACGCCCGCCAAACCCATGCAATTGCGCTGGCAAGGCATTGCCTTGCGCCAAGGCCGCATCGACTTCACCGACAACTTCATCAAGCCCAATTACTCGGCTCGCCTGACGCAAATCGACGGTGCGGTGTCGGCCGTATCGTCGACCCAACCCGAGCCGGCCCAGGTGTCGATCTCGGGTGCGGTGGACGATGCCGCGCCGCTCAAAGTCACCGGCACCTTGCACCCGCTGGGCCCCAAGCTCTTCACCGACATCGAAGGCTCGGCCAAGGGCATCGAGCTCACGCGCCTGACCCCATATGCATCGCGCTATGCGGGCTACACCATTGACAAGGGCACGCTGTCGGTCACGGTGCACTACAAGGTCGACGGCGGCAAGCTTCAGGCCAC
>CANCFV010000002.1 GCA_947377275.1 Burkholderiales bacterium | reverse complement strand
GCGACACCAGATTCGGAGAGGTGGCAGAGTGGTCGAATGTACCTGACTCGAAATCAGGCGTACCGCAAGGTACCGTGGGTTCGAATCCCACCCTCTCCGCCAAATGCAAAACCCAAGTGATTGATTTCACTTGGGTTTTTTGCTTTTTGCGCCTCTGCAGTGTTGCCGTCGATGCCCATTTGAGCCACCGAGCCGACCTTCGACTGCGCCACTAGATCAGCCCTAGCGTCCAACAGGCATGCGGGCCAGAGGGGCGCCCAAGTGGCTCACGGGGTCGTCGGCACAAGGCCCAAAAGTGGCTCACTTCGGCATCGGCGCCAACACCACTGGGGGGGCGGCAGAAAACTTGGACTGGTTAAACAGCGATTCCTAGGCTTCTGCGATGCCCGATTGGACTGCGGGCTCCAAGCGAGACTTTGATCCGGGCCTCGTTGTACCACCGGATGTAGGCATCCAAGTAGGCGATGAACTCGTCGATGGTCGTGTGCAGCCAGTCACGAGAAAAGAACATCTCGATCTTCAAGCGGCCGAAGAAGCCTTCGCATGCGTGGTAGACGGCCGAGGCTGTCCATGATTTCCAGCGTGACAAATGCCGGCCGCCAGCGCTGGAATACCTTCGTCGGCGCCTTGGACGCGCCGATCTTGATCGACTTCCTGCGCCGCCTCATCAAGGGCACGCAAAAGAAAGTCTTCTTGATCATGGACGACATGCACGTGCAGGATGAGCCGACCGTTAAGCAGTGGCTGGCCGAGCACGCAGACGACATTCAAGCTTTTGACCTTCAAGACGACCAGCCTGAGAGCGCGCCATAGCACCAGACCGCGGGGCTATGTCTGCACCGCGCCGCATCGCGAGTTTCAAGTTCGAGGCTGCCGCCTCAAAGTTGCCGCACGGCCTTCATGTCGAGATCGAGGCCGCCTGGTTCGCGCTGAAATACGGCCTTGGCAGGGCATGACAGTCATAACGCTAGACCCCGCATCAACGCGAGAACGGGTTGTGCAGCAGTGTATGCAGCCCTGTCAGATCACCTCGTGACGTGTCCGTGCGCGACGGTTCAACACATGCCCAATCTGGAGAACGATTTGCCCAGCATCCGTAATGCCGCTACCTTCAAGGAAGCCCCCCCATCGCGGCAGGTCACCACGGCTGGTCTAGCAAAGAGCGTTGCTCGTGATCCAGATGCCCAGCGTAAGCGCGCCCGAAGCCAGGCCGAGTCGGTCAATGTGGTTGCCGAGCTCGAGCGTCACGCGGCCAACATCGGCGAGATCGTCAAGGCCGTTGCACGCATCGCCGATCAGAGCAACTCGATGCCACTCAACGCCGCGATTGAAGCCGCGCGCCCTGGCAAGTACGGCAAAGGCTTCGCCGTTGTGGCCGACGAAGTGCGACCACTCGCAGAAACCTCAGAGCAAAGCGCCAAGCAGAAAGTCTTTGAGGAGCATCTTCACCATGCACGCTGACCCGTCAATCACTCGTGCGCAGCCGTCACTATTGGGCGACCGCGTCATCCTGGCTGCTCTATGCCTTACGGGAATAGCGTCGTTGGCAATCGGCTCCTATTACGGATCGATGGCCATTGCTGTGATCGGCACGGGGCTGCTTATGGGCTTGGGTGTCATGAGCTACGCGCTTGCCCGTGGAAGTCTGGCAAGCCGAATGATTCTTGCCCTGGCCCTGTCAGGCATGGTGGCACTTCACATTCAGTTGGGACGTGGCACGCTGGAGTTCCACTTCGGCGTCTTTGTTACGCTGGCCCTGCTGCTGGTCTATCGCGATTGGCGCCCAATCCTCGCGTCGGCGGCTTTCTACGCCGTGCACCACGTCCTGTTTGATCGGCTTCAGGCCATGGGCTACGGCATCTACTGCTCCACCGAACCGAACTTCCTGAAGATCGTGATGCACGCCGGGTACCTCATCGTGCAGACCAGCCTGGAAATTGTCATGGCAGTCTGGATGAAGCGCCTTGCAGCAGCCGGGGTGGAACTGGAAGCACTGCTTCGGTCGATCGATCACGACGATCGCGTTTGCCTGGACGTGACGCCAGTGCTGACTGTTACCCCCCAGGGACTCGCCCTCAAACAGGTGGTCGATCGCATGAATCACGCGCTGCTGCAGGTTCAGTCTTCCATCGGAGAGATCAAGACGGCCAGCGAGGAGATTGCGACAGGTACGCTCGACTTGTCGGCACGGACGGAGGATACCGCCGCCAACTTGCAAGCGGCAGCAGGATCGATGGAGCAACTGGGCAGCACCGTGCGAAGCAACGCTGACAACGCGAAACAGGCCAATCAACTGGCTCAGGGCGCGTCGGCAGTGGCGGCGCGAGGTGGCGACGAGGTTGGCAAAGTGGTCACGACGATGCAAGGCATCAGCGACAGCAGTCTGAAGATCGGCGACATCATCGGCGTCATCGACGGCATCGCGTTCCAAACGAACATCCTGGCGCTGAATGCAGCCGTGGAAGCCGCCCGTGCGGGTGAGCAAGGCCGTGGGTTCGCGGTGGTCGCGTCCGAAGTACGCAGCTTGGCGCAACGCAGTGCCGAGGCCGCAAAGGAAATCAAGACCTTGATCAGCCACAGTGTCGAGCAGGTTGTGCAAGGTACTGTTCTGGTGGAGCAAGCCGGCAAAACGATGGGCGAGATCGTCTGCTCGATTCAGCGCGTCACCGACATCGTGGCTGAAATTGCCTCTGCCACTATTGAGCAAAGCGTTGGCATTCAGCAGGTCGGGGAAGCCGTGAGCCAAATGGATCAGGCCACGCAGCAGAACGCCGCGCTCGTGGAAGAAAGCGCGGCCGCCACCGAAAGTCTGAAGGGCCAGGCGCAGCAACTGGCCCAGGCCGTGACGGTGTTCAAGCTTGCGCATGAAAGGCATCCTTCGATTCAGCTCTAACGCGGGTCAATGAACCAAGCGCGGCACTACACTGTAAATACCGAGGCTTGTTTCAAGGCTTGAGAGACGTGCATCCCAACGCATGGCTGCCATCGGTGCAGCTGCCAATGGGAAATCGACTGGTGGTAATCAATTCGTAAATCGGTAAAGCCTCTGAAGGGTCTACAGCATGCAGATAGCCAGATTGCGCGATAACGAAGCATCAAGCCTGTTGGCCCTTCAGGCTTTGGATGTGCTGGGCACGGCTCCAGAAGCGCAGTTCGACGCCTTGGTTCAGGCCGCATCATTGGTCTGCGGCACGCCCATTTCACTGATCAGTCTGATCGATGCGGATCGCCAGTGGTTCAAGGCCAACATGGGTCTGCCAGGCGTGACGGAGACGCCGCGTGACGCGGCATTTTGTGCGCACGTGGTACTGGGCGACGACCTGATGGAGGTGCCCGATGCCACACAAGACCCTCGCTTCCACGACAACCCTTTGGTATCTGGCAATCCGCACATACGCTTTTATGCTGGTATGCCTTTGCGCATGCCCGGCGGCGAGATCGTGGGCACTTTGTGCGTGATCGACCGCGAGCCCAAACACTTGGACGAAACGCAGAAATCGGTGCTGCGATTGCTGGCCTCCGCCGCGCAAAGCGCACTGCAGCAACGTCAATTGGCACACGCTTTCATTGAAAGTGAAAACCGTTATCGGACGCTGGTGGAGGATCAGACGGAGTTGGTCTCGCTGGCAACGCCTGAGGGGGTGCTGACATTTGTGAATCAGGCCTACGCTCAGGCCTATGGCGCCGCGCCAGAAGCGCTGCTGGGCCGCAATCTCCTTGATTTCGTCCCAGTTGAACAACGCCCTGAGCTCGCCGCTTACATCGATCTGGTGTGCCGTTCCACTGAATCCGTGTCTGGCGAAAATCAGGTGTTGACGGCCAATGGTGAGATTCGCTGGTACGCCTGGACAAACCGCGCCATTCGCGATGACCGTGGCAACGTCACCGGCATCCATTCGGTGGGGCGCGACTTCACCGAGCGCAAACAGTTCGAGGAGCAGCTGGCAGACAAGCGCACACGCATCGCCAACATCCTTGAAGGCACAGAGGCGGGCACTTGGGAGTGGAACGTCGCCACCGGAGAGATGGTTTTCAATGAGCGATGGGCCAGCATGCTCGGCCACACGCTGCAAGAGTTGGCTCCGCTGACGGCAACGGTCTGGTTGGGCTTGGTGCACCCAGGCGATCTGGAGCGAGCAGATCTCTCGCTGCAGCGCCATTTCACAGGCCAAGACCCGGTTTACGAGAGCGACCTGCGCATGCGCCATCGAGATGGCCACTGGGTCTGGGTTCGCACCCGTGGCAAGGTGTTGACGCGCCTGTCGTCAGGTGAGCCAGAGTGGCTGTTTGGCACCCACATGGACGTGTCCACTCAAAAAGACCTGTCGGCCAAGCTGGCACAAGAGCGTGAACTGCTCCATGTGACTTTGCAATCCATCGGGGACGCCGTCATCACGACAGATGCCAGCGGCGCAGTGACCTGGTTGAACCCCGTGGCCGAGCGCATGACGGGCTGGCTCACCAAAGAGGCGCTGGGCCACCCCTTGATGCAGGTTTTTCACATCGTCAACGAAGAAACCCGTGCTGTCACCGAAAACCCAGTGGCCACCTGCCTTGAGCAAGGCAAGATCGTGGGTTTGGCGAACCACACGCTGTTGATATCGCGTGACGGCCATGAGTACGGCATCGAGGATTCCGCGGCTCCCATTCGCAACAATGACGGCGAAGTCTTGGGCGCGGTGCTGGTCTTTCACGATGTGTCTGAACAAAGGCGCTTGTCAGGTGAGATGACCTATCGGGCCACGCACGACGCCTTGACAGGGCTGGTCAACCGCTCGGAATTCGAAACTCGTTTGTTGCGCGTGCTGCGAAAGGCGCACGAGGAGCAAAGCGAACACGCCTTGATGTACATCGACCTGGACCAGTTCAAGTTGGTCAACGATGCCTGTGGGCATGCGGTCGGGGATCAATTGCTGCAGCAGGTCGGCAAGTTATTGCAGGAAACGGTGCGGGCGCGTGACACCCTGGCTCGCCTGGGTGGTGACGAGTTCGGCATCATCTTGGAGCATTGCACGGCGGAGCAGGCTCAACGTGTGGGGCAGCAGATCTGCGACCGCATGGATGAGTTCCGTTTCATTCATGACGAACGGCGTTTTCGCATTGGCACCAGCATCGGGCTGGTGCCAGTTGACCGGCGCTGGGCCAGCATTTCCGCCATCCAACAAGCGGCGGACACCTCATGCTATGCAGCCAAGGAAGCGGGTCGCAACCGGGTGCACGCCTGGTTTGACTCAGATGCGGCCATGCGGGCAAGACACCATGAAATGCAGTGGACATCGCGCATTGAGCAGGCGCTCGACCAGGATGGTTTTGAGCTCTTTGCCCAGCGCATACAGCCACTGAAGGGCGATGCCGTTGGCATCCACGCCGAAGTGTTGCTTCGCATGCGCAACGCTGATGGCAGCTTGATCTTGCCTGGGGCATTTTTGCCTGCGGCCGAGCGCTTTCACCTGGTGTCGCGCGTGGATCGCTGGGTGCTCAAACATGCCGTGGCGTGGTTGCTGGCGCTGCCTTCTTTGAGCCTCATCGACAACCTGAGCGTCAATCTGTCGGGGCAATCGGTGGGTGATCGGTCTTTCCATGCCTGGGCCAACGAGATGCTGGCGGCGGCTGGCAAAGACGTGTGTGGCAAGTTGTGCCTTGAGGTCACCGAAACCGCCGCAGTGACGAATCTGGCCGATGCGACCGTCTTCATCCAAGGTGTGAGGGCCGCAGGCGTGAAGGTGTCTCTGGATGACTTTGGTGCGGGTGCCTCGTCATTTGGTTACCTCAAGAGCCTGCCGGTTGACTTCCTCAAGATCGACGGTCAGTTCATCCGCAATTTGGTCAACGACGCGATGGACGAAACCACCGTGCGTTGCTTCTCCGACGTGGCCAAACTGCTGAACATCAAGACCGTGGCAGAGTTCGTCGACAAGGAAGAATTGCTTGCGCGCCTGCGTGACATCGGCATCGACTACGCACAGGGCTTTTTGCTTCACCGGCCCGAGCCCATTGACTGCCTGACGGCTGCCGCAGCAACGGCGCCGTTGCAATGAACCCAGGCGGCTGGCTTCTCATGGCTGGCTGCCACGTTCAGCGACATGCGCCTGTGCCGTGTGGATGGCTGACATGATCTCTTGGGGCTTCATGTCCAGCTGCTCCGCCAATTTGGCTGTGGCGAGTTCAGCACTTCGATGGGGCTCAATGACAAACTGAGCCAGGGCCGACAAAGCGCAAACGAGGCGGTGGCCCAGGGGTGCGGTTGGCAGCACGAAGCTGGATTGAACATCGACGTGATGGCGCACGCAGTACACGGCAGCCGGTGACAAGCTCCATGTTTCACACAGCGCAGCACCCAAGGTGTCATGCGAGACACCGTAGGCTTCCTGCTCCGACGCAATCAACGCGTGATCATCTCCGCCAGCTGCAGCCATCAACATCCCGTAGCCCGATGGTGCATGACGAAACAGCAGGGCCTTGCCCGCTTCTTCGAACAGACCTGCCGAATGCGCAGTCCAGGCATCTGACGCCAATGCCTGTGCCAGCCAGCCCATCACAGACCCACGCGTGGCCGCACGTTGCCACAGCACGTCCAGTTCGATGGCGGAGGGGAAAGCGGCGCGCAGGCCATGCTGCAAGGTGATTGCGCCGACCTCTCGCGTGCCCAGATAGGTCATGGCTTGGCGCACGGTTTGAACCCGACCTGACAGGCCAAACATCGCCGAATTCACTGTTTTCAAGACAGCAGACGCCAAGGACATGTCGTTTTCGATGGCCTCGCCAATCTCTAAAACGTTGCTGATTGGTTGGGCCAGCAGCCCACTCAATCGCATCAAGCCCAAGGGTGGCGACGGAAGTGTCCAATCGGCGATGTGAAGTGATTTGTCGCTCATGTCGTCAAGTTGTCCTCAGGGCGCTTGACCACATGGAAGTGGACATGACAGCCAACGCAGCACACCAACGAATGCGTCAATTTCACTCTAGCACGGAAGGCGAGGGCAGATCTGCTGCGCTTGGGCGCGCACATGAGGGCTTGCCTTGCACGGTGGGCTCCACGTACAAGTGCATGGCTTGCTTGAGCAGCAGCGACGCGTCGGTGCTGGGGCCGTCGTGCATCACCACCTTGTCGGGCCTGACGATGGCGAGCCAGCCCACCGGCACCACGGACGGCATCAGCGCGCCACTGAGGTCTTCCCAGCGGCTCAGCGCTGACGTTCGCGCCATTTGCCCGCGGGGATCGATCTGCACGAATCGACCACCGACCGCCGCCCACGCCTGAGTCAGTGCGGGAGGCAGGCTGGCAGACGGGTCCACGCCAAAGCCCACCATGACCGGGCCTGTGCCAAACACGTCATCGCTCAGCACCACTTCGCCACCAGTCTGTGGCTTGAGCCACACCTGGGGCATCTGGCCGCCACGCCGCAGCGGCGCGCCACGCAGGGGCTTGACGAAGCAGCCCACCTTGAACTGGTTGGGTGGCTTGATCTCGAGGTTCTCAAACAAGCGCTTCAGGCGAGGGATGCGGGTCATCATGCTCATGAAGCCATGCGTCACGAAGGCCGCAGCATGGTTGCTGGGCATGACCAGGCGACCCATCATCTTGGCCAGGTCGATCATGGCCTTGGCATGGGGGCGCCGCTCTTGGTCATAGGTGTCGAGCAAGGATGGCCGGGCCCAGCCTTGGCAGACCCAAGACAGCTTCCAGGCGAGGTTGGCGACATCGCGCAAGCCAGACACCAGGCCTTGACCCACGAAGGGTGGGGTGATGTGCGCGGCATCGCCGATCAACAGAACGCGTCCGACTTTGAACCTGTCGGCCACCCGCGCGTGGAAGCGGTACACGGCCACCCGCTCGATTTCAATGTCCTTGCCTTGGGTCCACGGCCGAAGCAGGCGTTGGACCATGTCGGGGTGCTCCATCTGCTCGCGGGTCTCGCCAGGCTTGAGTTTGAACTCCCAACGTTGACGCCCGCCGGGCGCAACCATGTGGGGCGTTGGCCGGTGCGGGTCACAAATGAACTCGACGTGGTCGATGGGCGTGGGCACTTGCTTGGCATCGACCACCAGCCAATCTTCGGCGAAGGTTTTGCCCTTGAACTCTTGCCCCAGGATGCGGCGAACGAGGGAGTTGGCGCCATCCGCACCCACAACGTAACTTGCCCGCACACGATGTGATTGGCCGCCTTCGGTTTGGAGCTCAGCCACCACTTCGTCGGTGCTTTGTGTCAACGAAACCAAGGACACCCCCAGTGAGACGCTGACGTGGCGACTCTCCTTCAGGCGCTCTCTGAGCACCTGCTCCAACTGAGGCTGAAAGAACGTGACCAGCTTCGGATGCCCGTCAATAGAGCCCGCGGTGACGGCACGGCTGTATTGGCCAAACGTTGGCGAGTGCATGCGCACTTCTGGGATGGCGACCTTGTCAAAGGCATCGTCTTCAAGGCCGCACATTTGAAGCACGCGGAGGGCTTCGTTGTCCAGCGAGATCGCACGTGGTGCCTGGAAGATCTCTTGGGCCTTGTCGATCACCAGTGTCTTGGTGCCGTAGCGATTCAGGAGCTGCGCCAGGGCGGCTCCAGTGGGCCCCATGCCCACGATGAGGACATCTACTTCAGAAGGGAGGTGAGACATGTGTACTCCGAAACTTCATGCAGGCAGGAGAACCGCACGGCCGGCGCGCTGCTGCGAGACATGCGCAAAGGCTTTTTCGCCTTCAGCGAGCGGGACAATCAAGCCAATGGGCAAGCGCAGGCCACGGTTGGCCAAGAGCAGTTGTTCGAGGGCGTCAAGCGCCTGGGTGCTGGGCTGAAACACGGTCCAGGCATAGCGGGTGCCGGGGCCTCCTGCCGACTTGGCCAGGCCACGCATGGCCGACCACGCGCGGACCACGTCCCATCCGCCTTTGAGCCAACCCTGCGCATCAAGGCTGGCCAGCAGTGGGTGCACCGTGGTGGCGTGGCCCATGGCGCCTGGCTTGAGCCGGCTGACCAAGGCGGCCTCGTCTTGCCAGGCGGCAAAGTTCAGGCTGACTTCGTAGACGACGGGCAAGGTCGACAAGGCCCGCTGCGTTCTGTCCACCACCACCGCAGCGCCCAGGTCTTGGCATGTTTGAACATGTGCGGTGCTGCACACGGCCGTGACCCTGGCACCCCAGCGCGTCAACAGGTGCAGGGCCAGTTGCCCCAGCCCACCCGACGCGCCGTGAACTAACACCTCTTTGCCTTTGGCGTTCAGCTCGTTCAAGCCAACGCCTTGAAGCGCCCGCCAGAGCGTGGTGAAGGTGTAGGGAAGCGCGGCAAGGTCTTGAAATGCGCAGTTTGCGGGGGCCAGGCGCAGGTGTTTGGCCTGAGCCATCACCAGGCTGGCATGCGCGCCTTGCCGCCCGGTGGGGACCAGGCCGAACACCCGGTCGCCGGGCTTGCAGGTGGTGACGTCGATGCCCACCGATTCAACGATGCCTGCCAGGTCGTTGCCCAGCACAAGTGGGAAACTCGCCGCGCCTTTGAGCCCCAGCAGGCGCTGCCCGTAGCCCGTTGAGCGCTTGGCATCAATGGGGTTGACCGAGGTGGCTTGAACCCGCACCCGCACTTGCTCGCCTTTCGGCGCGGGCAAATCGAAGGGCCGAATCGCCAAGGTCGCCGGGCTGCCTGGCGCAAGGCAAAGCAAGCGCTGTGCAGGGCTCATGCTGACTTGACCACATTGCGTTGTTGGCCCAGATTCAAGGTGCCGTCATCGGTGCGGATGCTCAGCGTCATCACGTCATTGGGCTGCAAGAACATGGGGTTGCTGATGCCGCCCTTGACGAAGAGCTTCCACTTGGTGGGCTCAGACAAGATGCGGTTGGCCACGAACATCGACAACTTGCCGCGCGCCTTGGCTGCGCAACCGGCGGGCGTGCCGGTTGCGATCAAGTCGCCCGCATGCAGGTCTTGCAAGGCAGAGAACTCACTCACGGTGGCGTGAGGCTGGTGCAGCATGTCGCGGCAATAGGCGTCTTGGCGGACCTGGCCATTGACGCTCAACTGCATGTGAAGCTCGGGCCAACGTTGCCACTCGGCGGGCTCCAGCAGCAAGAGCACGGGGCCAGCAGGTCCGAACGTTCGGTAGCTTTTGCCTTTGTAGAACTGACCCTGGGGCAACTGCACGTCGCGTGCCGAAACATCGTTGACGATGGTGATGCCAGCCAGCACTTCGTGCAAGCCATCTGGCTTGACTTGAACGCCCGCCGTCAGGTCGCGGCCCAGCACCACGCCCAACTCGATCTCGTAGTCCAGCAGCTTGACATGAGCGGGTCGGACGACGTCGTCATACGGCCCGGTCAACGACGAAGATGCCTTGGTGAAGAAGGTGTTGAAAGGGATGTTGGCCGGGTCCAGGCCGGACTCGCGCACATGGCTACCGTAGTTGATGCCCTGGCAAAGAAACTGCTGGTTCGTCGTGATGGGCGACAGGATCTTGACGTCATCCATCGACACGGTGGCCTGCGCCACGGTCATGCCACGCGCTTGTGCTTGTCCATGTCGGATGAGGTCGGCTGTGGTGGCGTAGGTGTCAGGCAAAGGTGCAATGCGCCTGTCAAACAAAACGCCCCATTGGGCTTGCCCGGGTTGAGCGGGTGATATGTAGCGAACAAGTGGAGTGGCCATGTCAGACTCGTTGGGTTAGAGGTGTTTGGGTAGAGGAGGCGTTGGGCGTTACCGCCATGGACGGGTGGGGGTGTCGATCACCTTGCCCATCATCAACAGGCGCTTGAGGCTCACGCGCCCCGATCGCAGCAGCTTGAGCGCGCGCCACAACATGGCGGGCGTCTTGGCCGGAAACATGCTGGCCGGCACGTCTTGCCCCCAGGCCCACAGTGCGCTGGTGGTGAATGGGCCGTAATGCGCTTCGCGCTCAGACGTGAAGAGGTCGCCATCGGTGTAGTGCTCAAAGGCGTACCCGTCGGCATCCCGCCAGTAGTCAAACAACTGGCTGCCGAGCAGGTGCCGGCCAATGCCCCACATGTGCTCATGGCCGTTGACACGCAGCACCTGCTGGCCTTGACCCAGTGCGTCCAGGTCGGTCACCTCCCAGGCGCTGTGCTCGTAACAGGCCTCCAAGCCGCCGGCGATGACCACGCAGTGGTGGTCGACTGGGGTGTCACCCAGGTCCAAACGGAAGAAGGTGAGGAACGGTGCGCCATCGTCGAGGTACTGCACATCGGAGGGGATCAAGCCCAGATGGCGCATGTACCAATCGGCCATGGTGTGAAAGTCTGTGGTCTGCAGCACCACGTGCCCCAAGCGCCCCACGGTGGCCGGTTCGATGTACGTGCGCACCGTGGCGTTGAGCCGAATGGATTGCCCCAGGGCATTCATGTCATGGTGCTTGGGCGCTCGCAGAGGCAAGGGGTCCACCGCGCCCCAATCGGTGATCAACCAGACCTCGTTGCCATCGGGGTCGAGCAGGCTCACGCCACGCGCGCCACCGGGCACCGCGTTGGCGGCCAAGGGCTGCGCACCGCTGTCGCGTTGCAGGCGGGCAAAGTCGGTGTCTGACGCCACCGTGAAGGCCGCGCCCACATAACGCGACACCTTGGCTTTGCGCGCCATCAGGATCGCAGGTGCCGAACCTGCTCCGCGCATCACCAACTGGTCAGCGGTGCGTGAAACTGGGATCAATCCGAAGTCGCTCCAAAAGCGCTGTGCTTCGTCCAGATCGGCCTTGTCAAAGCGCAGAAAAGCCAACTGCGTGGCCTTTTGCTGGGCTGCAGGCCGCGCGAGCCTGTGCACATGCGCAGGCAAGGCGCTTTCTGGGTATTCGGGTGGGGCCCTCAGGACCTTGTTGTCACTCATAGGTGTTTGTGCTGAGCTGTTGGACTTGCTGATCGTCACGCATTGATATCATAATGACATATTCGTCATTGTGACAACCCTGTCGTTTCTACTGAGTCCCATCAGCTAACCTGCCGGCATGAGCACACCCGATTTCCGCACCCGCGTTGCGGCAGAAAAACGCGAGCGCATGCGAACGCGCCTCATCGAGGCCGCCATGGAGGTCTTCTCTTTGAAGGGCGTTGACGCGAGCGTCATTGAAGACTTGATCGCGCAGGCGCAGGTCTCGCGGGGCACCTTCTACAACTACTTCCGAACCACCGAAGAGGTGATGGCGGCCGTGCTAGAGCTGGTGGGCAACGAGTTGCTTTCTTTGGTGGATGCGGCCATTGCCGATCGCACCGACCCCGCAGAGCGCTTGGCCTGTGGCGTGCGCATGGTGCTGCAAACGGCCCGGCACTTTCCGCACGCGGGGCGCTTGATCTCGCGTGTGGGTGTGACCCGCAGCATGGATCACTTGCCGGCCTTGGGCTACCTGCTGCGCGACCTGCTGGATGCCACAGCGACGGGCCGCTTCCAGCTGACCGACCCCATGCTGGGGCTGGACCTGGTGGTGGGCACAACGAGTGCGGCCTTGTTGTCGCTGAGCATGCGATCGGACCTGACAGATGCGTATCCACAAGAGATCACGTTCCACATCCTGCTCGGCCTGGGCATGACGCGTGCGGCCGCTCGCAAGCTCGTGGACAAGCCCATCCAGGCCGTGCAACTCCCCCCTGATTCACTGCTGGTGCGAACGCAGCGCCTGCCCTCACAAGCCACTTGACCCCTTGAGTCTGAAAGCTCTTGCATGAACGATTTTCAAAATAAGGTGATCTGGATCACCGGCGCCTCATCTGGCATTGGCGAGGCCATGGCGTATGAGCTGGCACGACGTGGTGCGCTTCTCGTCTTGTCTGCTCGCCGGGCCGATGTGCTTGAGTCTGTGAGGCTGCGCTGCGACAGGCCTGACAAGCACCTGGTCCTTGCGATGGACATGACAGACCAGAGCCGTTTTCGCGAGCAAACCGCGGTGGTGCTGTCGACCTTCGGCCACATCGACATGCTCATCAACAATGCCGGTGTGAGCCAGCGTGCTTTGGTCAAGGACACCTCGGTTGAAGTGGACAGGCAGATCATGGAGCTGGACTTCTTCGGGCCGGTCGCGCTGGCCAAAATGGTGTTGCCGCACATGCTGGCCCGAGGCTCAGGGCATCTGGTTGCGGTGTCGTCGGTGGTCGGCTTGGTGGCCACGCCTTACCGGTCGGCCTATGCTTCGGCCAAGCACGCCATCATTGGTTTTCACGATGCTTTGCGGGCCGAGGTGCATGCCGCTGGCTTGAAGGTGTCGGTCTTGTGCCCGGGTTTTGTGAGAACCAATGTGAGCCTGTCGGCCTTGACCTCTGACGGCACGCCTCACGGCAAGGTCGATGCGCAGCAAGACAAAGCCATGAGCGCCGAAGTCTTTGCACGCAAAGCGGTGGACGGGCTGGCGCGTGGCCGAGGCCGCATCGTGATTGCCGGCAAAGAACGCTTGGCCGTGTACCTGGGGCGGCTCTCGCCCGCCCTGCTCGAGCGGCTGGTTCGAAAGGTCAGTGTGGTCTGACCCAGATCGGCGCCGAGCCAGGCACCTCACTCGGCCACAGCTGGCGCCAGCTCCACACAGTTGCGCCCGCGCGCCTTGGCCCGGTAGAGCGCCGCATCAGCGCGGCTCAGCCAGCCATTGAGGGTCAGCTCTTTGGGATCGAACTGAGCCACGCCAATGCTCACGCTGAAATGCAAGGGCTGGCCGTCTACATGAAACGGGCTGTTGGCAAAGGCCAGCCTGATGCGCTCGGCCAGTGCCATCGATTGCTCGGCGGTGATGTTGGGCAGCAGCACGGCGAATTCTTCTCCGCCCAAGCGCGCCACCAAATCGACCTTGCGCACCTGCTGCAGCACCGTTTGCGCAAAGCTCACCAGCACCGCATCGCCCGTGACATGTCCATGGGTGTCATTGACGCCCTTGAAGTGGTCCAGGTCCATCATCAGCAGCGACAGCTCTGTGCGGTAGCGCAGCGCGCGTTGCATCTCGGCCTCAGCCACTTCGGTGAACGCCCGGCGGCTGGCCACGCCGGTGAGTGCATCCGTGCGCGCGGCTTGCTCTGCGGCTTCCTTTTGCGCGCGCAGCTCTTGCGTGGCTTGCGCGATCTGCTGCTGCAGTTGCTCTTGGGTGACCGCAATGCGCTCGATCATGCTGTTGATGCCGATGGCCAGGGGCTGCATGATCCCGCTGCCGCGCACGTTCACGCGCGCGTCGAGCTGACCGCGTCGCACCTGTTCGACCACACGGTTGATGCGGCCAATCTGCGTGGTCACCACAGAGGCGATCAAGGTGGCCAGCACCCCGGCCAGAAGCAGGCCGCCTGTGGCTGTGGCCAAGGTCCAGATCAGCAGTTCGCGCTTTTGCTGCGCCAAGGCTTGCAAGGACATCTCCAGCACCGCATGTCCGGTCAGGCGGCCTGTGTGTGCAGCCCCTGGTGGGCTTGTGTGGGTGTTGGGCGCGTAGGGGTCGTCTACCGCCATGGCAATGGGGTAGAGGGGTTGGGCGACCACCAGTTGTTGGTCCAATTGCACTTGCAAATCGGCGGTGAGGGGCGGGATGCTCGCCGAGACATGACCTGCCGATGCCCTGATCTGGCCGCTCGCATCGTAGATCGCGACGCCGCGCAATTGGGGGTCGCTGCGCATGGCCGCCTCGGCCAGTCGGCGCAGGCCATCGTGGTCGCCCGCAAACAGCATGAATTCTGCCGCGCTGCCCAGTTGCCTGGCCGACGCCACACCACGGTCTTTCAGGGCTTCGGCCATGCGATCGCCGTACTGTGAGGCGACACCAATGGCCAACAGCGCGATCACCAGCATGGCGGGCAAGGCCGTGGCCAGCCACAAGCGCAGGCGAATGCCACCCAGGTGCAGCGTCATTTGCTGCTCTCCAGGCGTTGCAGGGCTTCGGTCAGTGCCGACACCTCGGGGACGTCCAGCCCCAGTGAGCGGGCCACTTGGTCGTTCACGGCCACGGTGAAGCCATCGGCGGTGCGCGGTGCCGGCCAGTTGCTGGTTTGGAGCGGTACCTTGAGCATGCTCGCCACCTGCCGTCCGACTTGCGATGGGCTGGCGTACAAGCCCAGGGTGGCGCCCGCTTTGACCAGGGCCGGCGAGTAAGTCACCACGGGCACACGCTGGCGATAGGCCGTGATCAGCATGTTTTGCACCCCCGAGGGGTCGGCGACGGGGCTGTCGGGCAAGACCAGCAACACTTCCGATTCGGCCAGCACCGCGCGCAGGCTGGCGTACATGGTATCCGGGCGCATCACGGTGCCGGTGACCAGCAGCAGGCCACGGTCGCTGGCCGCTTTGACCAGGGCGGCGCGCATGCCCATCGATTGGGGCCCGAGCAAGACGCCGACCCTGGTGGCGCGGGGCAGGGCGCGTCGGATCAGGTCTAGGTAGCGCTCAAAGGGCTGATCGAGGTAGGCCGCTGAGACCCAGGCGCTGGGGTGCTTCCAGATCGCGTTGAAGCCCTCGCGCGGGATCAGGGCACTGAGCACGGGCACACGCGCCCAATCCGGGGTAGTGTCAACGCGCTCGGCCGCCACGCGCAAGGCGGCGCTGCCCAGGGTGATCAATGCCGCAGGTGGTGGGCCGGCAGGCAATTCAGATGGACCTAGCAGCAACAGGTCTTTGCCTCTGGTGGCTTGTCGCCATTCTGCTTGCAGCGCATTGGCCGCTTCGAGGTAAGTGGGCGAGTGGTCAGATAGCAGCAACCACACCAACGACTCGTTGCCGGCGAGCGCGCGACGACCCACACCGGCCAGTGCCAAGCCGATGGCCAGGGTCAAGGAGCGGCGCTGGGCGAGCAGATCAGAACTCCAGTCTCAGGGTGAGGAAGGTTCTGCGCGGGGCTTCAAATCCCCTGGACGGCAGAAAGAAGGGCTGATCACCTTCAGCCGATTGCACGGTGATGGCCGCTTCTGCCTTGGTGGGGCCGATGCGGAAGGGGTAGGTCAGGCGCACATCGGTCCTGTGTGTGGGCCGCATCAGGTTGCCTTCTTCGCGCCAGGTCATGCTGCCAAGGTACTGGTAGATCACGCTCAGGCGCCATTGGCCGGGCAAGCCCTGAAACCATGCGACCGTGGTGGCGTATTTGGGTGGCATGCGCTCGCTTTTGGCGTTGAGCCCTTCATCGTCCCAGCGCATGTGGGAGAAGCTTTGGTTGATCCAGATTTCGCTGGCCTCAAAGGGTTTCCAGCGCATTTGGTACTCGAGGCCGGCGATGTCGAGCCCAGGCTTGTTTTCATAATTGAACGCTTCGCTGCCCGTGCTGGGCAGCGAGTAGGCCAGCTGGTAAGGCGTTCGCTGAATGATTGAAGTCATGCGCTCGTGGTATGCACGGACGTCCAGTGTCAGCCTGACGCCCTGGAAGCGTCCTTGGTAGCCAACTTCCTGGCTGTGCAGCTTTTCAGGTTGGGCGTCGCCGCGGGCCACATCGGTCTGGGCCAGGAGGGTGCCACCGTTGTAGTAGCGAACGTCGGCGCTGTACTCGTACAGGCTGGGGGGTCTGTACGAATCAGTCACACCCGCTCGGAAGGTGTGCTCGGGTGACGGCAGCCAGTTCACCATCAAGCGCGGTGCGGTGTAGCCCCCCGCCAGGCTTTGCTGCCCCACGAACAGCCCGGTGTTGAGCAGCCATTGAGGCGTCACTCGCCATTCCAGCGTGCCAAACACCCGCTCTTCATGGGAGCCGATCCAGTCGTTTCGCGCATAAAGCGCCTGTGATTTGGCTTCTTCGCGTTTGTAGCCGGCACCGAACACCGCACGGACGTCAGGGCTCAGGCCCGTCTTGCGTTGCACCTCCAGGTTGGTGCGCCGACCGATTCCACCGAAGTCCAACAGCACGCTGGGCAGCAGCGGGTAGGGGGTGTCGTCGTCCTTCCAATCTTCCATGTAATTGGCGGAGATCTGGAGCTCGTCGGTGCTGCTGAGTTGGCGGCGCCAAACCAAATTGGCGTAGCTGTCGCGTGTGTGGATGGTGTGCAAGGGGTTGCCGTTTGAACCTGGGAAGCCGTCGCCGGCAGACAGGTAAGACACCCCAGCCGTCAGCATCAGATCGTCGGCGAAATTGGGCTTGAAGTCGATTCGGCCATGCAGCTGACTCAAGTTCTTGTCATCAAACGCATTGAAGTAGCCAGTGTCTCGTTGGTCGCCCGCAGAGAGTCGGAAGCTGGCGTTTTCATCGCCACCACCCACGCGCACGCGTCGGTCTCGGATCCCGGTGTTCCCCGAGGCGAATGACAGCTCCGTGCCTGTGGTGTCAGCGCTGTGGCGGGTGATGATGTTGATGACACCGAACATGGCGTTGGCACCGTAGGCCGCCGAGTTCGCGCCTCGCAGCACTTCGATGCGCTCGATGTCCTCCACCATCACGTCGAGCATGCCGCGGTGGGTGTCGCCCAGGTACACCGACGAATACACCGGTCGGCCGTCGATCAACACCAGGTTGCGTGTGCCGTAGTCATCCAAGGGGATGTGGTACGAGGCGCCCGGGTTGGCGCCATTGCGGCCACCCGACAGGTAGCCAGGCACCAGCCGCAGCACTTCGGCCACCGTGCGCGCACCCGTCAAGCGGATGGTGTTGCGATCAATGACCGTGATGGCGCCCGGTGCTTCGTTCAAAGGCTGGTCCAGGCGGCTGGCTGTCAGCACCACCGGGACGTTGCCAAAGTAGTCGTCTTCCGATGCGACGCGCTCGTGGTCCTTGGCCTGTGCCGCCATGGCGCAAGTCAAGGCGAGACAGGCACCGACGGTGGTGTGGATCGTCCAGGTACGTCTCATGGGTGAGGGCAGCGTGAGGAAGCGGGCACGCACAGATTATGAACGTGACTTTACAAATAGGGCACCCATTTGCCGGGGGTTGCACCCTGGGTGAAAAGCCTCTTTCAAAGTGCAGGATTTTCGGGGTGCGTCAAGCCTGCTGCGCAGGATGCGCATCCTGGCCCACAGCGCTGTGGCGGTGCGGTCGGGGTCGATGTCGCTCCGGCCGATCTCTGCTTGCTGTTTTGTTCATGCACCAAGCTCGCCACGCGGGCCATGATTTCAGGGCCTTCGGGCGGGTTGAGCAACACCTGGAAGGCATCGGGTCGTTGGCGGGCGGATTCGGTGATGGCGATCAGGAGCGCCGCGTGCCCACCCACTTCTTCGGTGGTCAGTGCGGCGGCATCCACCGGATTGGCTTTAACACCCCACAATGTTGGAGTCCATTCCAACATTTGATCTCAATCCTCAGCATGAAGCGACTCGACATCCAATTTCCCTCCGGTGGACTGCAGTGCAGCGCTTGGCTTTATGTGCCCGAAGCGCAAGCAGGCGCGGCCAAGGCCCCGGTGATCGTGATGGCCCACGGCCTGGGTGCCGTGCGCACCATGCGGCTCGATGCCTTTGCCGAGCGTTTCTGCCAGGCCGGTTACGCCTGTCTGGTCTTCGATTACCGCCACTTTGGCGACAGCGAAGGCCAGCCTCGCCAGATCCTGGACGTCAACAAGCAATTGCAAGACTGGCACGCCGCTTTGGCCTGCGCGCGCAGCCGCCCTGAGGTCGACGGATCGCAAACCATTTTGTGGGGCTCGTCGTTCAGCGGTGGGCATGTGATCGCGGTGGGCGCGGCCGATGGCAAGGTCTCGGCCGTGGTCTCGCAGTGCCCGTTTACCGACGGTTTGGCCTCCACGCTGGCGCTGGGGCCGGTCAGCGGCGCCAAGGTCTCTGCGCTGGCGCTGGCCGACGTGCTGGGCTCGTGGGTGGGCAAGGCGCCGGTGATGGTGCCCTTGTGCGGCAAACCAGGCTCGGCCGCCTTGATGAGCTCGCACGATGCCGAGCCCGGCTATCTGGCGCTCAAGCCGCCAGGCAAGGCCGTGCCCAACGAGGTGGCCGCCCGCTTTGGTTTGCAGATCACCACCTACTACCCCGGCCGCCGCGCGGCCTCACTGACGTGCCCGGCCTTTTTTGTGGTGTGCGACAAGGACACCGTGGCGCCTTCGGGGCGCACCTTGACACATGTGAGCAAGGCGCCCAAAGGCACGGTCAAGCGTTACGCCCAGGGCCACTTCGACATCTACGTTGGCGCGGCGTTTGAACAAGTCGTGGCCGATGAAATCGCCTTCTTGCAGCGCACCGTGCCCGCAGTCCGCGCTTGAGCCAGGTCACCGGGGCGGGCCATGCGCTTTGCCCCGCCTTAGCTCACATGGCACTCGCGGCGCAGCAAGGCCATGGCGTCGTTGAGCTCGTAATCTGAATCGCTTTGCAAGGTGGCGCGGGCTTCGTCCACAAAGCTGCGCCACAGCTGCGCGTAGTCGGCTTGGTAGGCCGCAGGCGCGTGGGCTTCGATGTAGTGCAGGGCCGCGTCCACGTCGATGCCGGTTTTGCCGGCCTTGCGCACCTTGCGCACCAAGGTCTTGGCTTGCGTTTCGGTGAGCAAGGTTTTGGGTGACTTGGCGCCAGTGGCCACGCACAAAAACAGCGTCAGCAAAGCACCTTCGTCGCTGTGCCCGCCGGTCACCTTCTTCCAGGTGGTCGAGGCCGTGCGCTCGTGGTGGTCAACCTCGGCCAGGCCGCTCTCGATCCAGAAGTAGCGCCCCATGAAGGCGGGTGTTTGGTGGAACAGCTTGCGGATCTGCACCTCGGCGTCCAGCATGGCGGGCACATCGGCCAGCAGCGATTGCCGCACCTCGTCGACCACACCGTGCAGGTGCGCGGGCAGGTCGGCGGGCATGCCGATGCGCACCGCGCTGGCATCAATCCCCGCCTTTTTGCGCAGGTTCAAGACCACGTTGCCGAAGCTGCGCCAGTCGGGCATCTCGGCCTGGCCATGGGCCAACATGAGCAGCGCGGTGCGGATCACGGCATCGGCATCGGTGCCTGCTTCGGCCAGCTCGTCGGCGTCAAAGCCCAGGTCTTCGGCCAGCCACAAGGCGGCTTCCATCAGGTGTGCAGCGTGGGTGCGGCGGGCCAGCTCGGCGCGGTACTCAATGATGCTGCGCAGCGTCCACTTGCCCAACTGTGGGATGTGGTCGTCGGTGAAGCCCGTGCGCTCGTTCATCGCGAAGTGGCTGGTCTGCGGCATCGCGATCAGGCGCTTGAGCATGTCCGAGCCGCCTTTGGAGCGCGACAAGAAGCTGTGGTCGCGCAGCGATTGCGCGGCCAGGTTCAGGTCGCCACCACACGAGTCTTCCAGGTACAGGCTGACCAGGTTGACGATGCGTTCGCGCGCGCGCTCCAGCTCGGGTCGCAAAAACTCGCTGCCAAAGTAGGCGGCGATTTGCACCATGCCTTTGGGCGCATCGCGGCCGATGGCCTCCAGCTTGGCCTGGTCGATGATGCCGTGGCGCACGCCGTGCTGCAGCGCCTTTTCAAAAAAAGGCCGTGCGTCAAACAGCGAGACGGTGGCGCCGGATGGGCTGGTGGGGTCGGGCAGGGCGTGCTCGCTCATCGGGGTCTGGGTCGGGTCTGTGCGGGGCTTTGGGGCGTCGTGGGAGCAGGTGCCTCAGATGGCGGATTCTTCGTCCGAGTCCAGCACCACGGTGGTGATGCGGCCACGGTCGGTGTCGGCCAGGTCGACCTTGCCGTCGCCTTCGTCTTCCTCGTCGTAGGCTTCTTCGCCGTTCTCAAAGGCACGCACCTTGGCTCGCAGCACCAGCAGCATCTCGGTGAACAGGTCGGGGCACTCGTAGCGCAGCAGCCAGGCCAGCTCCATCCAGTCTTGGTCAGAGATTTCGTCCTGGTCCATCACCGGGCGGGCGTAGGCCGAGGCCATCAGCTCGGTCTCGGTCAGCATCTGGCCATCGTCGTCGACCGCGTCAAAGCGGCCAGTGCGGGCAAAGGCCTCGATGCGGCTCCATTTTTCAGAGAAGTAATCGGCCAGCGCTTCGCTGCCACCTTCGGTGTCGCCCAGCTTGTTCAGAAACTCGATGGGGTCGTTCTCGGGGTGGAAGATCACCGAGTTCATCATGCCGCGCAGGTGGGTGCGGCTGAGGTCTTTGTAGCGCTTCTCGATCACCACGGCCTTCGCAAACTGCTCGGGCGTGACCATCATGTTGATGATCGATTCTTTGGACGCGTCGTATTCGCGGATGACGGCCAAGATGTCTTTGGGCGGCAGTTGCTCCAGCACGACCATCAGCGCGCCGTCGCCTTCCTTGTCGGCCAGGTCGACCAATGTGGCTTCGGCGCCGACGATGTCGCCCGCAGCGATCAGGCTTTGCGTCTTGGCGATCAGGGCAAGGTGTTGGCTCATGGGGTGTCCTCGGGCTCAGTCTTTGCGGTCGAAGCCGTGTTCGGCCAGCCAGTCGGCGCCGGCCTCTTCGCGGGTGCGGCCGTCGTCGTCGCCCAGGTCATCTGCGTCCAGCGGGTTGCGGTCGTCGTCACCGTCTTGGTCGTCGCGCTCGTTGTCGTCATCGCCGTGGTCATCGCGGCTGTGCTGCGAGGCGTCCACCTTGTGGAACATGTACTCCAGCGCGGCGCACAGGCTCATGAACCAGGGGCCTGCGGGCTCGGCCAACACTCGGTCGGCCAGCTCTTGGGCCCAAGGGGCGAGCTCGACTGCGCCTTGCACGGCGTCCCAGGGCAGCAGCTCGTCGGCGTCGCAGCCCAGCAGTTGCTGGATGACGTGGGGTTCGCGCACGGTGATGCCTTGGTGAAACACCACGGCCACCATCTCGGGGCTGATCTCCATCATCTGGATCAGGAAGCCGAGTTCTTTGCGTTTGGCCACCAGGCGTTGACGCAGCACGCCCTTGCCTTCGGAGTCAAAGGTCAGGTCGTCGAGTTCGGCCTGGTAGGCCGAGCGCAGTTCAAGGAAGAAGGGAGAGATGCTCACAGGGGGTCACACCAGGGGGGTGAAGTAGTTTTGCCAGATGTCGCGTGCCGTGGCGAGCGGGTCGTCCAGCAGGTTGCGGCGCCGATTGTCGTCGTAGGCCTGGCGCTTGTCGGCGTCCGCCAGCACATCGTAGGCCTCTTGCACCGCCCGAAAGCGCGCAGGGGCTTGCGGATCGCTGTTGCGATCGGGGTGGTGCAGCGAAGCTTGCTGGCGGAAGGCCTTTTTGATGTCGGCCAGCGAGGCGGCGCTGCCGACCCCCAGGGTCGTGTAATGGTCGGTCATGCGGGCGTGTCGCCAGATGCGGTCAAGACCATGACTGTACGGCACGACGCCCGCGCTGTCAGCCCAGCCTTCCCAGGCTGGGGGTAGCCCGCTCAAACGGCGTAGCTCAGCTCCATGGGGTGCGCGCGGTCCAGCCGGTGCTGGCGCTGCTGGTCGCGGATCATCTGGTCCACCTTGAAGCGGGCCAGCGGCCAGGGGCCGAAGCCCGATTCGGTGTTGATGTGGCCCACCTCGCCCAGGTTCTGAAAGCGCGTGCCCCACAGCTGCGCCCAGAATTGCGCACGCTCCAGCGGCATCCACGGGTCGTTTTCGCTGCCGATCAGGGTCGATGGGATGCCCAGGCCGTGGGCGGGCAGCCGGCTGCTGACGCCGAATTTGATCGGGTCGGCTGGCGCCACCATCAGGGCAGCCTGGATGCCTTTGCGGTGCGCCAAACCTGGCAGCGATGAGCGCAAGGCCAAATGACGGGCCAGGGCCAAGCAGCCGAAGCTGTGGGCCACGGCGATCCACGTCGTGTCGCTCGCGTGCCGTGCCAGGGTCTGTTCGATGCGTTCGGCCCAGGCATCGAGCTCAGGCCGATCCCACTGGGCCTGCTTCACACGCACCGCACCGCGGTACTGCGTTTGCAGCCAGGTTTGCCAATGGGCGGGCCCGCTGTCGTTCAGCCCGGGGACGATGAGCACGCGGATCGACACGATGGCCTCACAGCGCGGCGATCGACACTTCGGTCGACTTGATCAAGGCGATCACTTCTTTGCCGGGCACCAGGCCCAGCTCGCGCACCGAGCGCGTGGTGATGACCGAGGTGACGATCAGGCCAGACGGTGTTTCGACCTCGACCTCTGACACCACGGGCCCTTCGATCACTTCTTTGACCTTGCCTCGGAACTGGTTGCGTACGTTGATGGCGGTGATGCCCATGGTGTGCCCCTTTCGGTGTCTGCTGCGTAGGCCTTCAAGATACCGACGAGGGGGTTGGCCAACAAGGAATCTTCCTGAGTGTGCTTGCGTGCTTTTTGCATATGCCGGCCCCATTCGAGGCGCGGCGTTCACACATCTTTACCCCACCACCACAGCCGGTTTACCCCCCGGCGTGAGCATGAACCCATGGCGAGACCTTGAACGACTCGCCCCACCGGCCCCACCGCTCAGGCGGCGCGGCCACACCAGGACACCGACATGACGACGCCCCACACCCCCGCTGACAGCCACCGCTCCACCCCGACCGCGCATGCATCGCCACCCACGTCAGGCCAACGGGCCATGTGGGCATTGGGCGGATTGGTGGCCGCCACGGCTGCTTCGGTGGCCCTGAGCTTGAGCGCCTGGGCCGATGCGCCAGACCGTGCCGATCGCGGTGCCCCCATGGCCATGCAGGGCGAAGGACACGGCCCGGGCATGGGCGAGCACCACGCCGGAGGCCTGCCTTTTGCCGGCCGCCATCTTGACCGCTTGCTGGACGAGGCCAAGGCCACCGATGCCCAGCGCACCCAGATCAAGCAGATCAGCGAGAAGGCGCAGGCCGACCTGAAAGCCCTGCACGAGCAAGGGCGCGCCTTGCATGAGCAAGCGCTGACCCTGTGGGCGCAACCCAAACTGGACGCCGCCGCCGCTGAGAAGCTGCGTCAGAGCATGTCCAGCCACCACGAGCAGGTCAGCAAACGCATGACCCAAGCCATGCTCGACGTGGGCAACGTGCTCACCCCTGCCCAGCGCGCCACGGTGGCCGAACGCATGCGCCAGCACCAGCAAGGCATGTTGGCCCGCATGAAGGAGCGCATGCAAGGCCATGGCCCGATGGGCAAGGACCGCGGCATGGGCAGTGGCCCCGGTGCCTCGGCCCCTGATCACCAGCACCCAGCGGAGAAATGAGCATGGACCGCGCGACAATGCCCCCCATGAGCGAGCACATCCTCCTGATCGACGACGACCTGCGCCTGAGCGCCATGGTGGGCGACTACCTGCGCAGCCACGGCTACCAGATCTCCAACGCACCGACTTTGGCCGCTGGCCGCGAGCTGCTGGCTCGCCAGGCCTGTGACGCCCTCGTGCTGGACCTGATGCTGCCCGATGGCGATGGCCTGGACCTGTGCAAAGAGCTGCGCGCTTCGCCCAAGACCCGCAGCCTGCCTTTGCTGATGCTCAGCGCCCGGGGTGAGCCCACCGACCGCATCGTGGGCCTGGAGATCGGTGCCGACGACTACCTGCCCAAGCCCTTCGAGCCGCGCGAGTTGCTGGCGCGTCTGCGTGCGCTGCTGCGTCGCACTGGCCCGGTGCCGGAAGAAGACGACGTCTGGCGCTTTGGCCGCCTGGAGATCGACTCGGGCCTGCGCCAGGTTCGCCTGGCCGGGCAGGCCTGTGACCTCACTTCTTACCAGTTCGACCTGTTGAGCGTGCTGGCCCAGCACCCGGGCCGTGTCATGAGCCGCGACCAGATCATGGATTCGCTCAAGGGGCATCCGCTGGAAGCCTTTGACCGCTCGATCGACGTGCACATCTCGCGCATCCGCGCGGCCATCGAAGACGATCCCAAAGAGCCGCGCCGCATCCTCACGGTGCGGGGTGTGGGCTATGTGTTCGCCAAGAAACAAGACGCCGACACCGAATCCCCATGAAGACCTTGGCGCTGCGCATTTACCTCGCCGTGGTCACGGTGCTGTTGGTTTTCGCCTTGTTCTCTGGCTGGCTGGCGCAGCACAACCTGGCTCATGAGCGAAGCGTCGTGCAGTCGCAGGCCGCGCAGGCCGCCCTCAGAGAGCGTGCCGCCGCTTGGGGCGAGCTGATCGAAAACAGCCTGCCCGAGGCACACCAGCCGCACGAGGAGCAGGCCCGCGTCTTTCTGGACTGGGCCGACCGCCTGCGGGTGCCCATGGCCCTCGAGACCGCGCAGGGCACACGGATCGCCACCTCCGAGTTGATGGCCGACATCCTGACCCGGCGGCCGGAGATGCGCGATCGCCTGCAGCAAGCGCGGCTCTCTGACGGGCGGGTGCTGCTGCTCATCCGGCCCCGGTCTGTGCGCGCAGGGATGATGGGCCCTGTTGGTCCCGGCGTGATGCGAGACGACGGGCCGGGCGTTCGTGGCGATCTGCCTCCGCCTCCAAGGGCGCGCCCCTGGCTGGAGCCCTTCGGCTGGCTGGTGCCTCCGTGGATGGCTGAGGGCATTCCGGCCCTGTTGTTGTCCTTGTTCGTGTTGTTCGTGGCGGTGGCCGTGGGCGCATGGCCGGTGGCCAACCGCCTGACGCGTCGCCTCAAAGCCTTGCGCACGGGGGTGGAAGCCTTTGGCTCTGGTCAGCTGCAATACCGTGTGGCGGTCGAAGGCAAGGACGAGGTGGCCGATCTGGCCCACAGCTTCAACGAGGCGGCACAACGCATCGAAGACTTGGTCACCTCCAGCCGCAGCTTGCTGGCCAACGCCAGCCATGAGTTGCGCTCGCCGCTGGCCCGCTTGAAGATGGCCGTGTCCATCATGGCCGAGATGCCGCCTGAGCGTGCGGCCCAACTCAAAGACGAAATCCACCAGGACATCCGCGAGCTCGATGCCTTGGTCGAAGAGGTGCTGTTGGCCAGTCGCCTCGATGCCCGCTCGCACATCGAGCGCCAGCCGGTGGATTTGCTGGGCCTGGTCACCGAAGAAGCCAGCCGCGTGGGGGCCGAGGTCGATGCCTCAACACAGTGGGCCGATCGGCCCTATGCGGGGGACGAGCGCCTCTTGCGCCGTGCGGTGCGCAACCTGCTTGAAAACGCCAAACGCTACGGCGGGCCGGACATCGTGCTGGGCTTGCAGGCAACGCGCGATCAGATCGTGGTTTCGGTCAGCGACCGTGGCCCGGGTGTGCCGGCAGACCAGCACGACCGCATCTTCGAGCCGTTTTACCGCCTGTCTGGCCACGCCGAACACGCTGGCGGTGTGGGCCTGGGCCTGAGCCTGGTGAGGCAAATTGCCGAACGCCATGGTGGCAAGGTGAGGTGCGAGGCCCGAGAGGGCGGCGGCAGCCGCTTTGTGATCACGCTGCCGGCATAGGGCCTGCCACCTCAGACCATGCAGCCGATGTCCCAGGTGGTGCGATCGAAGTTCTGCAGGTTGGATGCGATCCCCGTGCCCGCGGTGGTGCCCACCAGGTCGGCCTCTGACACGCCCATCCACTTGCCCAGCGTGTAGATGAGGTGGTCGATTGCGAGCGAAGGCAGCAACACCCCGCTCTGCAGCAAGTCCTCGCTGAAAAAGCCCCCCTCGCCGTCGAAGGCCAGGAACTTGGGATACATCCCGTAGATGTCGCCGCCCTTGACCGCGCCACCGATCACGAAGTGGTGTCCACCCCAGCCATGGTCGGTCCCGTCGCCGTTGTTCACCAAGCCTCGGCCAAACTCAGAGGCGGTGAAGGTCGTCACTTGTGGGCGCGCATCGCCGCCGCTCATTTGGGCCAGGCATTGGTTGAAGTAACCCACGGCATGGTCGAGCTTGGCCAGCTGGCTGGCGTGCTGCTTGAGCTGGTCGCTGTGGGTGTCGAAGCCCCCGAGGTTGACCATGAACACCTGCCGGTGCGCACCGATGGCGCTCTGGTTCCGCGCTGCGATCATGCGGGCCACGACTTGCAGTTGCAGGGCCAGCGGATTGAGGTAGCGCTTGCCGTCAGCGGGCTCGGTGTATTGCAAGAGCGGGTCGGTGGCGCTGGTGGTGCCCGGCGTGCCCCATGGGGCTTGCGTGGCCGGAGGCAGCGCGCTCAATGCGGCTTCGCTGCTCAGTGCCCGGCTGGCCGTGCGCAGGTAGTCGGTCACCAAGGGCTCGCCTCGCGTGTCCACAGAGGCCGTTTTGCGAACCGCGTCGTACACCGCGGTGCTGCCAAACACCGTTCCGTCGTTGCTGCCCATTTTGAAGACACCGCCCGTGCCCAGCAGGTAGGGCGAGGTCTGCGTGCCATTGAGCCACACCGCTTGGCTGTTGATGCCCACGCATGAGAACGTCGGGTTCACGTTGCGCGAGATCAGGCTGTCCATGATGCGGCCGCCCCAGCCACCTGCCGTGGTGCCTTCGCGGCCCAGCGATTGCCACGTCGCCGTCTGGTCGTTGTGCGAATACAGGCCGGTGGGCAAGGGGTAGCTCGGGTCGTTGAGGTCGGCTTTGCTGGTGGGCTGGATCAGCGGGCCGATGTTGGCCACGATGGCCGCGCCGGACTGGTTGTAGATCTGCTGAATCTGTTTGAGCTGTGGGTGAAGACCAAAGCTGCGTCCGCTGTTGAGGCCTTGTGCGTTGCGGTGGTTGATTTGGAGCAAAGCGGCCTGGTCCAAGGCGATGGACGTGATGCCCGCTTGTGGCGTGGTGCCATTGAGCTGTGCGATCACCGCCGGGTCGCGTGTGGCGCTGTAGCAGCGCCACGATTGCGCATCGATGGGCACCACGGTGTTGTGCGCGTCGTTGCCGCCGCCCAAGAAAATGCACACCAGGGCTTTGTAGTCGCTGACGGCGCTCGCTTGTGCCGATGCCTGCCCCAGTGACGCCAGGTTGGCCATCCAGGCCCCCGTGGCGGTGCTGCTCGCCAGCGCGGTGGTGGCGCGAAGGAATTGCCTGCGATTGCTGTGTGTCACGGGCGGCCTCACTTCGTGAAAAGAAAATTTGTGGACACGGCCACGATCAGGATGGCAGCGCGCGTGCGCTGGTCCAGCGCGCTGTTGACCGCATCGAGGTTGCTGCCGTCGGCTGCCAGGGTGGGCACCGGCAGGGTCAACAAAGCGTCAGACAAGGTCTGCCGCAAGTCCGTCGATATCGAACCTCCGACCAGTTTGTCGGCCACATGGTTGATCAGCGCGTTGGTGTCACCGGCGACGGTGCGCTGGTCCACGAACGACAGGGTGACCCCTCGCTGGGTGATGCCCTCGACCTTGCAGTTGGCTGCGGCCGTTTGCAAGGCCTTGTTGGCCGCGATGGCGGGGTTCAGGCCTTGGATGTACTGCTGCAGGGCGGGAGTGAACGCGCCACACTGGCCGTCCATGTCGACCGCCCAATACGGGCCCACTCCGCTGCTCAACAGCTCGCGCGTGAAGTTCACATAGCCTGTGATCGACGTTTCGCTGACCAACTGCAACTCGGGTGCGACCATGCCCTGCGCCGCGGTGCTGCTTTGTGGCGGGGCGTAGCCGGGGCGGAAGAAGTTGAACACCGATGGCGAAAACAGGGGCGTCTGACCCAGTGAGATGGCCGGGTCGGACGTGCCCCCGATCGACACAAAAGGCACGCGCTGGCTGCCCGGGGCATCGGTCACGCTGGCTGACACCGATTGCGTGGGCGTGTTGAAGCGGAAGGCACGCAAGATGGCGGTCAAGCGCAGCACGGGTTCGCGCTGCTTGAGCACATCGGGGGCAAACAGGCTGATGTCCGAGCGCGCTTCCTTGTCCATCAAGATCGCTTTGACGGTTTCCTTGATGTTGCCGCCCGTGTCGGTGAAGCGCTGTGCCACGCGGGCGATGTAATCCGGCTTGGGGTTGCTCGTCACCAGGCGTTGGATCAATTGCCGACTGATAAACGGCGCCGTGTTGGGGTGCGTGGCCAGGCGGTCGAGCGCTGCGGTCAGATCGCCTTGTGGATCAGGCGTGCTCTGTTCGGGCAAGGTCACTCCCAAGAAGCGTTTCTCGGAGGTCGAGTGGTAGTCAGGATAAGCCACCATGGGCTGGTAGAAGCCAGCCGGGTCACGGCAGGTCAAGGCCCATGCAAAGCAATCGGCGGCCGGCAGACTGGCGTAGCTGCCACTGCGGTAATTGCTCCAACCCGTGAAGACCTTGGCCAACCCGCGCACGTCGTCTGGTGTGTAGGTCTCGATGGGTTTGCCTTGGGCATTGAGCTTGATGCTGCCGTCGGGGTTGAGCTCGTACACACCGATCGAGAACAGCTGCATCACCTCGCGCGCGTAGTTCTCGTCGGGGTGGCGGCCAATGGACGGGTCTTCTTTGTAATTGCTGCGGAAGGTGAGGTACTCGCCCATGGCGGGGCTTTTGCTCACACGTTCGAGCAACTCGCGGTAGGTGCCATTGAGACCCGCGTCGAGCGTGTCCATGTAACCCGCAACCATTTCTGGCGCTTGCCCGCCCAGGATCTCGTTGCCAAACGAGACCACGAAGATCTCAGACAAGGCAAAGGCCAATCGAGCACGCAGTTGCGCAGGGTCGGTCAGGGCCCGGGTGTAAAACGCCTCCAGCACCTGTTCAGGGTTGGCCTTGACCGCCGCGTTGTTGGGCTGGTCTGCCTTGAGTGCCGCGTTGCGCTGGGCAAAGAAGGCCTGGTAGGTGAAGGCGGGCGTTTTGGCGAATTGCTCGTCGATCCAGGCGTCGTAGCCCAGCTCTGTCAGGCGGTCGATGTTGGCCTGGTCGGGGCCAAACGTGGCCTGTGTCAAAAAACGGTGTGCTTGTGTGCTGTTTTGGGGCTTGTCGCCCGGCACCACCGAGTCAAACACGCAGGCAGCGAGCACCCCCGCCGCCATGGCGGTGAGCGCGATTTTGAATGAACGCATCCAACCCGACATGAGTTGCCCCCCGTATACTGATACCCACGAATCGTCATGATGATGAGGGCAAACGTCAGTGGCTGTGCCCATCTGAGGCCGCGTTTCGCGGGCTAGCCCTCCCTCCAAACAAGGGGGCCGCGTTCGATTTTTCGGTTTGAATGGCGCGCGTTAACCCAGGTGGTATTGGCGGTACCAGTTGGCAAAGCGTCGGATGCCCTCTGCCAGATCGACTTGGGGCTGCAGACCGGTCCACTCACCCAGGGCTGAAACGTTGGCATAGGTCGCGGCCACATCGCCCGGTGCCATGGGTTGCAGGTCCAAAATGGCTGAGCGGCCCAGTGCGTCCTCCAGCGTGCGGATGAAGTCCATCAGCTGAACAGGTTCGCTGCGACCGATGTTGAACACGCGGTAGGGCGCCCATGACCTTGACGCATCTGGCGCCAAACGATCGAAGCCAGGGTCAGCCTGCGGAGTCCGGTCAAGCGTTCCGATCACACCGGCGACGATGTCGTCGATGTAGGTGAAGTCGCGCTGCATCTGCCCGTGGTTGAACACTTTGATGGGCTCGCCCGCCAGGATGGCTTTGGCGAACAACATGGGCGCCATGTCGGGCCGCCCCCAGGGGCCATAGACCGTGAAAAAGCGCAAGCCGGTGGTGGGCAAGCCGTAGAGGTGGCTGTAGGTGTGGGCCATCAGCTCATTGGCCTTCTTGGTGGCCGCGTACAGGCTCACTGGGTGATCGACCCCGTCACGCTCGGAAAACGGCATCCGCGCATTGCCCCCATACACGCTGGAGCTGCTGGCGTACACCAGGTGCTTCGTGCCGTGGTGACGGCAGGCCTCCAGGATGTTCACAAAGCCCACCAGGTTGGACTGGGCGTAAGCGTGTGGGTTGGTGATCGAGTAGCGCACACCCGCCTGGGCGGCGAGGTGCACGACCCCGGTGGCTTGGGTGCCCTCGAACAACGTTTGCAGCGCCGCGTTGTCCGCCACGTCGAGGGGCTCAAAGCGAAAACGCTCGGCGCCCGGCTGTTGGGCCAGGTGTGCCAAGCGATCGTGTTTGAGTTGCGGTATGTAGTAGTCGTTGAGGTTGTCGATGCCGACAACCTCGTCGCCGCGTGCCAGCAGGGCTTGCGCCACATGCATGCCAATGAAGCCGGCCGCGCCGGTGACGATGATCTTGCTCATGCGGGCATTGTCCCGCATGTCGCCATCATCGTCTGGTCAAGCCCGGGCGTCGCCCCAACGCAGTGACGTGCTTTCGTCACCCTGGTAGGTGGTTTTGCCCTGACGGTCGACACAGTACAGGGGCGATGCCACCACCTCGTTGAAGGTGGCCCCCTCGCTGAGGCGGGTGTATTCAAACAGCACGCTGCGTACCACCTTGCTGCCTGTGCGCAGGCGGCTGCCGTGCCCGATCCAGGCTGGGCCTTCGATGGTCACACCCGGCTCGATGCATGAGCCCGAGCCGATGTACACCGGCCCCGTGATCTTGACGGTGTCCCAGTCGATGCGGGTGTTCAGGCCCACCCACACGCCCGGGCGGATTTCTTTGCCGGGCATGTCCATCTGGGCGATTTCACCGCGCAGCACGCGCTGGCACACCTGCCAGTAGTCGCTCACGCGGCCGATGTCGATCCAGTTGAAATGGCGGCTCTGGGCATAAAACGGCAGGCCTTGCTCCGCCAACATGGGGAAGAGCTGGCTGCCGATGTCGAACTCGCGGCCTGGGGGGATCAGGTCGATGATGCTGGGCTCAAACAGGTAAATGCCGGTGCTGGCGAGGCGCGATTTGGCTTCCTCTGGCTTTGGCTTTTCCTGGAAGGAGGTGATCTGACCGGTTTTGTCAGGCACCACGATGCCGTAGTTCTGGACCTGGTCGGTCGGCACTTCCAGCGTCACCACGCTGGCCATGGCCTTTTTGGAGCGGTGCTCAAACAGCGCCGCGTTGATGTCCAGGTCGATGATGGCGTCACCGCATAACACGATGGTGGTTTCGTCAAAGAAGCCGCTGAAATCCTGAATGCGACGCATGCCACCGGCCGAACCCAGTGGGCGAGGCACGATTTCGCCATGCTCGCGGGCGCCTTCATAGGCATACCCGATCTTCACGCCCCAGCGGTGACCGTCGCCGAAGTAGTTCTCGATCTTCCAGTGGTTGAACGCCACGTTCACCATGATCTCCTTGACGCCGTAACGCGCCAAGTGCTCGATGATGTACTCCATCACCGGCTTGCCCAGGATGGGCACCATCGGCTTTGGGGTTTGCTTCGTGAGCGGACGAACGCGGGTGCCTTGCCCCGCCGCGAGGATCATTGCTTTGGCCATGTGCTTTTCGGATCACTGCTGAAAGTCTGGCTGACATGATGCAACAACTGCGCCAGCTGGTTGTCGCGGGGCCGCATCGCCACCCCCATTTGGTGGGCAATTCTCGGTCCCTGCTTCAGGGGGCGACTGCACACCGCGTAGAAGCCTTGCGGCTGGACAGATAATGCGCCCATGAATACAGCGTCAGCCCAACAACCCGTGCAATTGCCCCCGCCTCCGGTGTGGCGCCGTGTGCTGGCGTACGGCTTGGCTGTGGCCTTTGCAACATGGTGTGCGTGGTCGTTCCACCATGACATCGCGCAGATCGATTTGCGCCCCTTGGTGTCCGGTTGGCCCGCGGTGCTGGGTGCAGCTACGCTGTCGCTGTTGAATTACCTGCTTCGGGTGGTGCGTTGGCGCATCTACCTGTCGCGTTTGGGCCATGTCTTGCCCTGGCGCTTTGTCGCTTTGACCTTCATGTCTGGCTTTGCGTTCACGCTTTCGCCCGGCAAGCTGGGGGAGATGGTACGTACGCGCTACTACCAGCCAAGGGGCATCCCGGTGTCGGCCGTGACCGGTGCATTCTTTGTCGAGCGCTTGCTCGATCTGGCCGTGATGATCCTGCTGGCTGCTGCTGTGCTGACCGAACTGCAGGCTTACCGTGCTTTTTTCTGGGTGGCCGTGGCGTTGGTCTTTGGGCTCCTGCTGGTGGTGGCCGTGCTGCCTTGGGGTGACCTTGCCCGGCGCCAGGGCGTGTTGCCTGTGGGGCGGTGGGACGGTGCTTTGGCGGGCTTGGCCCGAACCCTGGCCAGCGCCCGCCAGTTCCTGTCCCCCGGTGTGCTGCTGATGGGCGTGTCCCTGGGGGCCGTGGCCTGGGCGGCCGAGGCCGTCGGGCTCAAGCTGGTGGCCGACGTGGTTTCTCCGGTGCACCTGTCGGTGCCGGCCGCCATGGGCATCTATGCCATTGCCATCATCGTGGGGGCGCTGTCTTTCTTGCCGGGCGGACTGGGCAGCACCGAGGCGGTCATGGCCGCGTTGCTGGTGGCGCACGGCTTTCAGATGCCCCAAGCGATTTTGTTGACGCTCATCTGCCGGCTGCTGACCCTCTGGTTGGCCGTGCTGATTGGCTGGGTGTGCGTGTGGCTGTTGCGCGCTGAGCGCTGACACGCAGATCCGAACACAGGAACCGAATGTCCGATCAGACCCCCTTGTGCGTTGACCTAGACGGCACCTTGATCCACAGCGACTTGTTGCTGGAGTCCTTCCTGCTGTTGATCAAGTCGAATCCTTTGTATGTGTTGTGTGTGCCGTGGTGGTTGCTGCGTGGCAAGGCCCACCTGAAGGCACAGATCGCCAACAGGGTGACGCTCGATGGTGGCGCGCTGCCTTACACCGAGTCCCTTTTGCAGTGGCTGAGAGCCCAAAAGGCGGCTGGCCGCACGCTGTGGCTCTGCACCGCCTCTGACAAGCGCTTGGCTCAGGCGGTTGCCGACCATGTCGGTTTGTTCGATGGTGTGATGGCCAGCGACGGCCAAGTCAACTTGGCGGGTGGCAACAAGGCGTCACACCTGGTGGCTCGCTTTGGCGAGAGGGGCTTTGACTATTGCGGCAATCACCGCGTGGATCTGGCCATCTGGGCGCACGCGCGCCAGGCCATCGTGGTCAATGGTGATGAGGCCCTGCTCAAAAAGGCGGCACAGCTCACCCAGGTGTCACACACCGTCTCGCCGCAACCTGCCGGCATCAAGGTGATTGCAAAGGCCTTGCGCGTGCACCAGTGGGCCAAGAATGCCTTGATCTTTGTGCCCTTGGCTGCCGCCCACAAGCTCACCGAAGTGGCCGCCCTCGGCGACAGCATCCTGGCCTTTGTGGCGTTCAGCCTTTGCGCCTCGTCGGTGTACCTGCTCAACGACATGCTGGATCTGGAGGCCGATCGGCAGCACCATTCCAAGTGCAAGCGCCCGTTTGCCGCAGGCCGCTTGAGCCTCTTGTTTGGCCTGATCGCGGCCCCGGTGCTGTTGCTCCTCGCGATGGGATTGGCGCTGCTGCTGCCCTTGAAATTTTTTGGCGTGCTGGCGGTGTACTACGTGGCCACGTTGGCTTACTCGTTTGGCCTCAAGAAGGTCGAGATGATTGATGTTCTGGCCCTGGCTGGCCTCTACACCATCCGCATCGTGGCGGGGGCTGCGGCCACGGACATCCCCTTGTCTTTCTGGCTCTTGATGTTCGCTATCTTCATCTTCTTGAGTCTGGCCATCGTTAAGCGCTACGCCGAGTTGTTCGTGATGCGTCAACAAGGCAAGCTCAGCGCCAAAGGCAGGGGCTATCAGGTGGAAGACATCGGCTTGCTGCAAAGCCTGGGGGCTTCGTCGGGCTACCTCAGTGTCCTGGTGTTGGCGCTTTACTTGAATTCGCCTGACGTGGCGGTGATGTACCACCATCCCAAAATGGCCTGGGGCCTGGTGCCCATCATGCTTTACTGGGTCAGCCGCATCTGGATGCAAACCCACCGCGGCCAGATGCACGACGACCCTTTGGTCTACGCCCTGAAAGACCGCGTCAGCCTGCTCACCGGGGCTGCGGCTGCCGTGGTGCTTTGGCTTGCGGTGTGAGCCGAGGCGGGTGATGGCTGACCAAATGTTCACCTCGTGGGGGCGCGTGCTGCGGCAGGCGCACGGGGCCATTGGCCTGAGCAGCCGACACTTGCCATTGACGTTGCCAGGCGCGGACCAGACGGTGTTGCCGTATGGCAATGGTCGCAGCTATGGCGACAGCAACCTCAACCCGGGTGGCGCCTTGCTGATGGGGCGTCAGCTGGACCGTTTCATGGCTTTTGATGCGGCCACCGGCGTGTTGCGCTGCGAAGCGGGCGTGTTGATGTCAGAGGTGCTGAATTTGGTCGTGCCCCAGGGCTGGTTCTTGCCGGTCACCCCGGGCACCCAGTTCATCACCCTGGGCGGCGCCATTGCCAACGACGTGCATGGCAAAAACCACCACGTGGCAGGTTCATTCGGCAACCATGTGTTGCGGCTGGAGTTGTTGCGCTCAGATGGCACGCGCCGTGAATGCTCGCCGCAGCAGCACGCTGACTGGTTTGCAGCCACCGTGGGCGGCTTGGGTTTGACCGGCTTGATCACCTGGGCGGAGGTGCAGCTCAAGCGCATTGCCAACCCTCACCTGAACACCGAGTCCATTCGCTTTCACAGCCTGGACGCGTTTTTCGAACTCAGCGTCGCCTCTGAGCGCGATTTCGAATACACGGTGTCGTGGATTGATTGCGCATTCACGGGCAAGCGTTTGGGGCGTGGCCTGTTCAACCGCGGCAACCACGCACCGGCCACCATCGACACGAGCCTGCTGCCCGCAGGGCTGCCAGGCGGCGCAGCGACAGCCTCGCGCAAGGTGCCGCTCACGCCACCGTTGTCTTTGGTCAACCCCCTGTCGCTCAAAGCCTTCAACACGCTGTATTTCAACAAGCAGCGCGCCGATGCCCAGCGCAGCGTTCAGCACTACCGCCCCTTCTTTTACCCGCTCGATGCCTTGCTCGAGTGGAACCGCATTTACGGCCCCAAGGGGTTCTTCCAGTACCAGTGCGTGATCCCGCCTGAACGCGCTTTGTCTGCCACCCGGCAGTTGCTCGAAACGATCGCAGCCAGCGGGCAGGGGTCTTTCTTGGCGGTGCTCAAACAGTTTGGCGAGCCGGCCTCGTTGGGCATGCTGTCCTTCCCACAACCGGGCACCACCTTGGCGCTGGACTTTCCCAACACGGGTGAGCCCATGCACCGCCTGTTCAGGGCATTGGATGCGATCGTGCTGCAGTCCGGTGGACGGCTGTATGCCGCCAAAGACGGCCGCATGGGCGCCGAGTTGTTCAAGGCGGGCTACCCGCGCTGGTCTGAGTTTGCTTCGTATGTCGACCCTCGCTTTGGCTCCGGCTTTTGGCGCAGGGTCATGGAGATCACATGAGAAAAATCCTGATCGTCGGGGCCACGTCGGCCATCGCCGAGGCTTGCGCAAGGCAATGGGCGCAGCGTGGCGACCACCTTTTCTTGGCGGCCCGCAGTGACGCCCAGCTCCAGTCTGTGGCTGCAGACCTGCAAACGCGAGGCGCTGCCAAGGTGGGCACTCAGGTGTTTGATGCGACAGCGTTCGATCAACACGCCGCGCTGTTCGATGCAGCCACCCAGTCCATGGGGGGGCTCGATACGGTCCTCATCGCCCATGGCACCTTGACCGACCAACCCAAGGCGCAGCAAGACGTGGCCTACGCCCTGCGCGAGGTGGCCACCAACGGCACCTCGGTCATCGCCCTGATGACCTTGGCTGGCGAGCAGTTCGAACAACAAGGGCACGGCGCAATCGCCGTGATCTCGTCGGTGGCCGGCGACCGTGGCCGGCAGAGCAATTATGTTTATGGCAGCGCCAAGGCACTGGTGTCGGCCTTTGCATCGGGCCTGCGCCAACGCCTGGCCAAGAAGGGGGTGAGCGTTGTGACCATCAAGCCTGGCTTTGTGGACACCCCCATGACCGCCCACCTCAAGAAGGGCGCCTTGTGGGCCAAGCCTGACCAAGTGGCCCGCGACATCACGCGCGCCATCGATCAAGGCCGAAGCATCGTGTACACGCCAGGTTTCTGGCGGTACATCATGCTGATCATCAAGCACATCCCCGAGGCGATCTTCGTCAAGATCGCCTTGTGACGCAGTCGGTCAGGCGCGAGCGTCGCCCCAGCGCAAGCTGGTGCCTTCCTCGCCCTGGTAGGTGGTGTGGCCGTTGCGGTCGACCACGTACTGTGGCGATGCAATCACGTCTGTCAGGGCCGCATCAGCGTTCAGGCGCGTGTAGTCAAACAACACGCTGCGGGTGAGTTGGCTGCCTTGGCGCAGCAAGCAGCCATTGCCCAGCCAAGCCGGGCCTTCGATGGACACGCCTGCCTCGATGCGGCTGCCCGAGCCGATGTAAACCGGCCCCTGGATCTTGACCTGATCCCAGTCAATCTGGGTGTTCAGCCCAACCCACACGCCTGGGCGCACTTCTTTGCCAGGCATGTGCATGTCGGCGATTTCGCCCGCGAGCACGCGCTGCAGCACTGTCCAGTAGTCGCTCACGCGGCCAATGTCGATCCAGTGGAAAGGCCGGCTCTGCGCAAAGAAGGGCAGCCCTTGCTTGACCAGCGTGGGGAAGAGTTCGCTGCCGATGTCGTACTCTTTGCCTGCAGGCACATGCGCCAGAACCGAAGGTTCAAAGATGTAGATGCCCGTGCTGGCCAGTGTCGAGAGGGCCTCTTCGGGCTTGGGCTTTTCCTGGAAGGACAAGACCTTGCCGTTGTCGTCGGCGACCACGATCCCGTAGTTCTTCACTTGATCGCGGGGCACCTCCAGGGTGACCACGCTGGCCACGGCGCCCTTGGCGTGGTGTTCGGCCAAAGCGGCCGTGATGTCCAGGTCGATGATGGCGTCACCGCACATCACCAAAGTGGTCTCGTCGAAAAAGCCGCTGAAATCCTGGATGTAGCGCATGCCGCCGGCCGAGCCCAAGGGCTTGGGCGTGATCTCACCGTGCACCCGCTCTCCTTCGAACGAGTAACCAATTTCAACGCCCCAGCGTTTGCCGTCACCAAAGTAATTCTCGATCTTCCAGTGGTGGTAAGCCACGTTGATCATGATCTCTTTGATGCCATGCCGAGCCAGGTGCTCGATCAAATACTCCAGCACCGGCTTGCCCAGGATGGGGATCATGGGTTTGGGCATGCCCTTGGTCAGAGGGCGAATGCGGGTGCCTTGGCCAGCGGCCAGAATCATTGCTTTGGTCATGCTCAGCGGAAGTCAGTTTTTGGATGGGCCGTGAGCTCGGTGCACCGAACTCAATTGATTTCTTTGCTCAGAAAGTCTTGGTAAGCCAGGGCAATGCCCTCGCGAAGGCTGGTTTTGGCTTGCCATCCCAGCGATTTGAGTCGGGAGACATCCATCAATTTGCGAGGCGTGCCATCGGGTTTGCTGGTGTCGAAGGTCAGGGCGCCTTCAAATCCCACGACGTCCACCACGGTCTCAGCCAGCTCGCGGATCGTGACGTCGCTGCCCGTGCCAATGTTCACCAATGGACCGGTGTAGCCCGACAGCATCAGGTGCACGCAGGCGTCAGCCAGGTCGTCTGCGTAGAGGAATTCACGCATGGGCGTGCCCGTGCCCCAGACCACCAGTTGGGCATCGCCGCGCAGCTTTGCTTCATGGGCTTTGCGGATCAGGGCAGGCAGCACATGGCTGTTGTTCAGGTCGTAGTTGTCGTTGATGCCGTAGAGGTTGGTGGGCATCACGCTGATGTACTGACGTCCGTGTTGCGCGTTGTAGGCCTCGCACAACTTGATGCCTGCGATTTTGGCGATCGCATAGGGCTCGTTCGTGGGTTCGAGTAGGCCGGTGAGCAGCGCGTCCTCGGTCATCGGCTGGGGAGCCATCTTCGGGTAGATGCAACTGGAGCCCAAGAACATCAGGCTTTGCACACCGGCGAGGTGGGCACCATGCACCAAGTTGGCCTCGATCATCAGGTTTTGGTAGATGAAGTCGGCGCGGTAGATGTTGTTGGCCTGGATGCCACCCACTTTCGCCGCGGCGATGTAGATGTAATCAGGCCGCTCGGTTTGTAGGAAGTCGTGCACGGCGCGCTGGTCCAGCAAGTCGAGCTCTTGGTGCGTGCGTGTGATCACTTGCTTGTGACCGCCCTGAGCCAGTCGACGAACCAAGGCCGAGCCCACCATGCCTCGGTGTCCCGCCACGTAAATTTTCGCGTCAGTTTTCATGCGTCTCGAAATCGTTCGCAGGAAGCCAGGGCCCAGAGCTGCGATCTCCTGAAGCCATTGCCTACCTGTTTTGGTGCAGTTTAGGGGGTGATTGTGTCAATCTATTGCACTGACCCGTCCGTGGGGCGCCCAAATGTGAAAACGCCGCGAAGAACGCGGCGTTTCGAGTGGGGCTCAAACTGAGGGTCAGACCGATTCTTCTTTGCGCCGGCTGGGTTGTCCCAGCAGCGCAGATTTCATCATTCTGTAAATGAACACCGTGTTGGTCACGGCGTAGCGCTTGGCCAAGCGGCGTGGCTCGCTGGCCAGACGGTGCAGCCATTCCAAGCCAGCTTTCTGCATCCAAGCCGGTGCGCGTTCGATCGTGCCGGCGTGGTAGTCGAAGGCCGCGCCGACGCCGAGCATCACAGCTTGGATGCGGCCACGGTGTGCCGCCATCCAGGTTTCTTGCTTGGGGCAGCCCAAGCCAACGAACACAACGTTGGCGCCCGACTGGTTGATCAGGTTCACGTGTGCTTGGTCTTCTTGCTCGGTCAGCGCACGGTAGGGGGGCGACATGGCGCCAGCCACGCGCAATTTGGGGAATTCTGTGCGGATGCGCGACAGCAGCTTGGCCAACGTGTCTTCGGTGCTGCCGTAGAAAAACACCGATTGCCCCAGCTTTTCAGCGACTGCCAGGTAACGCCAAGTCAGGTCCGGTCCGTTGATGCGTTGTTGTTGGGCGAATCCTTCGCGGCGCAAAGCCCACGCAACTGGGGCGCCGTCGGGCAGAGCCATGTCCGCCTGACTCAGGACCGCGTTGAATTCGGTGCATTGGCTCGCGGTGACCACCGAGTGCACATTGCACAAGGTGACATAACGCGACTGGTGTCGTGCGCTCCATGCTGCGATGCGGGAAATGGCGTCATCCCAGCTGACGGCGTCAATGTGCGAGTCCAGCACATAGGCACCCCTGCGAAGGAAGCTCTTGCTGGGCTTGAGCTTCAGACGGGTCAGCACGCGTTCGTGTTCAGCGAACGAGAGAGATGGGTAGCCGAAATTGGGATCTGGATGTCTCATAGACGTCCCCTGTTTGGGGTTTTTTGTGTGGCGGAGCACCTGTTCTATCGGTGCCTCTTCCCTGATGTTTAACATTGTAGGTTGGGGGTGCTGCGGCTGGATTCGGGGAAACCCACTGATACCAGCCTAGGTTTTTCCCTGTGCTGACCTCACCGGTGAAGTTCAGAGCGCCGTACTGTGACTTGGTTCCCTTTTGGGTTTGGGTGTAAACCCTGCCGGGTTGTTACCAGCCGTTCGTGTGGGGAACTTCTCACAGCCTTGAGACACAATCTAGGACATGGGGGGCGTTCAGCCCTCTTGCCACTTCCAACGCTCCCACACCGACATGGCGCAGCCAGTTCTACAAACGTCGGGTGCACCAGCACCTGCAAAAGCCACCGATCAAATTTTGCTCCCGCTGTGGTCGCTGGGGGTGTTTTTGCTTGGCTACCTGGCACTTTTTGCCCCAACTTATTACCGTTTGGCACACACATCGTGGGCTTCTGACGACCAGGGGCATGGCCCCATGATCATCGGCGCCAGCGTGTGGCTGATTTGGTCCAAGAGGCACCAGTTGTTTGACCGAGTGGCGGTGCCTGCCGTCGGGCCCGCGTTTGCGTTGCTGCTGCCAGCCTTGTTGATGTATGCGCTTGGTCGCTCTCAAGCCGTGGGTGAGCTGGAAGCGCTGGCCCAGATTCCTGTTTTGGCGGCGGGCATTTTGTTGCTGGCGGGCACCCGCGGGCTGAAACTGGTCTGGTTTCCAGTGGTTTTTTTGATATTCGCCGTGCCAATACCTGGTGTTTTGGCTCAGGCCATCACCTTGCCTTTGAAAATGGCTGTTTCGGTGGTGGCTGAGCAGCTCATGTATTGGATGCATTACCCCATTGGGCGCACGGGCGTGACTTTGACGGTAGGCCCTTACCAGCTGCTTGTTGCCGACGCTTGCTCAGGTTTGAACTCCCTTTTCACGCTGGAGTCCCTGGGTTTGCTTTACATGAACATCATGGATTACAAGTCCAAAACACGCAATTTGCTGCTGGCTTTGATGATCGTCCCTATTTCATTCGTGTCGAATGTCATTCGGGTGATCACTTTGGTGTTGCTCACGTTTCATTTTGGCGATGAGGTCGGGCAGGGGTTTGCCCACTCGTTCTCTGGCATGGTTTTGTTCGCGGTGGCCTTGGTCTTGACCTTTGGGTTTGACCAGTTGCTTGCCAAACGCTTTGACGACCAAGGAGGCGCCCGTGCTCGCGTCTGATTCGATTGGCAAGGTCCACAAGGCCCTCTTCGTGGCGTTCGCTTTGATGTTGGCAGCGGCCGCCGCCGCCTACCTTCTTGAACCTCGGCATTACCTGGCCGATGACATGGCGCCCATGCACTTGGATCAGGTTGCTCCCCAGCGGATCGGCGACTGGCAAGAGGACCCAGCAGGTCGCGTGGTTGTGGCGGACCCTCAGCTCCAGAGCAAAATGGACGCGATTTACTCGCAATCGCTGGCGCGCACCTATGTCAACAGCAAGGGCCAGCGTGTCATGTTGGCGCTGGCGTATGGGCGCGACCAGAATTCCGAGTCAACCGCAGCGCACCGTCCTGAGTTTTGTTACGTTGCCCAGGGATTCTTGATCAACAAGGTCGGCCCCAAGGCGGTCGCCTTCCCCGCCGGGGACGTCACAGCCATGAGGCTTGTGGCTGCGGTCGGGCCTCGGACCGAGCCCATCATGTACTGGGTGACCTTGGGGACCCACACGGCGCTACCGGGTGTGCAGCGCAAGATTCAGCAACTGCGTTACGGATTGCAAGGTCAAATCGTCGATGGCATGTTGGTGCGTTTGTCTTCCGTGGGCACCGATACCCAATCGGAGTATGCGCTGCAAGAGGCGTTTGCGCGTGATTGGTACGCCAGCCTGAGCCCGCAAGTCCGACCCCGTATTTTTGGTTCGTGATTTCATGTCAACAGGGACGGGTGGACTGAGGGTGCTGGTGGCTCACAACGCGTATCAATTGCGCGGTGGTGAGGACAGCGTCGTCGACGCCGAAATGGATTTGCTTACAGAGCGTGGCCATGCGGTGTCATTGCTGAGTCGGCACAACGACGACGTGGCAGGCGCCTCCAAACTCGGCGTTGCGGCTCAGGCGGTGTGGTCGCGCCGTACCATGCAGGAGCTTGCCGATGCGGTCGAGCGCTTCCGCCCCGATGTCCTGCATGTGCACAACAGCTGGCCGCTCATCTCGCCGTCCATTTATTGGGCCGCGGACAAAGCAGGCGTGCCGGTTGTGCAAACCTTGCACAACTTCAGGCTGATGTGTCCTCAGGCCACGTTCTTGCGCGACGGCGCTGTGTGTGAGGACTGCCTCGGCAAGCTGCCCTTGCCGGCGCTCAAGCACAGTTGTTACCGCGACTCTGTGTTGCAGACGGGTGCTTTGGTTGGCATGTTGGCCGTGCATCGCGGTTTGAAGACTTTCGATCGGAAAGTGTCGCGGTACATTGCGCTCAACCAGTTCTGTCGTGGCAAGTTCATTGCAGGCGGTTTTCCCGCCGATCGCATCGACGTCAAACCCAATTTCGTGCCTTGGGTTCCTGTGCCTGATGTCAGCGGGCGCCGGGGCGGGCTCTCGGTCGGCAGGCTGTCTGTCGAAAAGGGAGTTGAGGTGCTGATGGCCGCCTTGTCGGCTTACCCGGCGCATGAGCTCACGATCATCGGCAGTGGGCCATTCGAGGCCCAGGTAAAAGCGGTTGCGGGTGAGGCCTATGCAGGTTTTTTGCCTTTGAGCGAGATCATGCAGCGTCTGACGCGAGCGTCTTACCTTGTGTTGCCCAGCGTCTGTTACGAAGGTTTTCCCCGAACGCTGGTTGAGGCTTTCGCCAGCGGCGTGCCGGTCATTGCCAGCCGCTTGGGTTCGATGGCCGAGTTGGTGGCCGACGGTCGAACAGGGTTGCTGTTCAACCCCGGCGACGCGGCCGATTTCGTCGCGAAATTGCGGTGGGCCGATGCGCATCCACAAGAAATGGCGCGCATGGGTTCTGCGGCTCGGGCAGAGTACGAGTCACGTTACTCTCCCGAGCAAAACTACCGAGAGTTGATCTCGATTTACGAGCGTGCCATCGGCGGGGTTACCGCTGAGCAAGCGCACTGATGGTTCATACATTGGAACGGATTTGAAAGTCATGGCTAAGAAAGTTGCATTGATCACGGGCGTCACTGGCCAGGATGGCTCTTATCTGGCTGAGTTCTTGTTGAAGAAGGGGTACGAGGTGCATGGCATCAAACGTCGGTCCTCCCTGTTCAACACCGACCGCATCGATCACCTCTATCAAGATCCGCACGTTGACAACCGCAACTTCGTGCTCCATTACGGCGACTTGACCGATTCGACCAGCTTGGTGCGCATTGTCCAGAAGGTGCAGCCCGACGAGCTCTACAACTTGGCGGCGCAAAGCCATGTCGGCGTGAGCTTCGAGGAGCCTGAGTACACAGCCAATGCCGATGGCATCGGCGCCTTGCGCTTGCTGGAGGCCATCCGCATTTTGGGCTTGGAGAAAAAGACCAGGTTTTATCAAGCCTCCACATCAGAGCTGTACGGTTTGGTGCAAGAGATCCCTCAGAAAGAAACCACGCCGTTTTATCCGCGCAGCCCTTATGCCGTGGCCAAGCTCTACGCCTACTGGATCACGGTGAATTACCGCGAGGCATATGGCATGTATGCTTGCAACGGCGTGCTGTTCAACCACGAAAGCCCGGTGCGTGGCGAGACCTTCGTCACCCGCAAGATCACGCGGGCCATCAGCCGCATTGCGCTGGGTCTGCAGGACTGCCTGTATCTCGGCAACATGAGCGCCCTGCGCGACTGGGGGCATGCCAAAGACTACGTTGAGATGCAATGGCTGATGCTGCAGCAAGAGGTGGCCGAGGACTTCGTCATCGCCACCGGCGTGCAGTACAGCGTTCGCCAGTTCGTGGAGTTCTCCGCCAAAGAGTTGGGCATCACCTTGGCGTTTGAGGGCGAGGGCGAGCACGAGGTTGGCAAGGTGCTTGCCGTTGAAGCGGTCAACGGGCAAATGCTGGCGTCGTGCAAAGTGGGTGATGTGGTCGTCAAGGTCGACCCTCGTTACTACCGTCCCACCGAGGTGGAGACCTTATTGGGCGACCCTTCCAAGGCCAAAACCAAATTGGGCTGGACGCCCACCACCACCTTGGCCGAGTTGGTCAAGGAGATGGTGCTCAGCGACTACACCGCTGCCAAGCGCGACAGCCTGGTCAAGCAAGCCGGTTTCCAGGCCTACGACTACCATGAGTGACGCTGTGACGTGCTGTTTGCTGCGGGGCCTTGCATGTCAGGTTTGACCAGGCAGGGAGCGGTGTTCAAAGGGGTGTCTCACTCCCTGTTGGATCAGGCCTTGCTCAGCGCCAGTAACTTCTTGCTTGGGTTGGTGTTCATCAAGTTCGCCACCAAGCACGAGTACTACGTCTACAGCCAACTGATCGGCTACTTTGCCTTGACGCTGGCGTTGCAAGGCGCGCTGATCAACACAACGGCGCTCACCATCTTGCCTCAGCGGGATGGTGAGCACCGACAGCGAACAACCTCGGTCTACTTCGGGCTGCAAATTGCACTGAGCTCGGTTTTGGCGCTGTTAGGCGGACTGGCCATTTGGATATTTCCCGACGCGATCGCGATGGATGCGGTGGGATGGGCGTTTCCCATGGCGACCGGTACGATGATCCTGTCGGTGTGGTTGCGCGAATTTGTGCGCAACGTTCAATACATCAACTTGAGACCCGACTTGTGCCTGCAGCTGGACATTGCCTACGTCACGGTTTTGGCTGCCAGCGTGGGCACTTTGATCATGACGGGCAATGTCCGTGCGGACTTGGTCTTGTTGGCCATTTCGGGCTCAGGGATTTTGACGGCATTGCCTTGGGTCCGGGCGTCTGGATTGGCGGCGCATTTTGGCTGGGACGCATGGCGTCAACTGCTGATTGAGGTGTGGCCATTGGCCAAGTGGGCCTTGCCCGCAAGTGTTGTTGCTTGGGCATTTGGGAATGGTTATCTGCTCATTGGCGCACAAGTGGTGGGCCCCGCAGTCACAGCCGAGGTCGTCGCCGCAAAATTGTTCATGGCGCCGTTGGGTATGTTGTTTTTGTCTTGGGCCAATGTGTTCAGGCCAAAAGTCAGCCGGGCAATTGCAAAAGGCGAAGTGCGCGACATCACCCGACTGACCAATTGGTCCATCGCTGGGGTGTTTGGCATCGCTTCCCTATACGTCATGGTGCTGTTGGTTGCTTACCCGCATCTTGAGTCTTACGTCCTCGGCGAGAAATACCGTGGGCTGCGCATTGACATTTTGTGGTGGGCGCTGTTTTTTTGCGCAAGCGGCGTTTCTGGCATCAGCAACGGTGTCTTGCTGGGCGGTGGGCATTTCAAGCATTCCTTTTACGCCTCAGTTGTCAGTTCGGTGGTGAGCATCCCTGTCATGTACGCCTTGGGATTGCTATTTGCCAAGAACGGGCTGATGTTTGGCGTTGTTTTGGGTGAGGCTACCTATGCGGTGGTGCTGTTTTACTGTATGCGCAGAATATTGAGAAGCAAGGTGAATCATGTCACCAAGGGGGCTTGAATGACGACCGCCAATCGACTGGCTTTGCCGACTTTTTGTGCCATTCCAATTTTTTTGGCTGTGTGCCTGAAGTCAGGGGTTGATGCATTTTACGAAGTCAATTCCGTTAAATATCTTTATTTCTTCCTTTTGATATTTGGCGTTTTCTTTTTGCGAACCGGAAAAGGGTTCATGCAGCAGCGAGGTTCGTCAGGCGGGGTAAGTAACCTCCAGCCCATGCTTTGGATTTTCATCGTCGTTTATTTTTCTTTTTTGACGATGATCATGATGCTCCATAACGGTACGCCGCAAATGGTTTTCAAGATCGTCAGTCCGTTCATGTTTTTCGGATTGTTGGTCGCAGCCGATGATGAGAGTCTGCCGCTGGCTTTCGCGGCTGGGGCGGCTTTGAATATCTTGGCGAACGCGGCCATGCTGCCCTTGGAGCAGGGGTGGGTGTATTGGGGAAATGTCAGGACGTTCAAGGGTTTTTATCTTTTCAAAACGGACCTCTCCTACAGTCTGGCCACGTCGCTATTGGTTTTTGCTGCATGGAGTCGCTACAGGCCGACCCCAATTTTTCTGGGTTTGACCCTGCTGGTTCTGATTCAGGTGCTTCTGTCGAATTCCCGAATGAATTACCTGACGCTTTTCATCGTTTTGGGCTTTGTGGCCATCAAGAATGGCGCTAAGCCTCTGACTTTGGCCATGTATGCCGTCTTTCTATGCGGCCTCGGTGGGGTCGCAGCGTATTTGTACGATCCAAGCAAAGTTGTTGGGTTTGATACCTCCAATATGGGGAGTTTCACTCAGGGGCGAGATCGCATTTTCCAAGTGCTTTTGAAGTACGGTTTGGCAAATTACGGTCCATTGGAATTGTTGTTTGGCAAGGGGTTGTACGCCGACATGCTGATTTACATGGAAAATGTGAGTGATGGTGCGGCCCATGGCGCGCACAATGACTACCTTTTCCAGTTAACCACACAGGGCATTTTTGGGCTTACCATGAGTTTCATTGGTTGGATCATCCTTTACCGGATTACCAAGTCAGGTGGCTCTCGGCGCTGGGCATCCGGGTTGGCGTTTACCGCTTTTCTCATGTATTACGTTCAGGCGTTGTCGGTGAACGTGTCGGTGTATGCTTTGAAAACTTGGCCGCTTGCATTGATTTTGGTGATGATTTACATCATCAAAGACGACCCGGAATTGGATGCTCATCCTGCGGAGGCGCGCAAGGTTCCGGACTTGGCCATGGGGTATCGCTGACATGGCAAAAACCCGCTGCGTGTTGGTTACAAATGTACCTGTGCCATACCGACTCCCGGCTTGGGACGTGGTGGCACGGTCTTCCGATATTGAGTTGATCATCATCTACTGCGCGCCGGCGCACATTGATACTAGCCAAGACGGCAAGTCGTGTGCGTATGCCGTGCATTTCCTGCCAGGTGACTACAAGGTGTATGACACCCGTTTCAGTCATTCGGATCTCTCGGTCATGACTTTGCTATCGCAGATCAAGCCCGATGTGGTGATCACGACGGGCTATATACCAACCTTTCTGTATGCCTTCATCTGGGCACGTTTGCATCGTGTCAAGCACGCGGTCATGACCGATGGGACTTTGGAGTCAGAGAGTGGTTTGACCCCATTGCATCGAATCGTTCGACGCTTTGTGTTCTCTCAAACCAGCAGTTTCATTGCCGCGTGTGAGGGCGGTCGTGCGCTGTTTGAGTCGTACGGTGTCTCTGCTGATCGAATTCACTTGGCCCCGTTGTGCATCGATAATGCACATTTCGCGGAAGCCTCGGGTACAAAAAAGGTTTATGACCTCTTGTTTTGCGGTCGTTTTTTGCCGCATAAAAACCCCTTGTTCGCGTTGGATGTCGCCAAGGGCGTTGCCATCAAATCAGGCCGCAAGGTCACCCTGCGTTACGTAGGGCGAGGTCCCTTGCAAGACGAAATACGCCAGCATGCCCAAGCCTTGTCTGAGCACGTCGAGGTGAGTTTCGCCGGGTATTTGTCTCAGGATGAATTGCCGCTGGAGTACGCCGCTTCTCGCGTGTTTCTGTTTCCAACCTCTTTGGATCCCTGGGGGGTTGTCGCCAATGAGGCATGCGCGGCGGGCTTGCCATGCGTTTCTTCGCCTCACACCGGCGCTGCTGGCGAACTCATTGTGGATGGTGTGAACGGCTACGTTTGCCGTTTGGACCGAGACTTGTGGGTGACGCGTTGCGCCAATCTACTCAAAGACGAGGCCTTGTGGGCTGATTTTTCACAGTCGTCGTTGCGTCTGGTGCGTCGGTTCACCTTTGAGCGCGCGGCTGAGGGCGTGATGATGGCTGTGCGTCAAGCGGCGAAGGGGAGATCGTGACCGCGCGCGCGCCTCAACCATGGATCATTTTTGCGTCGCTTCTGCGCCCAAAGGGCAGCACTGGCGTGCAAACGCACATGACGGAATTTGACGCTTACTTGTCAGCAGTGGGGCACCCGCATGCATTCGCGACGCCGTTCCATGCGCTGGGAACGCCTTTGTTGCTGTTGCTGATTGCGCTGCGGCGTGTGCTGGAAAAAGTCTGTAAGCCGGCGGCCGTTTGGCTGTATCGGTACGGGCACGCCTTTTTGTTGTGGTGCTACCTCCGCCACGTGATGGCCAAGCACGATGATTGCATTGTGTATGCCCAGTGTCCGATGTCAGCGGCCATGGCCTTGCGTTGTGTGCGTCGACCCACGCAGCGCGTGGTTCAAGTGGTGCACTTCAATGTGTCTCAGGCCGACGAGTGGATCGGCAAAGGCATGATTGCGCCGGGCGGGTGGATGGATCGGAACATTCGGCACCTTGAGCGTGAAGTGCTGACGCGTGTAAATGGCTTGGTTTGCGTGTCGGCCTTCATGAAGCATGAGCTCGTCAAGTCAATTCCAGCACTGGGTGGCATGCGCTGCGCAGTCATTCCGAACTTCGTCCGCCCCCTGGGCCCTGACGAGCGCGTGGAGCGCGTGACCGGCCGAGACTTGGTCGCGATTGGCACTTTGGAGTCCAGAAAGAACCAGCGCTTTTTGCTGGAAGTGCTGGCCTTGGCCAAGCAGCGAGGCCGTGTGTTGACGTTGACCATGGTTGGAGACGGGCCTGACCGAGCGATGTTGACGCAATTCGCGGCGCATCACGGTCTCTCTGAGCAGGTTCATTTCGAAGGTTTTGCACCAGGTGCGCGCGCGTTCATTCCCGGGCACTGCTTGTTCGTGCATGCGGCTTTGATGGAGAGCCAGGGCATTGTCTTGCTGGAGTCCCTGTCTGCCGGTGTGCCCGTGCTGGCCCCAGCGGTCGGCGGCATCGTCGAAGTTTTTGAAGACGGGGTAGAAGGGCGTTTTTGGCCTCTGGACGACCTGCAGCGCGCCTGTGACATCCTTCTTGCCACGCTTGACGATGGTGAGAGATTGGCCGCCATGAGAAGCGCCGCTTTGACACGCTTTCAGACCCATTTCGAAGCCGCTGCCGTCGGCCAGAATCTGCTGTCATTTCTAAAAGGATAGCGCTCGATGTCGCCTTTGCCTGTGACCAATCGCCCCGGTTTCATGTTCACGAATTGGCATCGGTGTCGAGCTTGGGTGATGAGCGTGGGCTTCGGTCTGTGTGCGGGCGGACTGATGGCCGCCCCGCAGCCCTCGCCATCGGGCTTGTTGGTCGATGGTGGGTTTGAGGGGGCGACCGCCCAGCCATCGGGCTGCGCGAGGGTTCAAGGTCGCTTGCCCCTGGGATGGGGCGATAACTCTTGCTGGAATCCCGGCACCGCGGTCACATACGAGCAAGAGGCAATGACCGGTCGGCAAGGCAAGAGCGTCAAGGTGACGCTGGCGCGAGGGCTCTTCCAATTGGCTCAGCCTGTCACTCTGCCGCTTGACCATCGCTTGGTGGCTTCTGTTTGGGTCAGAGCGGCGGCACCCATGATGGTGAAGGTGTCTCTGCGCCAGAGCGGCCCCCCCTATGTCGAATACGGAGCGCGCTACCTGCGCGTCACAGACCGGTGGGAGCGTTTGGTCGTGACGGCGTTTTCGCACGGCTTGCGTGAGGGCGATGCCAAGCAGGCGCTCTTCATGGTAAGCAGCGCGACACCAGGAACCGTGTGGTTGGACGACGCAGCCTTGTTGGCCGAGCCACAAACGCTGGCCTTCCCAACGATCGAGGTGCCTCGCAGCTACTTCGGTACACACGTCATGCATGGCCGCAACATGCCGACCTTCGTGGACGAGTCAGAGGCAGGATCGGTTCGCATCTGGGACAGCGAGAACGCTCAGTGGGCCTTTGTTCAAAAAAGCAAACCCTCCGATGGGCGTCGCAGCTACCAGTGGCGCTCATTGGATGAGCGCGTTGGCGTGGCCGAGCGCAATGCGCGCGACTTGCTGATGGTGGTGGGAGGTTATGCACCCGCATGGGCATCCTTGGATGTCGATGGCGACGACAGTGCGCCCCTGGGGAACAATTGTTTTCGGTGTGACGAGTCGCCACGCCGTTCAGTGGATTGGCAAGCTTGGGTGGCGGACATCGCCAAGCGATACAAGGGCCGTGCGATTCGGTACTGGGAAATATGGAACGAGCCAGCCTTCAATGCCTCGCACGATTGGTGCCCTGATCCCAATATGTGCGTTTCCGGACTGGGGTCTGGCTATCGCGGCAGCCCTGAACAGTTGCTGCAGCTTCAAAACGAGGCAGCAGAAGTCCTGAAGAAGATCGATCCGCAGGCCAAGGTGGTGTCGCCTGGCGTCAGCTATTTGCATCGCGAGTACCTCGATTACTACCTCCGCATCGGAGGAGGTCGCTCGGCCGACGTGATCGGGTATCACCAATACCTGCTGGGCTATCCTGAGTTGTTGATGACTCAAACCCTGGCCGTCAAGGCCCTCATGCGGGACGCCGGCGTCGGTGACAAGCCACTTTGGAGCACCGAGTCGGCCATCGAAGGCATCAGTCAGGATCTGGATCCGGCCTGTGCGACCGCCCGCGCAGCTGGACAACCCCAGCCGACCAAAGAGGAACTTGGACCTGCCTACGTGGCCCGGTTCATGTTGGTGAGTTGGGTGTCGGGCTATGCCCGTGTGTATCAGTACGCTTGGGACGACAAGCACAATTGGCCGAGTTCACCCTCCAGGATGTCCAGGCAAACCAATGCAACCATCGGGCTGACGGATGCGGGGGTGGCTTATAACCAAGTGGCCTCTTGGCTCGTTGGTAAACGAGTCACGTCCGTAGAAACCGGGGCCTCGAACGGGCTTTGGCGACTGAATCTGGCAGACGCCAAAGGGGTCAAGAGCCAGATTGTTTGGAATCCCTCGCAGCATGCACAAGATTCCCCGGCGGCACAGGTCAAGCCGCTCGCCGTGTTTGGGAAAGCCTGTGACCTGGCCGGCAAGTGCCGCAACCTTGAGCCAGGGTCGACACTGGGTGTCGACTTCAGGCCCCAGTTGCTGAAACCTTAGCGACGCTGGCGCCCATCAGAACTCGTTGACGATGGCGCCCACGAGCTTGGCCGAACTCATCTGCACGGTCTTGACCAAGTGGTTCAGGCTGGCAATGCGGCTCTTGTCTTGACGAGAAATGATGATGCCGGCACCTGCGCGTGCAGCGATCACGGCGCCATCGGTGCCATGCGACGCAGCTGGGGTGTCGATGATGATGCGGTCAAACTTGGTTTTGAGTTCGCGCATCAACATGTCGAACGCTGGGCGCTCCAGCAGTTCAAGTGGATTGGGCGGCGTGGGCCCCACTGGCAAGATGAACAGGTTGGGCAGTTCTTTGACCGACTGGATGACCTTGGAAGCCGTTCGGCCAGAGAGGATCGACGACAGGCCGCCACTGCGGCTGGGAATGTCGAACAACTCGTGGATGCGGGGGCTGCGCATGTCTGCGTCGATCAGCAGGGTGCGGCCGGGCAGTTGTGAGAACGCCACCGCCAGATTGGCCGCGAAGTAGGTTTTGCCGTCGCCGCTGTCCGGGCTCAGGATGGCCAACGCAGGGCGGGGGCCCTCGCTGCTGTAGACCTTCATGATCAGGTGGCTGCGGATCGACCGGAACGCTTCGGCCTGGTCGGTGAATGGGCTGGCACCCACCACCAGCTCTGGGTTCAGTTTGTTCTTGCCTTCGGACGCGTAGGGATAGTGAAACTGTTGGGCCAGTGCCCACATCACGTCGTCGGTGTTGGCCAGACCCAGGGCGACAGCGGCCTCGCCGAACCGCACGCCGTTGTCCTTTTGGTAGACCAGGATCTGCTCAATCTGGTCCGTGGACAGGTTGTTGGCTTCACTGATGATGTCGCCAATGGAGCGCTCAGGAGGTGCCGGCTGCGTCTCTCTGAATTCGGTGTTGTCGTCGACCGAGCTGAAACGGGAGGCTTTGAAATTCGTGTTCATGTGAGCCCTTGCCTTTACGCAGCGTCGAAGGCATCGGAGCTGCTCGTGGCAACAGCGACGGCAGCGGTGGTGGTGGGCAGGGCAGGGCGTTTGCCGAGACCCAAGATGGTGCGCTTGCCCTGTTTGAGCTTGGGCTGAGGCAAGGTGCCAATCACAGGCATGTCGAGCGCTTGCAGGATGTCGATGGGCCCGCGCACGCGACGGTCATAGAGTTCCACGCTCAGCGCGATCATCAGCGCCAGGAGCGCGCCCAAAACGAGCGACACCAAGGTGTTCAGCACGACTCTGGGAGATGTGGAATGTGTCGGCTCAGTGGCTTGGCTCAGCAGGTAAATCCCGGACTGGCTGGTGCTGCTCTCCATGCTGGTTTGACTCAAGCGCTCTTGGATCGAGTCATAGACACGCTGGGCACTTTCTACCTCACGTTCAAGCACCTGCAGTTGCGACCGTGCATCTTTGAGTTTGAGGACACGCTCGCGCTGTGCATCGAATGCGGCCACGGCATCCGCCTCACGGGAGGTCGCGACCGTGTTGTTCATTCGCACGCTGCCGGTGACGCGCATTGTCTCCGCTCTGATTTTGTCGCGCAGCGAGGCGATGTTCGCTCGGCCCTCAAGCACCAACGGGTGTGCATCACCATATTTCTCTGACAACTCTTGCAGTCTGGCCTCTGCGCGTGCCAAGTCTGTTTTCAGCCCGGCGACAACGGCGTTGTTCAACACGTCTTGCAGTTGATCAGGGCTGTTGCCAGCTTGCACATTCCTGCTGCTGGTTTCTGCCTTCAGTGCGCGCAGACCACTCACTTGGGTTGAAAGCTCGTTGAGTCGAGCGTTCTCAACGTCCAGGCGTTCGTCGGTGACGATGATGCCCTTCTCGCGCTGAGCCTCTGCCAGCTTGGTGCGGGCGCGCTCGAGTTTTTCGCGGGCCAGACGTGCGCGGTCTTCGAAGAATTCTGCGTACTGGCGAGCGGGATCGACCTTGATCTGCACTGTGGATTCGATGTATGCCTTGGCAAATGCGTTCGCCAGGGTTGCCGAAAAGGCAGGGTCGGCGCCGTCGTAATTGATCTCAATCACGTTGGATTCGCGTGACGGTTTGACTTCCAGGCCGCGCCCAATGGTTTCTGCCACCCAGGCGGTCAGGTCACCCTTGCTGTCAGTCGCGCTTTCCCAACGCTTGCGCATGGTCTGGTTTTCAGTCAGGCGCAGGTTGCGCACCACGCGTTGGGCCACGTTGGCGCTCTTGATGATGTCCACCTGGGTGGCAAGGTAGGTGCCAGAGTAACTGCCAGCGCTGGCAATGGCCGCGATCGGGTCAGGCCGCACATCGGCCATCACGGTAGCCGTGGCTGTGTATGACTTGGGCAGCAGCAGACTGACAACGAGCGTTGCACTGACGGCCAAGATCACGATCAACAGCACGAGTATCCATCTGGCCTTGATGATGCGCAGAAATTGATTGAAGGTCATGCTGTCTGTTCTCTGATAAACCGTAGTGTCATTTTAAATTGCCATGACTTGCCGAGGGGGGCGTTTGGTTGCGTCCCCCTCGGTCAAGGTCCTCTGCGACTTATTTCAAGCCCGACAAGCCCTTGTTCAGTGCGTCGGCGTCCAAGCTGGCTGAAGCGGCGGCCGATGCCGCGATCGGTGCTGCCGCGCTTGCGGGGGCGCTGGCAGCCGCCGCACCAGAGGCAGCCTTTTCAGCAAACTTGCCGATGTATTCCAATTTCGCCGCGGCGCGCAAACTCTTGATCTCTTTTTGCGCAAAATCACGGCGGCGCTCGGTGGTCAGGAACTGCTCAATGGCAGGTTTGGCCTGGTCAAACGTCACAGGCTGGCTCTTGCTGGCCACGATCACTAGGGCTTTGAAGCCGTCGGGGGCTGTGATGTACAGGGCTTCGCCGTCACCCACCTTGCTCAAGGGGTCCAGGATGGTCATGGGCAAGCCTTCAGCCGCCTGCGTGACCTGGTTGGCCGAGAATTTCACGCCGCTGGCTTTGATCACTTCCACGAACTCTTGCGCGTTCTTGGTGGCCTTGAGTTTTTCCATCAAGGGGCCGGCCACTTCCTTGGGTGCGGGCACCGTGAACTCTTGCAGGGCGTAGACCTTGCGTTGTGAGAACAGTGCAGGCTTGGCATCGTAGTACTTGCGCAACTCTTCTGGCGCAGGGGTGCCCGCGCCGGCGGCAGCGGCCTTCTCGATGTAGGTGCGGGCCAGGATGCTGCGGCGCGTGGCGTCCAGCAGTTGAACCACTTGGGGATCTCGGTCGAGCTTTTGCTCTTCAGCCTTGGCGACCGCCAGTTGCTGGTCGATCAGGCTTTCCAGCACCTGACGGCTGGCGGCTTCGGCCTGGTCAGGCTTGAGACCTTGCTGGCGTTCGAGGACTTGGTTGATTTGGTGCACGGTGATTTCGTCACCGTTGACGCGGGCGGCCGCTTGGCTGGCCTTGCCTTCTGATTTGCCTTTGTCACCACAGCCGGCCATCAGGGCCACAGCAGCGACAACGGGGAGCAACGCTGCCAGACGGATGGTGCGTTGGCGGGCAGGGACTTGCGAACGGGTTTGCATGGTCGGGCAGGTAGGTTGTAGTGTCACAGAAAGGCGTCTCCCCAGAGACGGGGGCTTAAGCAAGATCACTTGTTGTCCCTGAAGTTCCCAGGGGTTTCATCAGGGCGCTCAAATGAGTGTACGTCGTGCACGGTGACAGTTTTTGACGGCAAGGCCCGCAGCGCATCCCGTGACGAGGCCAGCCATCAGCACACCAGACACCAGGCCACTCAAATGCGCCCAGGGGGCCACAGTTATATCCGAGCCCATGGGTTGGATCAGCTGATGCTGCCAGGGGTTTTCCATGAACACTTTGAAGATCACTCCTGTGAGAACGGCCCAGCCGGCCCATTTGAAACCAGCTGTGTCTGTTTGGGTGATTTGGTGGATACACCACACCGCCAGCCCCGCGTGCAAAGCGCCAGACAGGCCGATGTAGCTGCTGAGGCCGCTCTGGCACAGCATGAGCAGGTGTGTCAACGGCCATGCCAGGAGCCATGCCAGGGCCTGGCTCGCCCGTGCGTCTGGGGTGCTGCCCAGGAGCAGCACCATGCCGGCACCCAAGAGGTTTCTTTGCAAGTGAAGGTCGCTGCCGTGTAACCAGGCGGTGGTCCACCAGGTCCAGACGGGTTGATGCCACCCGGCGCTGGGGTGCATGACCCATAGTTGGGCCGAAGCCGGCCACGTGGTGCTGGGCTGAGCCAGCGGCACGGGGGCCAGGCAGAGTGCCGGTACAGCGAGGCACAGCCCCACGGCCCACCAGAGCACGATGCCTCGCAGCGCTGGCTTTGGCAGGGGTCTCAAGCTGGAAACACCGCGGCCCACAGGGTGAGGACCGCTTCGCGGTGCGGCGCTGTGTTCGCCATGTCATCGACAGGCAGCCGCGTGGGGGCATCGTCTAAACGGGCACGGTGCTGAACGCGCCTGAGTTCGCGGTAGGCGCTGCCGGCTTGGAGGCCCACCCCGGAGGGCAGCAGCCCGCAGGCCTCGGCTCTTTCCAGCAAGGCGATGTTGCCCTTGTTGTCGAGCAACTTGGGGTGATGGCGGCTGTGCGCCAACACCAGGTACTGCACGGCGAACTCCACGTCGATCATGCCGCCTCGGCTGTGCTTGATGTCGAACTGGTCACTGGGGCATGTGTGCGCTTCCCGCAGACGCTCGCGCATCGTCACCACCTCTTCGCGCAAGGCGGCCGGATCGCGCTCGCTGGCCAGCACGCTGTTGCGAGTGGCGTCAAAGCGCGCTGCCAAGGCGGGCTCACCGGCGCACCAGCGGGCGCGGGTGAGGGCTTGGTGCTCCCAGGTCCAGGCGGTGTTGCTGCCGCGCTGTCGTTGGTAGTCGTCGAAAGCGTGGAAGGAGGTGACCAGCAGACCCGAGTTGCCGTTGGGCCGCAAGGCGGTGTCGATGTCGAACAGTTCGCCCGCAGATGTGCGCAGGGTCAGCCAGGTGATGAGCTTGCGGGCGAACAGCAGGTAGGCATCGATGGGGCTGGGGCTGTCGGGGCCGGCGTTGGCGTCGGTGTCGTCCTGCGTGTCGTCATAAAGGAAGACGACGTCGAGGTCAGACCCATAGCCCAGCTCTTTGCCGCCCAGTTTGCCGTAGGCGATGACGGCGAAATGTGGTGCTCTGCCCACGGCCCAAGCGCCTTGTTTGCCGGGGCGCTGTTGCAGGTGTCCCCAGGCCCATTGGATGGCGGTGTGCAGCGTGGCGTCCGCCAGCGCAGAGAGGTCGTCTGCCACTTGCTCGACGGTGATCAGGCCTTCGATGTCTCGGACCAGGGTGCGGAAGATTTCGGCGTGGTGGGCGCGACGCAGGGTGTCTAGCAGCGCTTCTTCGTCGGCTTGGCCCGCGCGCGACCAGGCGCGGTGGCGTTCGGTGAGGTCTTGTTGGTAGCTGGCCGCGTCAAAGCGGCCTTCGAGCAGCCGTGGATCGGCCAGCTCGTCGATCACGCCCGGGTGGCGCAGCAGGTAGCGCAGCGGCCACTTGGCCAGGCCGAGCAGGCGCAGCAGGCGACTGAGCACTTCTGGGCGCTCTGCCAGCAGCGACAGGTAGCTGTCGCGGCGCAGCAATGGGTTGAGCCAGTCAACGAAGTGCATCACGGCCTGTGGCCCCAGGCACGTTGTGGTTTCGGGCTGATCTGGGTGCGGGCTGGGCGTGAGGGCGAGGTGTGTGGCGCGGCCAATCAGTTTGGCCAGCCTGAGTTTGGCCGTGTCGCTGAGCATGGCAACTTTGCCTTGTTGCCCAAAGGCGCGGACATGGTCTGCAATGGGGGCAGGCAATTTGGCGATGAACTCATCGCTGTCCACAGGCAGGGGCGGACCGCCACACGACTTGCAACCCGCCGCGTTGGCAGCGGGGCTGCGACCGTCGTGCAGCAAGGCGTCAAATTCGGTGGCCACCAGTTCGCGCACGGCGCACAGGACTTCGAGCAACTGGCAGGTGCCGCTGTGGCAGTCGGGGCGCGATGGGGTGCCTTGTTCGCGGCCCTGCAGGCCCAGGCTGTCGGCGATCCAGGCCAAGTCGGTGTCTTGGGTCGGCAGGAGGTGGGTTTGCTGGTCGTCGAGGTACTGGATGCGGTGCTCAATGCGGCGCAGCAGCGTGTAGGCCTGAGCCAGGTGCTCAGCCGTGCTGTGGGGGATCAGGCCACGGGCAGCCAGACGGGGCAGGGCGCGCAAGGTGGATCGCGTGCGGATTTCAGGGAATTGGCCGCCACGCACCACTTGCAGCAGTTGCACGGTGAATTCGATCTCGCGGATGCCTCCCCGGGAGAGCTTGACGTCGTTGGCCCGCTCGGGGCGACCGGCGGCGCGGCGGTTGGCTTCGTCGCGGATCTTGCGGTGCAACTGGCGCAGCCCTTCGAACACGCCGTAGTCCAGGTAGCGGCGAAACACGAATGGCATCACCAGGTTGCGCAGGTGCAGGGCGCGGGCGTGGTGCTCGCCGCCCGGCATGGCGCGACGGGGCGCCACGATGCGGCTTTTGAGCCAGGCAAAACGCTCCCATTCGCGTCCTTGCACCAAGAAATATTCCTCCAGCATGCTCAGGCTGACCACGGCGGGCCCCGAGTTGCCGTTGGGACGCAGGGCCAGGTCCACGCGGAACACAAAGCCATCTTCCGTGGTGTCGCCGATCAGGGTCGACAGTTTTTTGGCGACCAGGCTGAAATACTCGTGGGCCGAGGTGCGTCCCCTGACGATGCCGTTGCCGGCGTCAACCCCGGTGGTTTGACCGTCTTCTTCGTAGACGTAGATCAGGTCGATGTCGGACGAGACGTTGAGCTCACGGCCGCCCAGCTTGCCCATGCCCACCACCCACAGGTCGATGCGCTGGCCTGCTTCGTTCAAGGGCGCACCGTGCACGGCGTCCAGTTCGGCCTCGGCGCTGGCCAGGGCCAGGTCCAACGTGACTTCCGCCAGCTCGGTCATGGCCGCGGTGACGTCGAGCATGGCCGCGCCTTGTTCAACGTCCAGCACAGCCAGCCGCTCTAGCACCAATTGCCGTGTGATGCGCAAGGCAGATGGCAAGCCGTGCCCTTGGTCGAGGAGGTGCGTGATCTGCTCGCGGATGTGTGGGCTTGTGGGCACACCCGGAGCGGTTTGTTCAAACGCGGCCACCTCCGATGCGTAGCGCCTGCGGATGCGTTGCACGTAGCGGGCATGGGCCGCTTTGGCTTGCGTCGGGACGGCGTCGATCGGAAAGTCAAACATGGCGGCGAGCGTGCGGCAAGTGGGTCTGTGCTAGGGTTATCGGTTGTCGACCCCCGTTGCTGTACTGCAAGAAGCGTGCGCCCGGGCCGCTGCGATCACGCAGGGTCGAGCCAGGATTGCTTTCTTTCATGCCCACGACCCCAGACAAGCCTTCGGTGGCTGAGACGCACAACCACCCCCAGCCTGCTGCCCGTGCACCGGGCGGGGCTCCGCAGCGTGCGTCCCGGACCAGGAGGCCCTGGGGGCGCGTTGCTTGGCGTGGTTTGATGGGCCTGTCCATGGTATTGGGCGCGGTGGTGGTGTTGGCCGCCGTGGCTTGGGCGGTGTTGCTCCTTCAGATTCTGCCGCGGATTGACAACTGGCGTGTCGACTTGGCCGAACAGGCCTCGCGGGCCTTGGGGGTGAACGTCCGCATCGGGCATATCAAGGGGCAGGCCGACGGCATCTGGCCCAGCCTCACGCTCACGGACGTGCAGTTGCTGGATGAACAGGGGCGGCCAGGTTTGCGCTTGCCCGAGGTCTCCGCCCGGATTTCCTTGAGCACGCTCTCGCCCTCGGCCTTGGTGGCGCGCGAGTTGCGTCTGGACCGCCTGGTGCTCGTCAAACCCGAGCTCGATGTGCGCCGTGACCGCCTGGGTGTGATCCATGTGGCGGGCCTGAAGTGGCCGCAGGCCAGCCCCGCATCCGCATCGCCAGACACGCAAGGTGCCGATTGGGCGCTGTCTCAGCCGCACATTGAAATCAGTCAAGGCACGGTGCGATGGACGGACGAACTCATGGATGCGCAACCGCTGGCGTTGCAGCAGTTGAATTTGTTGTTGCGCAACCGGCCGGGTTTGGGGTTGCGACGACATGATCTGAGTGTGGAAGCCACCCCTCCCCTTGCTTTCGGGCAGCGTTTTGAGGTCAAGGCCCAATTGACGCAGCCTTTTTGGCAGCCCGTCGCGCCATCGGCTTCGTCCAGCCAGCCCGCGTCTTGGTGGCAACGTGTGAAGGCCGGGGCGACGCGGCCGGCTCAGTGGCAAACCTGGTCGGGCTCCGTCGATGTTCGCTTGCCGCAGGTGGACGTGCAGCGCTTGAAGCAGCACGTGCGCTTGCCCATTGACATCGAAGGTGGGCGAGGCGCGTTGGCGGCCCAGCTCACCTTGCAAGGGGGCACGCCCAGTGCTTTGTCGCTGGACGCCAATGTCCAAGGCGTGCATTTGCGTCTGGCGCCCAATTTGCAGCCCTTGGCGTTCAAGCAATTGAACGGGCGCTTCAAGCTGACACATGCCGCCGAGCTCTCTACCTTGTCGCTCGATGGCTTGGCCTTTGTGTTGGAAGATGGCGTGGTCTGGCCCCGCAGCAGCGCGTCGGTGGCGTGGGAGCACGCGCCATGGCCGCAACTGGATGCCGCTCAGTGGCGTGAAACCCTGACTCGACTGACCCGTGGGGGCCGCGCACAAGCCGACCGCCTGGACCTGGCCTTGTTGGCTCGCTTGGTCGACCGTCTGCCGGTGAATGCTTCGTTGCGAGACACCCTGTCCCGCCTGGCGCCGCAAGGTGTGATCGAACCATTGAACTGGCAGTGGCGAGGCGCGATCGATGCGCCTGTCAGCTACTCCCTGGATGGACGTGCGCGGGGTTTGAGCTGGCAAGCTGCCGAGCAGCCGGCGGTGCCAGGCTTGCGTCAAGCCGATGTGAAGGTGAGTGCGACCGAGGCCGGCGGGCGGGCCGATGTTTCGGTGCAGCAAGGCAGTCTCACTTTGCCTGGGGTGTTTGACGAGCCAGAGTTGCCGCTCGGCCGCCTGCAAGCACGCGTTGATTGGCGCATTGACGCCCCCAAGCTGCCGGCCGGACCCGCAGCGATCCGTGTCGACGTCACGCAGGCCCAATTCAGCAACGACGATGCCAGCGGCCACTTGCAGGCACGCTGGGAAACGGGCGAGGGGGCGTTGCGTTTCCCGGGGCGTTTGCAGCTGCGCGGCGTGTTGGACCAAGCCCAGGTGGCGCGCGTGTGGCGCTATTTGCCCTCCCAAATCCCGTTGGCGCCGCGCGACTACGTGCGCCAGGCCTTGCGCAGCGGGGTCGGTGAGAAGGTCGATTTCGAGGTCGATGGCGACCTGAACGCCTTCCCGTTCAAAAACGACGTGGGTGGACGCTTCCGCGTCAAAGTGCCTTTGCGAGGGGTGGCCTTGGACTATGTGCCCGCAGCCCTCATGGGCTCGCCCGTGGATCCGGCCGCCGGTGCGTGGCCAGCTTTCACCTCGCTCGATGGCTTGCTGCAGTTCGAAGGGCAGCGCATGCTGATCCAGGGCGGGCGCGGTCAACTGGGCAACGTCGGAAGTGGGCGGTTTGCACTTCGCAACGTCGAGGGGCGCATCGATGACCTGGGTGACAAGGACCCCCATCTGACCATCAAAGGCCAGGGCGAAGGGCCTTTGAACGACCTGATGCGCTTCCTGGCGGTGTCGCCCGTCGGTGCGTGGACCGGGCATGTGTTCGACCAGGTGCAGTCCACCGGCACGGGCGCATTGCAGCTTTCCTTGGACATCCCGCTGGACCGCGCGAACGACACCCGTGTCAAAGGCCTTGTGACCTTGCTTGACAAAGACCAGGCCAGTGTGCGGCTCAACCCCAACGTGCCCCTGTTCGCTGCATTGCGCGGCACGGTGGGCTTCACCGAGTCTGCATTGAACATCCAGGCCCGAACGCGGGTGTGGGGGCACGAGGTGCAGGTCACCGGACAGCGTGGCGGTGATGGCATCACGCGCGTGCTGGCGCAAGGCAACATGTCGGCTGAGGGCTTGCGCCATGCCGACGAGTACCCTGTGTTGGCCCAACTGGCATCTGCTTTCACGGGCGAGACGCCGTTCTCGGTCAATGTCACCGTGGGCAAGGGCGATGGGCATGGCGCGCCGCAGGCCGAAGTCTCGGTCAACTCCAGCCTGCAGGGCATGGCTTCGGCCCTGCCTGCGCCTTTGGGCAAGCCCGCCCAAGCGGTGTGGCCTCTCAAGGTCACACACCGCCTGGACGACGCGACCGGACAGCGAGACGCCTTGGTGGTCGACCTGGGCAACCCGCAGTCTTTGCAGATGAGCACCTTGGCGGTGCCGTGGCTGCGTGTGGATTTCCGACGTGACACCAGTGGTGAGCAAGCCCGCGTCACGCGGGGCGCGATCAGCCTGATCCAAGCCGCGGCCACTGGCGCCGCCCCGACCGGGGTGCTGCCCATGCCGGCCAAAGGCGTCGCCGCACAAGTGGTGGTGCCGGCCCTGGAATTGGACGGCTGGTTGGCGGTGGCGCGGGGCTTTCATGCGCCCGATACGGTGCCCCGCAACAACTCGAGCAAAGACCCAGCTGAGAGTTACCTGCCTGACAGCATCACGGTCAAGACGGGCGCATTGAGTTACCAGCAGCGCACGCTCAACGACGTCAGCGGCACCTTGGCCCACCCCGCACCGGGTGTGTGGCGAGCGCAGATCGATGCCCGTCAGGTCGCGGGGTCTCTGGAGTGGGTGCCTGAGACAGCGCCTCTTGCTCAAGCCTCTGCCAACAGCCGTGTCGTGGCGCGTTTGTCGAGGTTGTCTGTGCCCAACGCCGATGCGCAGACCTTGCAGGAGCAAGCGGCAGAGCAGATCTTGAGCACCGAGACCGCCCGCAGCATCCCGGCGCTGGACATCGTGGTGGACCAGTTCGAGTGGCGAGGTTTGCCCTTGGGCCGGGTCGAAATCGAAGCCGTCAACCGCACCTTGGGCGTGTCCGGTGCAGCAGCGGTGCCGGAGTGGCGCCTGACCAAGTTCAGTATCACCACGCCGGAGGCGCAGTTGCGCGCCAGCGGCAATTGGGCGGCGCTCGGGGCGCAGAGCGCGTCGCGTCGCGCCACAGGGGCGCCTCGCAGCAAGCCTCGCTCTGCCTTTGCCTTCACGCTCGACCTGCAAAACAGCGGCGGACTGCTGTCACGTCTGGGTCTGCCCCAGACGGTCAAAGGGGGCAAAGGTCAGCTCACCGGGCAGGTCAGCTGGCTGGGCTCGCCCATGGAGCCTGACCCCTTGACCATGGCCGGCGACATCAAGGTCTTGATCAACGAAGGGCAGTTCTTGAAGGTGGACCCGGGCGTGGCCAAGCTGCTGGGTGTGTTGAGCCTGCAGTCTTTGCCCAGGCGCTTGTCGCTCGACTTCCGTGACGTGTTCCAAGAGGGCTTTGCGTTCGACGCGATCGATGGCGACGTGAAGATCAGCCAGGGCGTCGCCACCACGCGCAACCTGCGCATGCGCGGTGTGCAGGCCGTGGTGCTGATGGAGGGGCAAGCCGACATCAGCCGTGAAACCCAGAACCTGCACGTGTACGTGGTGCCTGATGTGAACGCGGGTGGCGCCTCATTGGCTTATGCCGCCATCAACCCCGTCATCGGCTTGGGCACTTTCCTGGCGCAGGTGTTGTTGCGCAAGCAAGTGGCCGACGCCAGCACGCAGGAGTTCACCATCACCGGGCCTTGGGCTGCCCCTCAGGTCGAGAAGGTGCAGGGTGGCAAAACCGCCCCGAGCCCTGACGAGCCGGTCAAATCCCAAAAACCTTCTTGAGCAGCGCGCTGCCCGTGCCCACCGGGTCGCGGCGAATCCGGCGCTCTTCTTCGCCGATCACGAAGTAAAGGCCATCCAGCGCCTTTTGCGTCACATGCTGCTGCACCGTGATCGCGTCGCCCCTGAGCAGGCTCAACTTGGCGGCTTTGCCCACCAGTTCGTTGTACTTGTCGACCAGCGCGACCTTGTCGATCGCCTTGTTGACGACCGGCTGAAATTGTTGCGACAAGGGCGTGCGCGTTTTGCCGACAAAGTAATCGGTCACGGCCGTGTCGCCGCCCTTGAGGATGCCTTGTGCGTCTTGCACGCTCATGCCCTTGATGGCTTGCAGCAGCAGCGGTTTGGCCAAGGCCACGGCCTCCTCTGCGGCATGGTTCATGGCGTTGACCAGCTCATCCAGGCGTTTGTTTTGGCCGATGGTGCGCAAGATGGGGGCGGCTTTTTCAAGCACATCTGGCAGGCCGATGCGCACCTTGTCGTTGCCCAGAAAGCCATCGGCAGCGCCCAGTTGGGCCACGGCGACCTCGGCACCTCGCTGCAGAGCCGCTTTCAGTCCGGCCGACGCATCGGACGCATTCACGACAGCAGCCCAAGCGGAGGGGCCGGAGGTGCTCAGCAACAGCCAGCCCAGGCCGGTGGCGCCGGCAGACGACAATGCAGTGCGACGGTTCATGTTGTTTTCTCTTCCTTTGGATCGATGTGGTGACCCTGATGCGCTTGTCTTTGGCGATGCTGTGCGGCCTTTTGCTCGCGCTGTTGAGTGGGTGTGACCCAGCCGCGAACCGCATGCCGGACATGGCATTCACCCAACTCGATGGTAGCCAACATCGCACGCAGGCCTTGAGCGGCAAGGTCACTCTGGTGCACTTCTGGGCGACCACCTGCAGCATCTGCGTGAAAGAAATGCCGCAATTGATCGCGCTGCATCGGCGCTTTCAAGACCAGGGCTTGGAAACGCTCGCGATTGCCATGCAGTATGACCCGCCAGCGTATGTCATGCAGTTTGCCCAAGTCAAACCCATGCCATTCAGGGTTGCCATGGACCACGATGGCGCCTTGGCGAGGGCCTTTGGCGGGGTTGAAGCGACGCCGACAACGCTCGTCTTTGATCGCCGTGGCCATGAGGTCAAGCGCTATCAGGGCGAGCCCGACATGGCGGCTTTGTCCGCCTTGTTGACGCAACTCCTCGCGCAGCCTGCGCGGTGATCAGTCCGTCGGCCGCCCGACTGTCTGTTTTTAGAGTACTGTCTCCAGTCTTGCGGCCCCCTCAGGGCTTGTCCATCCGATGCTTGAGTGAGCATCCGGGTGTTTTGCGTCATTGGGTGTAGCTATGCGTCAACGTCAGGCGCCATTTGCGTTGTCACGCTCTTGGGTCGGTGTGGTCACTTTCGCGGTGCTGGCGTCTGCCTGTGCGCCCGAGCTGAATTGGCGCGAAGTCAAGCTCACGCAGGCCGATGGGCTGCAGGCGCTCTTCCCATGCAAGCCAGAGTCACACGAGCGCACGTTGCGGTGGCCCGGCGTGAGCCGCGATGTGCGCTTGCACGTCCTGTCCTGCCAAGCCATGGAGGGCACGTGGGCGCTGAGCTACGCGACGCTGGACGACGCCACCGAGGTGGGTTCCGCTTTGCGCGGTTTGGAGGCGGCCCTGCGCAGCAACTTGGCCGCAGCCTCGGGTGCCGAGCCGAATGCGCCGGCTGTCAGCAGCCAGGATTTGGGTGGCATCCAAGTCCGAGGCATGACCCCGCACGCCGATGCCACGGGCTGGCGACACCAGGCCGAACGTGCCGATGGCTTGGGGCGTCCCTTGCGCATGGATGTGCAAGCGTGGCATTTTTCCCACGGTTTGACCGTTTTCCAAGGGTCGGTATGGCGTCCCCAGGAGCAGGTCAGTGGCCAAAACGGGGAAGATGTGGCGAACACCTTCTTTCACAGTTTTCAATTCCCGGGTTGAGCCGCCGATAATCCCAACGTATGCCTGGCCTGTTCATCATCGCGCACGCACCCTTGGCTTCCGCCCTGAAGGCGGCGGCGCAGCATTGCTTCCCTGAAGCTTGCGAAACGTTGCAGGTGCTGGACGTGTTGCCAAACGTCCCTCAAGAAGAGGTCGAGGCCCAAGCGCGCATCCTCTTGCGTTTGGTACAAGACGCCGACCCGCGCGGAGAGGCCTTGGTCCTGACCGATGTGTTTGGCGCGACCCCCAGCAACACCGTTCAGCGATTGGCCGATGGCGTGCGCGTCAAGGTGATCACGGGGGCCAATGTGCCCATGCTGTGGCGTGCGCTGAACTATGCCAACGAGCCGCTGGACGTCCTGATCACCCGTGCGGTGGCGGGGGGCACCCAGGGCGTCATGCAAATCGCCACGAGCAAGCCCCACAACCAGGCCAGCCAACCCACCCATGATCAAGATCACCGTCACCATCAGCAATAAGCTGGGCTTGCACGCCCGCGCCTCGGCCAAACTCACCAAATTGGCCAGCAGCTTTCCCTGTGATGTGTTCATGAGCCGCAACGACCGCCGCGTCAATGCCAAAAGCATCATGGGCGTGATGATGTTGGCGGCCGGACTGGGCGCCAGCGTCGAGTTGGAATGCGAAGGTGCCCGGGAAGAAGAGGCCAGCCGTGCGCTGCTGGCGCTGATCAACGACAAATTTGGCGAGGGCGAGTAAACCCTCGGTTTCGTGCCCCCTTGAATCAGGCGGGGGGCTTGGCGTTCAAAGGCTTGGCATGACAAACCCCGTGGCATGTCGGCCACATTGGCGCCCCAATTGCACGTTGAACGAGGCACAGTGAATGCCGCGAAGTGAGGGCAGCGTCCGCACGGCATGGATGCGCCCGTGCTCACCCCATTTTCAGTTTCAAGGAGTCTCCATGGTTCGCCCCCAGCCTTCCCGCACCCAGTCTTTGGCGCGTTTGAGCGTCATGGTTTTGGCCATGGCCGCCACCGTGCCGGCCTTGGCGGCCGAAAACGGCGGCCAGCGTTACTCGCCTGGCATTGGCGGCAGCGACATGACCGCGCCCCTGGTGCCTGGCTGGTACGTGCAGGCACCTCTGGTGGCCTACCACGCCAACAAAATCAAGGGTGCTGATGGCAAGCAAGCGACCTCGGCCATCGTGTTGCCCAACGGCTCCGTGCTGCCCTATCGGGCCAACGTCGATGTCAATGCCGCCAATTACGCGGTGTTGCCTCGTCTGACCTACCTGGGCACCGAGCGTTTCCTGGATGCGAATGTGGGCTTCACCGTGATGCTGCCGCTGGTCAAGCGCAGTGCGTATTTCAAGGCCACGCCTCAGTTCCCTGCGGGTACCAGTGCCGGCACGCAACAGGCCATCCAAGCTGGTGTTGACGCCAATGCCGCTCGCCAGACGGGCAGCGAATTGGGCTTGGGCGATCTGGAGTTGTCGCCTTTGCTGCACTGGGAAATCGGCGATCACCAAGCTGTCACGTTCACGCCCACCATCGTGTTGCCCACAGGTGAATACGACCCCTTGCAGCGCGTCAACAGCGGCTACGGCAACTTCCTGACCTTCCGCCCATCGGTGCAGTACGCCTTCATCGGCGACGGCTGGGACATTGGCGCGCGCGCTGTGTTGTCGTTCAACACCCGCAACAAGGACACCGGCTACTACTCCGGCAACATGTTCAACCTGGACTACCAGTTCATGACCTTCGTGAGCGAAGACGTGCGCATGGGCTTGCAGGGCTATTTCGTGCGCCAGTTGAACCATGACACCCAGGACCTGAGCGGCTTCACCGCGACGCAGCGTGCCCTGCTGGCCAAGGAAATGATCGATGGCAACAAGACCAGCGTGAACGCCATAGGCCCTGCGGTGGCCTGGCTGCGCAACGGCGGCGAGTTCTTGCTTGAGGGCAAGGTGCTCAAAGAGTTCGATGCGCGCAACCGCACCGAAGGTCATGCTTTTTGGCTGACCTTGTCCAAGCCCCTGTGAGCGCCATTGGGTGAGAGGAGTTGACCATGCCGAGCCCTGATCTGCTGCACGAACCCAATGCCTTGCGGCGTCAAATTTTGGCTGGTGCCGCGGCAACGACCTTGTTGCCCTGGGCTGCACCAGCGCATGCCGCCAACGTGGAGTTGGAAGGTGTGGAGTTGCCTGACACCGTGACGGCCTATGGCCAGAAATTGGTGCTCAATGGCGCTGGGGTGCGTCGCCGTGGCTATTTCAAAGCCGACGTCACGGCTTTGTACCTGCCTGAAAAGCGCACCACGGCCGATGCCATCTACAAGCTCAACGGCATCCGGCGCATCCAGCTGAACATCCTGCGTGATTTCACCTCGTCAACCATCTCCCGCATCTTCCTGGCTGACTTCAAGCAGTCGGCCACGGATGACGAGTTCAAGCGGCTGATCGGCCCCATCGGCTTGATCGGCGCGGCTTACGCCAACGTCAAACGGGTCACCAAGGGCGATGTGGTGAACCTGGACTGGCTGCCGGGCACAGGCTGGGTCGCCAGCCACAACGGCAAGGCTTTGGTCGGCGATGGCACGGGCCCGATGGCGATCAAAGACGAGTTGGCCTACCAGATCTACTTGCGCATGTACATCGGCCAGGCTGCGCCGGAAGAGCTGCGCAATGGCCTGCTGGGGCTGACGCGTTTGCCGCGTGTGGGTGAGAAAGCCGAAGGTTGAGCAGACGGGCCCCGCGGGGCCCGTTTTCATGGGGCTGCGCGCCCATTGCCACGCCATGCTTCAACGCGTGGCGTAGTGCGACGCGAGCATCGGAGGCAGGGGCGAGTCGATCAGGCTGGCCGCCAGCCGCAGGGCATCGGCCGTGTCGTTGGAGAGCAACCCCTGGCGACTGTGGTTCACCGCCTCTTCCACCCAGGCCTTGAGCAACACCGGGCGCAGCATCCACGAAAGTTCTTGCACGCCAGCCAGGGCGTGCATCAGGGCGTCGGCGTCCGGTGATGGCGGGGCGCCTGCCGTGTCCCAATGCCCGCAGCGGCGCATCACGCCCGAGAACCACGCTTGTGCGGCCGTGGTTGCGCCGGCCTCAGACTCGTCCATGGGTACGATGCGGGCCAGGTAGGCGGACAAGGTGGCCACATGGGCACGCTCGTCGGGTTCGAGCTGCTGCAGCTCTTTACCTTGACCCGTCATGGGGCGCATGTAGTTTTGCTTTTGCAGGGCCACGCCCATGCGGTGACGCAGCGTGAGCCACCACAAGCGATCGCGGGGGCTGACACGGCCATCCGAGCGCAGCAGGTCTCGCCCGGCCTCGACCAGCGCGCGTCGCTCTTCGATGCTGCCTGCAGCGATTTGCTGGGTCAGTCGCTCAAATTCGATCACGCGGCGGTTGGGCGACAGCTTGGCCACGTCAGACAGGATCTGTTCAGCGTGGTGAATGCCTTCTGCGGCACGGCGCCAGAGCTTGGCTTCGCGCTCGTTGCCGTTGTTCATCATCAGGGCCAACACGCTCAAGCGCAGCTCGGTGGGGCCGCTCAGGCGTTGCAAGCGGCCCAAGGCGTCGCGTTCGTCGCTCAATTGGGTTTGGCGCGCCTGCATGGCCTGCGCGATGGGGTCGCTGGAGGCGGCTGACGTTGCGTTGGCGGCAAAGACGGCGGCTTCGGATTGCGGCGGTGTGCGTCGCCTTGGTTCGACCACGTCCATGCGCAACAGGGGGGCGGGCAGGGGCGGCTGCAGTGCGCCACAGATGCGCCTGATGCGCTCTGACAAGCGAGGGTGTGTCGACATGCACTGCGAGCCACCGGGCTGGTGCAGCAGCAACGAGGCCACCATGCCGGCTGCAGGGTGCCGCATGCGGCCGGCCAGCACCTGCTGGTCGTGCCAGACTTTGCGCAGCACCTGGCTCAGGCCGTCTTTGCTGCGGGTGAACTGCACGGCGCTGGCGTCGGCCAAAAACTCGCGTTCGCGCGACACGGCCGCTTGCAGCATGCGCCCTGCCATCCAGCCCATCCAGCCAGCGGCCGACACGACCAAGCCCACCAACCAGGCCAGCGGGTTAACGTGCCCTTCGTCGTTGGCGGCCATCAGGCTCTGGCCGTAGCCATGGATGAGCGAGAGCCCCCACACCAGGGCCAGCACGCGCATGGACAAGGGCAGGTCGTCTTCTTTGATGTGGCCAAATTCGTGGGCGACCAAGCCTTGCAGTTCGGCGCGGGTCAGGCGCTCCAAGGCGCCGCGTGTCACGCTCAAGGCCATGTCGCCGTGCGACCAACCGGCCACAAAGGCGTTGATGGCGTCTTCACGGGGCAGCACGAACACGCGGGGGATGGGTTGCCCACTGGCGATGGCCATTTCATCGACCACGTTGAGCAGCCGGCGCTCCAGCGCGTCGTCAGGGGCGCTCACTTCGCGGCCGCCCAGCCAATGGGCCACGCGCGCACCGCCACCATCGCGCAAGCGCTGGGTTTCGACCAGGCAGCCGCCCAGCACAAACAGCACGATGAGCCCGGAGTTGGTCTCAAAAAACAAGGCGGGGAAGCCTTGGCTCAAGGGCATCAACAGCTTGTAGGCCAGTGCCACCAGCACGTTGATCGCCAGCGTCAGCCCGGCCAGCAAGAAGCCGAACCACAGCAGCAAGCGCAGGGTGCGCGCGTGGGCCCGGAGTTGGTGTTGTCTGAACTGCATGGCCAACAACGCAGGGGGTCAGAGCTTGACGCGGATGGCGGCCCGCTCGGCTTCATTGGCCGTAGATTGCAGCATGGTGGCCGTTTTGAAGCCACACACGCCCGCCACGATGCTGGCGGGGAATTGGTGCGCGGCGTTGTTGTAGTCGAGCGTGGCGTCGTTGAACAGTTGGCGCGAGAAAGCGACCTTGTTTTCGGTGTGGGTCAGCTCTTCGCTGAGCTCGCGCAGGCTCTGGTCAGCCTTGAGTTCGGGGTAGGCCTCGACCACGGCATTGAAGCGGCCCATGGCGTCGGTCAGCACGCCTTCGGCCATGCTCAGGCTTTTGAGCGGGCTCGATTGGTTGGGCTGGGACTTGACCAGGTTGGTGGCCGCGATGACTTGCGCGCGCGCGGCCGTGACGCGCTCGAGGGTGTCGCGCTCGTGTTCCAGGTACTTGCGGGCCACGTCCACCAGGTTGGGGATGAGGTCGTGCCGGCGTTTGAGCTGAACGTCGATTTGCGCAAAGGCGTTGGTGATCTCGTTGCGCAATCGCACCAAGCGGTTGTAGGCGCCCACGGCCCAGAACAGCAGCACCGCGCCCAGGGCCAGCAAAAGGAGGTTGGATTGGCTCACGCGGGTCCCTGTGTGCAGTGCGTTGGTGTTTTATTGGCTATGAACTTTACAGGCAAAGGCCGCGGGCCCGTGTCAGCTGGCGTTACCCAAAGTGGGCGGTGTAACCCTGAGCGCGCAACTCGCAGGCGGGGCAATGTCCGCAGCCGTAGCCCCAGGCGTGTCGCTGCGTGCGTTCGCCCAGGTAACAGGTGTGTGTGTGCTCAACGATGATGTCGTTGAGGGCGGCGCCGCCCAGTTCGTCGCTCAGGGCCCAGGTTTGTGCCTTGGTCAGCCACATCAGCGGCGTCTCGATGGTCATGGGGCTGTTCAGGCCCAGGCTGATGGCCACTTGCAAGGCTTTGAGCGTGTTGTCGCGGCAGTCGGGGTAGCCCGAAAAATCGGTTTCGCACATGCCCCCCACCAGCACGGTGGCCCCTCGGCGGTAAGCCAGGGCGGCTGCGAAGTTCAAGAACAGCAGGTTGCGCCCGGGCACAAAGGTGTTGGGCAGGCCGTTGGCCTGCATCTCGATGGCGCGGGACTCGGTCAAAGCCGTGTCGGAGATCTGGCCCAGCAGGCGCAGGTCGAGCAGGTGGTCGCTGCCCAATCGGGCGCCCCATTGCGGGAAGGTGCGCGAGATTTCGGAGCGGACGCGCGGGCGGCAGTGCAACTCGACGCGGTGGCGCTGGCCGTAGTCAAAACCGATGGTTTCGACGTGGCTGTAACGGGCCAGGGCCCAAGCCAGGCAAGCGGTGGAGTCTTGTCCACCCGAAAACACCACGAGGGCTGTGCGTGGGTCAAGGACGGGTGCGGGTGTGTCGCTCATGGGTGCGTTGCGCGGTGGCTTATTCGTTTTCGAGCATAACTTATGCCCACCCGCAGGCCCCGGATACGTGGGGGCGGTTTGGCTGTGGAGCCGGTTCTGCGCGACAATCTAGGGTTTTCGTCAGGCATCACCCCGGGCTGTAGCGCCCCTCAGGACACCACAACATGGCCGCGTTCAACGAAGAGACCGTCACCTCCGTTCACCACTGGAACGACACCCTGTTCAGCTTCAGGACCACGCGCGATCCTTCGCTGCGTTTCTCCAGCGGTCACTTTGTGATGATCGGTCTGCAGGTCGACGGCAAGCCTTTGATGCGCGCCTACTCGGTGGCCAGCGCCAACTACGAAGAGCACCTCGAGTTCTTGTCCATCAAGGTGCAAGACGGCCCTCTGACCTCACGCCTGCAAAAGGTGCAAGTGGGCGACAAGATTTTGGTGGGCCGCAAGGCCGTGGGCACCTTGGTGGTCGACGACCTCAAGCCTGCCAAGAACCTGTACCTCTTCGGCACGGGCACGGGCTTGGCGCCCTTCATGAGCATCATCCAAGACCCCTACACCTACGAGAAGTTCGACAAGGTGGTGCTGGTGCACGGTGTGCGCTTGGTGAGCGAGTTGGCGTACCACGACTTCATCAGCCAAGAGCTGCCCAACCACGAGTTGCTCGGCGAGCTGGTGCGCGACAAGCTGATCTACTACCCCTTGGTGACGCGTGAGGCGTTCCGCAACCAGGGCCGCTTGACCGACCAGATCGTCAACGGCGATTTGGCCAAGGGTGTGGGCTTGCCCCAGATGAGCCCCGAGAACGACCGCGCCATGATGTGCGGCAGCCCCTCGATGCTCAAAGACCTGTGCCAGATCCTGGACGATGCAGGCTTCAAGGTCTCTGACTCGCAAGGCGTGCCCGGCGATTACGTGATCGAGCGCGCGTTCGTCGAGAAGTGATGCGTGGGGCGTGATCTGACCGACACTCGTGCGTTCACATCGGAAAGCGACACCGCCATGCACAGCCCCTTCTCATTGGTCTCTGTGGCCCCTGCTGGCCGCCAGCGCGCGCCGCGGTCGCTGCGTTTGCAGCGAGGCCGCATGTCGGCTTGGATGTCGTGGGCCACACCGGTGACCGCACTGGTGGCCTACCTGGCGTTCTGGCCGGTCGCCATTTCGCCGGTGGCTTGGCAGTCGGCGAAAGACGCGGGCCACACCGGCCAGCATGCCGTCAACAGCCGCTTGGCTGGGCTGCAGCAAATTGCCCTGGATGGCACGCAAACGGGCCCCGAGTTCATTTTGGCGCGTGGCGGCGCGCTTTACACGGGGCTGGACAACGGTGACGTGCTCAAACTGAGCCCGGACGGCGCGCAGCGCGAGGTGGTCGTCAACACGGGTGGGCGCCCACTGGGCCTGGACATCGATGCGCAAGGCCGCCTGCTGGTGGCCGACGCCATGAAGGGCCTGTTGCGTGTGACCGTGACCGAGCAAGGCAGTCAAGCCAAGGTCGATGCCATTTTGCAAACCGTGCCTCAGCCTGTGCCTGACGACCGCGTGCGTTACGCCAATGCGGTGAAAGTGGGGCCGAGTGGAGTGATTTGGCTCACCGATGCCTCGCGGCGCTTCGGCGCCAAGGAAGTGGGCAGCACCTTTGACGCCAGTGTGCTCGACACCCTGGAGCACAGCTGCACCGGGCGCCTGATCGCGCAAGACCCCGAGACCCTCGTGGCCCGCGTGGCTTTGCAGGGCCTGTGCTTCCCCAATGGCATCGCGTTCTCGGGCGACGGCAAAGCGATGTTCGTGTCTGAAACCGGCACTTACCGCGTCCTCAAAATTGACTTGGCCAAGCTTTCGCTGGTGCGCTCGCCACAAGGCGCCACCGCGGTGCCCACGCTGAATCAGGCATTGCAACAGGGCGCTGCCGTGGTGCTGATCGACAACCTGCCTGGCTTTCCTGACAACCTCACGCGCAGCGCGTCGGGCCGTTTGTGGGTGGGCTTGACCAAGCCGCGCAGCTTCGTGATCGATGCCGTGGCGCCTTACCCCTTCATGCGCGAATTGACGCTGCGTTTGCCGCATGCGCTGTGGCCCGTGCCCAAAGCCTATGGCCACGTGATCGCGTTTGACGAGTCTGGCAAGGTGCTGGACGACCTGCAAGACCCCACCGGCGCTTATCCCGAGACGACCGCAGCCACCGAGCTGGACGGCAAGCTGTTCATCCAGAGCCTGAACGCTCACAGCATCGCTTGGATGCCTTACGCAGGGCCTGCCAAGCCGTGATCAGTGGGGTGCCCAGGCATCCCAGCCGGTTTTGACGATCAGCGCGCCGACCACGCCCAAAAACACCAGACGAACAAAGCCGGTGCCATGGCGCAGCGCCAGGCGCGTGCCGACGGTGCTGCCCGCCACATTGGCCACCGCCATGGGCAGGGCCAGCGCCCACACCACATGCCCGTGCGGGATGAACCAGGCCAGGGCCGCTGCGTTGGTGGCGAAGTTCAGGCGCTTGGCCGCAGCACTGGCGTGCAAGAAATCCCAGCCCAGCAGGCGCACCAAAGCGAACACGAAAAAGCTGCCCGTGCCGGGGCCAAACACGCCGTCGTAAAAACCGATGATGCCGCCAATGGCCGTGGCCATCAGGGTTTCGGCTTGTGCAGACAAGTGGGGTGCATGGGTGTGGCCCATGTCTTTGCGCCACAGGGTGTAGGCCCACACGGCGGCCAGCACCAAGGGCAATGCGCTGCGAAAGCCTTGCGCAGGCACGCGCGTGGCCAGCCAGGCGCCACCCACAGCGCCCAGCACGGTGGCCAGCAAAGCGCCGATCAGGCGGCGCGAGGGCAGCTGCACACGTTTGGCGTATTGCCACGCTGACCAGCCCGTGCCCCAGATGGACGCGGCCTTGTTGGTGCCCAAGAGCGTGGCGGGCACCGCTTGCGGGAACAGGCCGAACAGCGAGGGCACCATGATCAGGCCGCCACCGCCCACGATGGCGTCGATCAGGCCGGCGCCTGTGGAGGCCAACAACATCAGCGTGATGTTGACCGGGGTGAGGTCAAGCGCGGGCATCAGCCCCGGATCTCACCCTGACCCAGCACCACGTACTTCAGCGACGTCAGCCCTTCCAAGCCGACCGGGCCGCGCGCATGGAACTTGTCGGTGCTGATGCCGATTTCGGCGCCCAGGCCGTATTCAAAGCCGTCGGCAAAGCGCGTCGAGGCGTTGATCATGACGCTGCTCGAGTCCACCTCGCGGATGAAGCGCATGCCGTTGGGGTGGTTGGTGGTGAGGATCGCATCGGTGTGGTGCGAGCCATATTGGTTGATGTGCGCAATGGCCTCGTCCAGTGAGTCAACCACCTTGATGGCGATGACGGGGGCCAGGTATTCCTCGAACCAGTCTTGCTCGGTGGCCTCAAGCACCTGGGCGCCCGGCACGTCTGACAAGATGGCCTTGGCGCGGGCGTCGGCGCGCATCTCCACGCCCTTGTCAGCAAACACCTTGCCAATCAAAGGCAGGAAGGCGGCGGCTTGCGCGCTGTGCACCAGCAGCGATTCGGTGGCGTTGCAGGGGCTGTACTTTTGCGTCTTGGCGTTGTCGGTCACGGTCACAGCCAGGGCCAGGTCGACTTCTGCGTCGACATAGGTGTGGCAGTTGCCGTCGAGGTGCTTGATGACGGGCACGCGCGCCTCGGCGCTGATGCGCTCGATCAGGCCCTTGCCGCCGCGCGGGATGATCACGTCGACGTACTGCGGCATGGTGATGAGCTCGCCCACGGCGGCACGGTCGGTGGTCTGCACCAGCTGCACGGCATTGGCGGGCAAGCCCACTTGCGTCAACGCGGCTTGCACCAGCTTCCACAGCGCCAGGTTCGAATGGATGGCTTCAGAGCCACCGCGCAGCACGCAGGCGTTGCCGCTCTTGATCGCCAGCGATGCCGCCTCGATCGTCACGTTGGGACGGCTTTCGTAGATCATGCCGAACACGCCGATGGGCACGCGCATCTGGCCCACGCTGATGCCGGTGGGGCGGCGGCGCATGTTCGTGATCTCGCCGACCGGGTCGGGCAGGGCCGCGACTTGTTCGCAGCTTTCGGCCATGGTGGCGATGACCTTGTCGGTCAAGCGCAGGCGGTCGACCATGGGCGCTGACAGGCCGTTCTTTTCAGCGGCCAGCACATCGGCTTCGTTGCGGGCCTTGAGCTCACCGGCGTGGGCGCGGATTTGCTCGGCCAGCGCCAACAAGGCGTTGTTGCGCAAAGCGGTGCTGGACGCGGCCATGGTGGTGGCGGCCACGCGGGCGGCTTGGCCCACGGCGCTCATGTACTGTTGAACCGACTGGCCAGCGGCGGACAGTGTGGCGGACGAAGTTGCGGCGGTGTTCATGGGCTGCATTGTCGCAAACCTGCGCCGCGCCGTGCGGGCGGCGTCAGCAAATGGCCAGAAGCTGGCGCTGATTTGGTGCTCATTTGGCGCTCACTTGCCGACGTGCTCGGTGCGCCCTTGGCCTATGCTGCCTGCGTGAACCGCGTCATCCACATCCACACCGAGGCGCCGCCCAAGCCGCCTGAGGGCCAGCCCTGCAATGGCTGTGGTGTGTGCTGTCTGGCCGAGCCCTGTCCGGTGGGCGTGTTGGTCAGCCGGCGCTGGAAGGGCGCGTGCAAGGTTTTGGTCTGGTCGGACGCGGCCAAGCGCTACCACTGCGGTTTGATGGGCGAGGCGATGGCCTCAGCGGGTAAGGTGCCGCTGTGGCGCCGCTTGTGGCAGCGCTGGGTGCGCCGCATGATCTCGGCCGGCAGTGGGTGCGATGCCAGCATCGAGGTGCCACCCCAGCCCTGAAATGGCCGGTGCCATGGTGTTTTCTCTGGGTTTGAGGGACACGGCCTGGGGCCTACGATGGGTTCAACGTCACCTCACGGAACAGGAGTCCACCATGCGCAAAAAACTGCTGCAAAACACCTTGTTCGCTGCCATGGCCGCTTGGGCCCTGTATTCGGTGCAAGTGCAGGCGCAAGCTTCAGAAGCCGAGCCAGTGATGGCCTCGGCCACCCCCTGGGCTCAGCGCTGATTCACCGGGTCCAAGTCGTGCGCTTCAGCGCACGCCAAACATCATCGAGCGCGCCACCAGCCGCTTGATGGGGCCCAGGGCCTGAACCGCGCCCAGCCCCAGGCCACGCACCGTGGCCAGCACCGGTGCCGTCAGCGTGAAGCTGCGGGCCAAAAAATCGGTCGTGGCCAGCAAGGTCCAGCGGTCGCCCTGACGGCGGCGCTCGAACTGGCGCAAGGCGCGCTGCAATTTCACTTCACGCGCATCGGCATCGTCGTCGTTCAACAGCCGGTGTTCGCGCAAGGCCACCAGCAGTTCATGCACGTCGCGCATGCCCAGGTTGAAGCCCTGGCCCGCCACTGGGTGCAGCGTCTGCGCGGCATTGCCAATGCGCACCACCGCGCCGTCGCTGACCAGTTTGCGGTGGGCGTTGAGCCCCAGCGGGAAGGCCTTGAGGCTGGAGACCTCACCGATGCCGCCCACCTCGGGGTGGAACACGGTGTTGAGCAAGGTCAGGCGCTGGGCATCGTTCAAAGCCAGCACGGGGTCGTCGGCCTGCTGCACGCACCACACCAGCGCGGCGCGCCGGCCCACGGTGCCGCCTGGGCTGACACTGCCGTTCGGCAAGGGCAACAGGGCCGCGGGGCCTGAGGGGGTGAAGCGCTCGTAGGCCACGCCGGCCGAGCCCTTGTCGTCGAGCAGCACCTGGCCCACCCAAGCGGTTTGTTCGTAGTCGCGGCTCACGCCATGGGGCCATTGCAGCTTGGCCTGGTCGGCAAACACACCGCCTTCGGCCACCACGACGAGGTCGAAGCGCTCGGCGATGTCGGCGTCGACCTCGATGCCGCGCGTGCTGTCATCCAGGCGTTTGAGGCCTTTGACGGGCGTGCCAAAACGCATGCTCAGGCGCTCGCCCTGGGTTTGCGTGGCCTGCTGCCAGGCGCTTTGCAGCGGGGCGACCAGGGTGCCGTAGCTCACCACCGCGCCCAGTTGGGCCACGCCTTGCTCGGCGGCGGTGATGCGCACCTCGGGCTGGTTCGTGCCCGGCCACAACACCGTGGGTTGTTGCTGCGAGACATGGACTTCGCGGATGGCGGCGCTGCGGCCACTGGCCTCGATGGCGTCCCACACGCCCATGCGTTGCAGCTCTTGTACGGTGCCCAGCGACAGGGCCAGGGTGCGTCCGTCTTGCGAGACGTCTTTTTCGGCCGGGCGGGCGTCGAACACGGTTATGTGCGCGTCGGGCAGGGCCCGTGCGGCTTGCAGGGCCAGGCTCAAGCCGGCCGGGCCTGCGCCGACGATGCCCAAGCGCAAAGGCGCGCCCAGGGCGTGGGTGTGGCGTTGTGCTGTGGCCTCGGGGCTGTCGTGCGGGGGATCAAAAGACATGGTGGCGACCGTGAGCGGCTTGATGCGCTATTGTCAGCGCTTTGGAAGAGGGCGTGCCTTGGCCTCTTTCTATAATCTGAACCTTGACAGCCACACAGGCACCCCAGCCTGCTGACCTCGCGTGACCTCCTCCACCTCCCCAGCCAGCTACCGGACCCTCTCTGCCTCTGACATGGCCGAGGTCGATCAGGTCATCCACGCCCGCCTGGCCTCGAAGGTGGCCTTGGTCAACCAGATTTCGCACTACATCGTCAGCGCAGGTGGCAAGCGTGTGCGCCCCATGTTGCTGCTGCTGATCGCGCGTGCGCTGGGCAACGACAGCAGCCAACGCCACGAACTGGCCGCCGTGGTGGAGTTCATCCACACCGCCACTTTGTTGCACGACGACGTGGTCGACGAGTCGAACCTGCGCCGCGGACGTCAAACCGCCAACGCCATGTTCGGCAATGCCGCCAGCGTGTTGGTGGGTGACTTTTTGTACTCGCGCGCCTTCCAGATGATGGTTTCGACCAACCGTTTGCGCGTGATGGACGTGCTGGCCGAAGCCACCAACGTGATCGCCGAGGGCGAGGTCTTGCAGCTCATGAACATGCACGACCCCGACATCTCGGTGGACGACTACCTGCGTGTCATCGAGTACAAAACAGCCAAGCTCTTTGAGGCCAGCGCCCGCCTGGGGGCCCTCGTCACCGACGCGCCTGCCGAGGTGGAAGCCGCCTGCGCCGCCTATGGCCGCGCGCTGGGCACCGCTTTCCAGCTGATCGACGACCTGTTGGATTACGAGGGCAGCACCGCCGAGTTGGGCAAGAACATCGGTGACGACCTGCGCGAGGGTAAGCCGACACTGCCTTTGCTGGTGGCCATGGAGCGCGGCACGCCCGAGCAGCGCGAGCTGATCCGCAACGCCATCATCCACGGCGAAGTCGAGCGCATGGCGCAGATCGTGGAGATCGTCAAAGCCACGGGCGCCCTGGAGGCCACGCGCCAGGCCGCACAAGAACAAGCCGACCTGGCTGCGGCCGCACTGGCCGTGTTGCCTGCCTCCCCGTACAAGCAGGCTTTGTTGGAATTGGGTGTCGATTCCATTCAGCGTTCGTCCTGACGGTGTGGCGCTGGGCGCCACCTTCAAGGCGGGCGTCCGGCGCCGTTCAAGCTGCCCCCGTCTGCATCTGCATTTGGGCCTGCGCACCCAGCCAGCGAACCGCTTGGGTGAGCCGTGCGTCGCTGGGGTGTCCGCCGTTGAGGCGCATCGCGCTTCGGAAGCGCTGGTCTGCTGAAAACAGCACGCCTGGTGCGATGCTGATGCCTTGGGCCAGTGCTTGCCGGTGCAGCACCAGGGTGTCGACCTGATCGGGCATGTGCACCCACAAGAAGTAGCCGCCATCCGGGCGTGACACGCGTGTGCCTTTGGGGAAGTGGCGCAGCACCTGCTCGCGCAACAGGGCCAGGCTGTCTGCCAGGGCATGGCGCAGTTGCCGCAGGTGCCGGTCGTAGCCGCCCTCTTCGAGGTATTCGGCAATGGCCAACTGCGATGGCACCGATGTGGCCAGCGAACTCATCATCTTGAGCTTGTGCACCTGGTGGCTGAAGCGACCGGCCATGGCCCAGCCCACGCGGTAGCCGGGCGCCAAGCACTTTGAGAACGAGCTGCAGTACAGCACCAGCCCCTCGCGGTCGAAGGCCTTGAGCGGCAGCGGACGGGTGCTGCCATGGTGCAGTTCGCCATACACATCGTCTTCCACCACGGGGATGCCGGCCTGCGTCAAGGTGTGCATCACGGCCTGTTTGCGTGCGTGCGGCATGAGGGCGCCCAGCGGGTTCTGGAACTGCGGCATGAGCCAGCAGGCGGCCACGCGGTGGCGCTGGATGACCTCGGCCAGCCCATCGGGTTCGACGCCCCATTGCGGGTGCGTCGGGATCTCAACCGCTTTCAGGTGCAGCCGCTCCAACGCTTGCAGCGCGGCATAAAACGTGGGGGCTTCCAGGGCCACCACATCACCCGGTTGCGTGACGGCTTGCAGGCTGAGGTTCAGCGCCTCCATGGCCCCGTTGGTGATGATGGGGTCGTCGCTGCCGACCTGCATGCCTTGGCGCACACAACGGGCGCGCAGGGCCTCTCTCAGGCGGGCGTTGCCCGACGCCAGCTCGGATGTCAGCGCTTGGGGTGCCAGCCGCCGCATGGCGCGTGCGCCGTCGCGGGCCAAGCGGTCCAGCGGGAAGAGGTCGGGCGAGGGGAAGGCCGAGCCCAGGGGCACCACGTCGCGGTCACGGGTGCTGTGCAGCACCTCGAAGACCAGTTCGCTGATGGCCACCTCGGTGCTGTCGGCACGTGCGGGCAGGGCCAGGGCTGGTGGGGCGGCCTTTCGGGGCTGTTTGCGCACGAAAAAGCCCGACCTCGGGCGGGCCTCGATCAGGCCGCGCGATTCCAGCAGGTCATAGGCCTGGAAGACGGTGGAGGCGCTGACCTGGGCCTGCCCGCAGGTTTGTCGCACCGAAGGAAGGCGCTCGCCGGGTTGAAGGCTGCCCTCATGGATGCGCAAGGCCAGGGCTTCGGCGAGTTGTTCGTAGAGGGTGGCCATGACGTGTTCGGCAAGGTGTGGCGCAATCTGATCTGGTCATTTTCAATGATTTCTGCAGATGGCGAATCAGATGGATCAGCAGGAAGATGCGGTCATGAACCCAGCACCGCTTGCACTGCCCCCAGCCGCGTCCGACCCTGAGGCCTTGTTGGCGGAGGTCGTGGCTTCTGGCTGGCCCCGTTTGCTCGTGCCCCGCGCCCAGGGTGGCGAAGGGGCGGACCCGACCGAGGTGGCCGATGCGCTGCGGCGCTTGGCGAGCCGGCACCCTGCCGCGGGGTGGGTGGCTTGGTCCCAAGCGCTGGTGATCGAGGCCTTGCTGAAGTCGGCCAACGTGGCCGTGCGCGAGCATGTGCTGCCTGACCTGATGACGGGTGAGCGCGCGGGTGCGGTCTCTTGGGCACCGAGCCTGGGTGTGGGCCTGCCGCCCATGCCGGTGCAGGCACAGCCCTTGGAGCGTGGGTGGCACTTGAGTGGCCGCCTGGAACAGGTGCTCAACCTGCAGTGGGCAGGTCATGTGGTGCTGTGCCCAGTGTGGTTTGCATCACCCGACAGCCGGCCACCCCGCATGGGCTGGACCCTGCTGCGAAGCGAAGAAGACGGCCTGCGCCAGGTGCCGCACAACAGCCGCCCCTGGATGCGGCAAGCCGCCTGCGGCAGTTTGCACCTGGAGCGCGTGTACTTCCGCGAAGACGAATTGCTGGCCGACCAGGGCGACACCTTGAGTGCCAGCCTGCTGGTGTTGGACCAGACCCTGCGTGCGGCCCTGTGGGCCGGCGCCTTGACGTGAGCATGACCAACGGAGCCCGAACGTGAGCGATTCCCGACGCACCATCCCCATCCTGCCCATCTTGTCGCTGCCCGGAGTAGAGGCGGCGAACAAGGTGCAGGCCCGCGCCACGCGAGGGCGCTTCACCTCATGGCGCATGGTCAGCCTGGTGGCCACGCAGTTGTTTTTCATGGTGGTGCCCTGGCTGAACTGGCATGGCCGCCAGATGGTGCGCTTTGACCTGGAGGCGCAGCGTTTCTACCTGGGCAGCGTGGTCCTCTTGCCGCAAGACCTGATCTTCTTGGCTGGCTTGCTGGTGTTTTGCGCCATGGGCCTGTTCATGGTCACGGCCTTGTGGGGGCGCGTGTGGTGCGGCTTCAGTTGCCCGCAGACCGTCTACACCGCGCTCTTCATGTGGGTGGAGCGCCGATTTGAAGGCGACCGCTACCAACGCATCCGGCTGGACCAGGCTTCGTGGGGCGTTGACAAGCTGTGGCGCCGGGGTGGCAAGCAGCTCAGCTGGCTGCTCATCGCCTTGTGGACGGGCTTGACCTTCGTGGGCTGGTTCTCACCCATGCGTGAGCTTGCCCAGGGTGTGTTGGCCGCGACGCTGGGCTTTTGGGATGGCTTTTGGGCCCTGTTTTACGGTGGCTTTTGCTACCTCAACGCAGGCCTGCTGCGCGAGAAGGTGTGCCTGCACATGTGCCCTTATGGGCGCTTTCAGGGCGCTTTGATGGACGTTGACACCCGCATCGTGGCGTATGACGCCCTGCGCGGCGAGCCCCGCGGAACGGCGCGTCAAGCCGCGCAAGCTTCAGGGGCCGGTGCCTGCATCGATTGCACGATGTGCGTGCAGGTCTGCCCCACCGGCATCGACATCCGCGAGGGCTTGCAGCCGGCCTGCATCGCCTGTGGCCTGTGCATTGACGCCTGCGATCAGGTGATGGACAAGATCGGGCAGCCGCGCGGGCTGGTGCGCTTGGCCACGCAGCGTCAACTGGCCGCGCCGGCGTCCAAGATGGGCGAGCTGTCGAGCTGGGCCCGACACCGCGTGGGCGTGTACGGCGCACTGATGATGGCCTTGCTGACCGCTTTGGTCTGGACCCTTTGGCAGCGCCCCGATGTGCGGGTCGATGTGATCCGTGACCGTGGCGTGTTGGCCCGTGTGGTGGACGACGGCGCGGTCGAGAACGTCTACCGGGTTCAGGTGATGAACCAGACCGACGAGCCGCAAGCAATCCGCATCGGGCTGAGCGGTTTGGGTGGCGCCGTCATCCATGCCGCGCCCGTGCTGCTGAGCCCGGTGGAGCACCGCATGGTGCAGGTTGAAGTGACGCTGCCTGCGTCGCAAGTGCAAGCCCTGGCCGGCCGCACGCTGCCGATCCGCTTCGAGGTGGCCAGCCGATCGAGCAAGGCCAGCAGCCTGGTCAGCGAGGCCAGCACCTTCGTGGTGTCTCGCTGAGTTCACATCACCGAGGCGTGGACTTGCTCGGGGTGGCGCAGCACGTCGGCCACCACGCGCAGGCTTTGCTCGCACTGCGCCTGTGTGGTCGGGCCGCCCAGGCACAGTCGCACGGCCCGCGGGGGCGCGGTGTTGGTGGCAAAGGCCGTGCTGGCCACCGCGGCCACCCCGCGTGAACGCCAGAACGAGGCCGCTTCGTTGGGGCTGAGCGTGTCGGGCAAGCGCAGCCAGGCGTGAAAGCACTCGGGCTGGCTCCAGACCTCCCACTCGCTCAGGTGCTGCAGCAGCATGCTGTGGCGCACATTGGTTTCTTTTCGGATGGCCTGCACCACCGCCCGGGCCGTGCCATCGTTGATCCAATGCGTGGCCAGAGAGACCATGGGCGGTGCCGCCATCACGGTCAGGGCCCGCATCGCGCCGGCCAAGCGCTGGGTGGCTTGCAGCGTGGGCGCGTGCACATAGGCCACGCGCAGGCCCGCGCCCAGGCACTTGGCAAAGCCGGTCACGTGGTAGGTCAGCTCGGGCGCCAGTTCGGCCAGCGTGGTGGGCGCTTTGGTGGGCAAGGCGCCATAAGCATCGTCTTCGATGATGGGGATGGCGTAGCGCAGTGCGATGTCGGCCAGGGCTTCTCGGCGCGCCTGGCTCATGGTCACCGACGTGGGGTTGAGCATGGTGGGGTTGCAGTACAGCGCCTTGGGGTGCACGTGCTTGCAGGCCTCTTCAAAGTGCTGAGGACAAGGCCCTTCCTGGTCCACCGGCAGGGCGTAGAGCTTGATGCCCAATTGGGTGGCCAAGGCCTTGATGCCGGGGTAGCTGACCGACTCCACACACACCGTGTCACCTGGCCTGGCCAGCAGGCTCAACAACCCACACAGCACGCCGTGAATGCCAGGGCCCACGAGCACACGTTCGGCCTGGGTCGCGCCCATGATGCCGCTGAGCCAGCGGGCGCCGGCGTCGCGGTCTGCGGGGCTGCCGCCGAAATCTTGGTAGCGCAGGTGGGCCAGCAGGCGCTGCGGGTCGCTGTGCAGTTGCGCGCAGCCATCGGCCATGCGCTGCAGCAGGGCGGGGTCGTCGGACTCTGGGGGCAGGTTCATCGTCATCTCTGCCGAGGTGCCACCCCGCAAGGGCAAGGCCGGCGTCGCTGAACGCACAAAGCTGCCGCGGCCGGGCCGGGCGTCGATCTGTCCGCGCTTTTGCGCCTCCGACAGCCCTCGGGCCACGGTGGTGTAGTTCAGGCCCAGCGCCACGGCCAGTTCGCGCAAGGGCGGCAGGCGGTCGCCGGGCTCCAGGCGCCCACTGGCCAGGTCTTCGGCCAACAGTTCAGGGATGAGCAGGTAGGCCGGCTTGCCGCTGTCGCGCAAACGCTGAGCCCAAAGGCGTGCAAAGGTGTGAGGCATGCGGCATTGATTGCATCTTTTGTTCCATTTGATTGGTTGTGCAAATGCACTCAATGAGGGCGCGTTGGCCCCGGCACCTGGGTGTCGCAGCTTGTTTGGCGCCACGGTGGTGCGGATGCTCGCCACCTGTGCGTGATGGGTCTGATCGCTGTTCGCTGTGGATTGATCGCATTTCTCGCGATCAAGGAATGGGGCTGATCCACCTCCAGGGGCGCGTTTGCATTGATCGCTGATTGATCGCATCAGCTTGGCCCGCGGTGGCACACCTGATGCACCCGTTGAACCAGCGCGCGCCCCTTTCCGTTCCACCCGTTTGACAACCTCACTTTTTGGAGATGACCCATGCCTGCTGTGACCAAAGCCCCCAATGAAATCGGCGAATTCCTGGTCGACTACGAAGAAAAGGTCTTTGAAGACGTGAAGGCCTCGCCCGGCGAAAAGGCCCTGGTGACCTTCCACACCGTGGCCTTTGAAGGCTCGATCGGTTTCGTCAACCTGCTGCAAGCCACACGCCTGCAGCGCAAGGGTTACGAGACCTCGGTGCTGCTGTACGGCCCAGGTGTGACCCTGGGTGTCAAGCGCGGCTTTCCCAAGCTGGGCGACGAGGCTTTCCCTGGCCACCAGAACTTCAACAAGCAGATCACCAAGTTCATGGAAGAGGGCGGCAAGGTCTACGCCTGCCGCTTTGCCTTGCAAGCCCTGTATGGCCACGGTGAAGGCTCGCTGATCGAAGGCATCCGCCCGATCAACCCGCTCGACGTGCTGGACATCGTGCTGCTGCACAAGAAGGCCAACGCCGTCGTGATCGACACCTGGACGCTGTAAAGCAAGGCGGACACCACCATGAGCCAGGACACCACCAAGCGCATCGTCAAGGCGGCTGCGGTGCAGATCGCACCGGTGCTGAACAAGGCGGCCCACGAGCCTGGGGGCACGTTGGACAAAGTGCTTGCCACGATCGACGAGGCTGCGGCCAAAGGCGTCGAGCTGATCGTCTTCCCAGAGACCTTCGTGCCCTACTACCCTTACTTCAGCTTCATCCGCCCGCCCATGTTGTCTGGCGCGGAGCACATGGCGCTCTACGAGCATGCGGTGGTGGTGCCTGGCCCGGTGACCGATGCGGTGGGCCAACGGGCCCGTCAGCACGGCATGGTGGTGGTGCTCGGTGTGAACGAGCGCGACCACGGCAGCGTCTACAACACCCAGCTCATTTTTGACGAGACCGGGGCCTTGCGCCTCAAGCGCCGCAAGCTCACGCCCACCTTCCATGAGCGCATGGTGTGGGGGCAGGGCGATGGCGCGGGGCTCAAGGTGGTCGACACCGCCGTGGGCCGCGTGGGTGCCCTGGCTTGCTGGGAGCACTACAACCCCTTGGCCCGCTACGCCCTGATGGCGCAGCATGAAGAGATCCACTGCGCCCAGTTCCCGGGCTCTTTGGTGGGCCCCATTTTTGCCGACCAGATGGAGGTGACCATCCGCCACCACGCGCTGGAGGCGGGCTGCTTTGTCATCAACAGCACGGGCTGGTTGACGGACGAGCAGATCGAGTCGATCACGCCTGACAAGGGCTTGCAACGCGGCCTGCGTGGCGGTTGCTGCACGGCCATCATCTCGCCGGAAGGTGTGCCCTTGGCGCCCATCCTGAAAGAGGGCGAGGGCCTGGTGATCGCCGACCTCGACATGAGCCTGATCACCAAGCGCAAACGCATGATGGACTCGGTGGGGCACTACGCCCGCCCCGAGTTGCTCAGCCTCAACCTCGACGACCGCCCGACCTCGCCCGTGCATGGCCTCTCGGCCGCGATGCAAGCCGCCGGTGCCGATGGCATCGGGGCGGTGAGCACGCCTGGCCTGAACCTTGCCAGCCGTGCTGCTGCCGAAGCCGCCACGGCCAGCACGCCCGATCTCTCCCGCAACCCGCTGGCCCGTGTGGCCTGAGGAGCAAGCATGTCCCCGAGTTCCGATGTGATGGCCGCGACCTTGAGCCCACAAGCCCGCGCGCTGGTGACCGAGCTGCAGTCCAGGGGCATGCGCCTGCTCGACCCTGGCGCCGGCCTGGCCAGCCGCCGTGGCGGGGCCGGCCCTTCTGACCACAAGGCCGTGACCATTGAAGGGCACACGGTGATGGTGCCCGTGCACACGGCCCCAGCCTTCGATTCGCCCTTCCTGGCCGATGCTCCGGGCCCCGATGGCATGAGCACGCTGCGACACGCCAGCATCCCCATTGCCCAATTGAGCTTCCCGGCCACGCCCAAGTTCTATGCGCTGCAAACGGCCGAGGGTGTGCCTTACTCGCACATCGCCACCCTGCATGGCCGCGATGTGCTGGCCACCACGGTGCTGCAAACCTGCATCCGCTACGAGAGCCGCAAGAAGACCTGCCAGTTCTGCTCGATCGGGCAATCGCTGGCTGCAGGGCGCACCATCGCGCACAAGACGCCGGCGCAGTTGGCCGAGGTGGCCAAGGCCGCGGTGGCCCTCGATGGCGTCAAGCACATGGTGCTCACCACCGGCACGCCGGCCACACCCGACCGTGGCGCTGCCATCTTGACCGAGAGCGCCCGTGCCATCAAGGTGGCCGTCAACCTGCCCATCCAAGCGCAGTGCGAGCCGCCCGATGACGACGCGTGGTTCCAGCGCATGCTGGACGCGGGCGTCGACACCCTGGGCATGCACCTGGAGGCCGTCACGCCCGAGGTGCGCGAACGCATCATGCCGGGCAAGGCCAGCATGCCCTTGTCGCGCTATTTCAGTGCTTTCGAGGCGGCCGTCAAGGTGTTTGGACGCGGCCAGGTCAGCACCTACATCCTGGCCGGTTTGGGTGACAGCCAACAGGCCATCTTGGGCATGAGCCAGCGCCTGCTGGACATGGGCGTCTACCCCTTCGTCGTGCCCTTTGTGCCCATCAGCGGCACCCCGCTCGAAGGCCACCCCGCGCCCGACCCCCAATTCATGCGCAGCGTGCTGGAGCCCTTGGGCGCCATGGTCAGCGCCGCTGGCCTGCGTTCGGGCGACATCAAGGCCGGCTGCGGCAAGTGCGGCGCCTGCTCGTCCTTGTCGGTGTACGAGACCACCCCCTTGGCCTGAGACCTTGCAGGAGCACCCGCCATGTCTGACCTCGCTTCAACGGTGATTTCAACGGTGATGCCAAGCACCCATGCCTTGCCGACGTGGCATGGCGATTGGGGCAATGAGCTGCCCACCGCTTTCACGCCCACCGAGTTCCGCGTCAAGCAAGCCAGCGAGGCCTGGGAGCGACGCGAGGCCCATGCCTTGCGCCGCATGGTGTTCTGCATGGAGCAAGGCGTGTTCGTGGGCGACGACCGCGATGCCATCGACGCACACGCCCAATTGCTCGTGGCCTGCACCTGTGTGGCGGGCGAGTGCGACCAGGTGGTGGGCACGGTGCGCATCCACGAAGACCCGGACCAGCCTGGCGTGTGGTGGGGCTCTCGCCTGGCCGTGCACCCCTCCTTCCGGCATGTGGGGCGGCTGGGCGCGACCTTGATCCGACTGGCCGTGGGCATGGCGCACGCACAAGGCGCCACCGCGTTCTGGGCCCATGTGCAAGCGCAGAACGTGCCCCTGTTCACGCAGCTGAACTGGGCCCTGCACGGCGAGAAGCTGCTGCATGGCCGCCCGCACGGCTTGATGCAGGCCAGCTTGGCCCACTACCCGCCCTGCATGGCGCCCGAGTGGGGCTATGTGACCTTGGCCGGCAAAGGCAGCACCCGATGAGCAGCCCCTTGCCCTTGACCGACCTGGTGAGCACGCTGCGTGCCGGCCGCGGATTTGCCCACAAGCGCGACATCAGCGATGTGGTCACGGCCTTGGCGCAAGCGCTGCCAGGCGGCCTGGCCGACACCACGCTCGCGGCCGATCAGGGCGTGCTGCTGGGCGATGACTGCGCGGCCATCCCCGATGCCGATGGCCACCTGCTCTTGGCCATTGAGGGCATGGTCGAAGATTTTGTGGAGCAGATGCCTTGGTTCGCGGGCTACAGCGGCGTCATGGTCAACCTCTCAGACATCGCCGCCATGGGCGGGCGGCCCATCGCGGTGGTCGATGCCTTGTGGTCGCAAGGTCAGGCCGGCGCCGACCCCGTGCTCAAGGGCATGGCGGCGGCCTCGGCCGCGTATGGCGTGCCCATTGTGGGCGGCCACAGCAACAACCGCGCGGCACGCGGGCAACTGGCCGTGGCGGTGCTGGGGCGTGCCAAGGCCTTGCTGTCGAGCTTCCAGGCGCGCGCCGGGCAGAGCCTGGTCATGTTGGTGGACTTGAGGGGACGCTGGAAGCAGAACCAGCCCTTCTGGAACGCCTCCACCGAGGCGCCACCCGCGCGCCTTCGAAGCGACCTGGCCTTGTTGCCCGAGATCGCCGAAGCGGGCTGGAGCGCCGCTGCCAAAGACATCAGCATGGCGGGCATCTTGGGCACGGCCTTGATGCTGCTGGAGTGCTCTCGTGTGGGTTGTCGCATCAACCTCAATGCCATCCCGCACCCCCCGGGGCATGGCCCGCTGGATGCACCTGCCGCCTGGCTGCGTTGGTTGCAGGCCTTCCCCAGCTTTGGCTTTTTGCTCTCGGTTGACACGCCGAACCTCGCTCCTTTGATGCAGCGCTGTGAGGCCCAAGGCCTAGCTTGCGCCGTGATCGGGCAAGTCAACGACAGCCGCGAAGTGTGGCTGACACAAGGCGATGCCGAGCCCGCTTTGCTGTGGGACTTTCAGCGCGAGCCCTTCATCTGCCCCCGCACTGCCACAGAGGCTGCCGCATGAGCCCGCGCCCGCTTCGCATCGGCTTGTTGATGCACTCGCTCAACCCACGCGGTGGTGTGGTCCACGCCCTGGAGCTTGCCGACGCCCTCACCGAGCGCGGGCACGACGTCACCCTCATGGCCAGCGCCAAGGCAGGCCAGACCTTGTTCCGCCCCACGCGCGCCAAGCTGTCTGTGGCCTCGCTGCCGCAAGCCCTGCCTGCGGGGCTGGTCGACATGGTCGGTGCACGCATCCAGTTCATGACCGATCACCTGCGCGCCCTGCCTGATCTGGGCACCTTCGACGTGCTGCACTCGCAAGACAGCATCACGGCCAACGCGCTGGCCACGCTGCGGGAAGAAGGCCGCATCCCAGGCTTTGTGCGAACGGTGCACCACCTGGACCACTTTGATGAACCCCAGCTGAGACGCTGGCAGACCCGCGGTGTGATGGCCGCGAGCCAGTTGTGCTGCGTGAGCACACTCTGGCAGTGCGAGTTGGCACAGACCTGGTCTCGGTTGGCGCAGTGGGTGCCCAACGGCGTCAATGTGCAGCGCTTTCAGGCGCAGGTCGACGAGACCCAGGCACGACGTGATGCAGACCTGCTCGCCAGCCTTGGCGTGCAGCCTGAGGGCGTTGTTTGGTTGGCCGTGGGTGGCGTGGAAGCGCGCAAAAACACCGTTCGTCTCTTGCAGGCTTTTGCCCAGGTGCGGCGAGAAGCCAGCGCAGCCACAGATGCTCAAGGCCACAGGCCAGACCAGGCCCAGCAGGCCATGCAAGCGCAATTGGTGATCGCCGGTGGCGCGAGCCTGCTGGACCACGAGGCCATCGCAGCGTCGTTCCGTGCCGTGCTGACCGAGAACGGCCTGGCGCCAGGCCAAGCGGGTGAGGGCCGGGTGCGGGTCACGGGGCCTTTGCCCGATGAGGCCATGCCCGCCCTCTACCGCCGCGCCACGGTCTTGGCCATGCCTTCTTTGTGCGAGGGCTTCGGCTTGTGTGTGCTTGAAGCGCTGGCCTGCGGCACCCCGGCCATCGCCTCCCGCATGGCCCCGTTCACCGAGCACCTGGGCGAACACGAGGTGCTCTGGGTCGATCCTACCCGTGTCGACAGCATCGCGCAGGCCTTGTGGCACAGCCTCGATCCGCTTCACACCGCCCCCATCGTGCAGGGTGCCGGTGCCGTGTGTGCCCGCATGAGCTGGGACCAAAGCGCGCGTCGCCACGAGGCGCTCTATCGCGGTTTGGGTTCCTTGCATCTCAACCCTGACGCCGGTCTTTCCACCTTATCCGCGGAGTCTCTCCACCATGCCTGAAATGCATTTCTCTGTGCGCTGGCCCGATGGCCAGGTCAGCCAGTGCTACTCGCCCTCCCTGATCGTTCAGGACTTCCTCACGCCGGGCCAGGACTACGCGCTCGACGACTTCCTGGCCCGCGTGCGCGAGGCCCTGGAGATCGCCTCTGAGCGCGTGCGTGCCAAGTACGGCTTTGCCTGTTCGCGCGCCATGGATCAGTGGGCTGAGATCCACCAAACCGCCACCGCCTATGCCCGGCAAGCCGATGCCCGCGTCAAGGTCGAGTCCTTCGACCTTGGCTGACACAGCAGCAACCCTGCTCCACCAGGCAACGTCACCGTCAACCTCATCCAAAAGAACGCCCCATGAACACCACCACGCCCCAGCACCTGCCCGTCATCATCGTGGGGGGCGGGCAAGCGGGTTTGTCTCTCAGCCATTACCTGCAGCACAAAGACATCGATCACCTGGTGATCGAGAAGCACACGCCCATGCACAGCTGGCGCACCCAGCGCTGGGATGCCTTCAGCCTGGTCACGCCCAACTGGCAATGCAAATTGCCGGGCCACGACTACGCGGGTGACGACCCTCATGGCTTCATGAAGAAGGACCAGATCGTGGCCTACCTGGACGCCTTCCTCGCCAAGGTGCAGCCCCCCATGCTCACGCAGACGAGCGTGCGCCAAGTGAGGCCTCGCCCTGAGGGTGGGTTTGCGGTGGCGACCAGTGCGGGCGACTTCACGGCCGATCAGGTGGTGATCGCTTCGGGTGGATATCACCAACCTATCATCCCGCGCTTGGCCGAGCGCCTGCCCGACAGCATCACCCAGATCCACTCCGAGCAGTACCGCAGTCCGCAGGCCTTGCCCGAGGGGGCTGTGCTGGTGGTGGGCTCCGGGCAGTCGGGCTCGCAGATCGCCGAAGACCTGCACCTGGCTGGCAAGAAGGTGCACCTGGCCGTGGGTGATGCGCCGCGCTGTGCCCGCTTCTACCGCGGTCGCGATGTGGTGGATTGGCTGGCCGACATGGGCTACTACGACATGCCCGTCGACCAGCACCCCCTGCGTGAAGGCGTGCGAGACAACACCAACCACTATGTGACCGGCCGCGACGGTGGGCGAGACATCGACCTGCGCCAGTTCGCCCTGGAAGGCATGGCGCTCCATGGCCTGCTGGACGGCTTGAGCGGCCACACCCTGCAGTTCAAACCCACCTTGACCGAGTCGCTGGACCGCGCCGACCAGACCTACAACGGCATCAATGCGGCCATTGACAAGCACATTGCCGCCCAGGGCCTCAGTGCCCTACCGCCGGCTGTCTATGCGCCCGTCTGGCAGCCTGAGGCCGAAGCCACGGCGCTCGACCTGAGCGCCGCCGGCATCACCAGCATCGTCTGGTGCATCGGCTTCGAGCCCGATTTCAAATGGGTGGATGCGCCGGTCTTCAATGGCAAGGGCCACCCGGTCCACGCCCGCGGCGTCACCCAGCAGCCGGGCCTGTTCTTCCTGGGGCTGCCCTGGCTGCACACCTGGGGGTCTGGGCGCTTTTCGGGTGTGGCCCGCGACGCCTCGTTCATCGCCGATCGGATCGCGCACGGGGGCTAACCCGCAAACTGAAGTTGGCTTGAGGCTCGGCAGACTCGGCCATTTGCGTCATTCTCCCCGGCTCGCGTGCCCCCAGGCACATGGGGTGCGCCCCCCAAGGCGCGTCGCTGATCGATAAGATGCAGCGTCATCTTTTTGCACCGCAAGCCCCCCCCATGCAATACAGGCGAGAAATTGACGGCCTGCGCGCGCTGGCCGTGTTGCCCGTGATCTTGTTCCACGCAGGCGTGCCCGGCTTCGATGGCGGCTTCGTGGGTGTCGACGTTTTCTTCGTGATCAGCGGTTACCTGATCACGTCGATCCTGTTGGCCGAGCAGGCGCAAGGCACGTTTTCCATCCTGCGCTTTTACGAACGCCGCGCCCGTCGCATCCTGCCCGCCTTGTACGTGGTGATGGCCTGCGCGGTGGTGGGGGCCTGGTTCGTGCTGCTGCCCGACGACATGAAGGACTTTTCCGAGAGCTTGGCCGCGGTGCCGCTGTTCGTGTCCAACGTGTTGTTCTGGCACCAGAGCGGTTACTTCGAAAAAGCCGTTGACCTCAAGCCCTTGCTCCACACCTGGAGCCTCGCGGTCGAAGAGCAGTACTACCTCTTCATCCCTTTGCTCTTGCTCAGCTTGCGGCGCTGGGGTTGGGTGGTGCTGCAGTGCGTGCTGGCCGTGCTGGCTGTGGGCAGCTTGGCCTTGGCGCAAAAGACGGTCCACACCTCACATGACTTCGCCTTCTTCCTGCTGCCCACGCGCGCTTGGGAGCTGCTGGCCGGCTCGATGGTGGCGGTGCACATGGCGATCCAAGCGGCCAAGCCCACTGTGCCCTGGTCGGTGTGGGCGCAAGACGCCGCGGGCGTGTTGGGGCTGGGCCTGTTGGCCTACGCGGTGTTCGGGTTCACGCCCGAGACGCCATTCCCCAGTGTCTACACCTTGGTGCCCATCGTGGGCACGGCCCTGTTGTTGCTCTGTGTGACCAAGCAGGGGCTGGTCGGCCGGGCTTTGGGATGCAAGCCCTTGGTGGGCATTGGCCTGATCAGTTACAGCGCTTACCTGTGGCACCAGCCCCTGTTGGTGTTTGCGCGTCACCGCGTGTTGGGTGAGCTCGATACGCCAGACATTGTTGTGGCCTTGGCGCTGACCTTTGGTTTGGCCTACGCCAGTTGGCGTTGGGTGGAGCAGCCGGTGCGGCACGCGCGTTCTGTCAGCGTCAAATGGGTCGCGGCCATGGCGGTGCTGGGTGGCATGGCCTTCATGGCCCTGGGTTACCAGGGCTATCGCACCAATGGGTTTGAAGACCGATTGACCGGTGCCAAAGGCGAGTTCATTCGGTATTACGAAGACAGCCTGCCCGAGTGGCGATACAAGGTCCGCGAAGGCATCAGCGAGAAGTTCCGCAACGACTGCAATTTCTACGACATCGCCAAGTTCCGCGCCGGTGCTGAGAGCCGTGTGCCCCTGCCCAGCATTGCCGACAGCTGCTACACCCGTGACCCCCAAAAGCCGCACGCCGTTTTCGTGTGGGGTGACAGCCATGCGCAGCACCTGCACGTGGGTTTGAAAGACCACTTGCCGTCCGATTGGCAAATCCTGCAAGTGGCCAGTTCGGGGTGCGCGGCCGAGGTGTCGCTCAACCCTGATCCCGAGGACTACTGCAAGCACTCGAATTGGTTTGCGCTGCGCCAGATCGCTCAAACCAAGCCCGACATCGTGTTGATCGGGCAAAACAGCCACCACGACGCACAGCACATGCAGGCCTTGGGCACCGAGCTGTTGCGCCTGGGCGTGCGCCGCGTGGTGTTCGCCGGCCCTGCGCCGCACTGGCGTGCCGATTTGCCTGAGATCGCGGCCTACAAATTGTGGGACGAGCGCCCGAGGCACACCTGGGTTGGCTTGAACACCACCAAGGTGGACACAGACCGCAGCGTCAAGGCAGCCTTCCCCCATTCCGCTTCGATGCAGTACGTCAGCCTCATCGACTACTTCTGCAACGAACAGGGCTGCCAGGTGTACCTGGGCGATGACATGAGCACCGGCTTGACCAGTTGGGATTACGGCCACCTGACGCCGATGGCGTCGCGCGCTTTTGCCCGCGATGTGTTGGTGCCTTTGCTGGTGCGCTAACGGGCCAGCTGGTCCACCTGGTGCATCAGCGACAGGCCCGTGCCCAGACGCTGCGCGCCGCCCACCGTCAAGTGGCCCGCATCGCGGTACAGGGCTTGGTCTTCCCAGATCGTTTGGCACCGGCCCCGGTGGCAATTGAAGCGGCTCAGGTCAATCACACCGACTTGAGCGCGGCGTTCGATGTCGCTGAGCAAGCCCAGCACCGCAGCCTGTTTTTGTTTGAATGTGCCTTCGCTGAACGAGCAGTCCATGGCCAGGTCGGGCATCACGGTCCACAGGCCCTGTTGGCGCCGCTCAGTGCACAAACCCAGGTTGGTTTGCGGGCCCAACAGGGCCGGGGGTGACACGATGACCACCTTCTTGTGCATGCGGCGAAGGCGCGCCACCAACGCAGCCGTGTCGTCTGCAATGTCGCTTGCGCTGGGGTGCACGCGGCGGCCTTGCGCATCCACCACAGCCTCGTCCAGCAGGTATTGCCAGCGCGAGGCGATCACCACCTGCGTCACCCATGGGGCCCTCGCCAGATACGCCAGCACCTCTTGGCTCAGGCTCAGGCATTGCGCGGCGCGCGCAGGTGGATCTTGCGGACCCAGGCGCGCGTGGCGCAGGCTGGGTGTGCACGCACTGCGTGTGATTTGCATCAGGCCACCGTCGTCGGTCTGGCTGCTTTGCAGGGCCGGCAGCAGGTGCATGGCATAGCTGTCACCCCACACCACGGTGCGCGGGTGCGCCCGGGTTTGGCAGCTCGGCTGGGGGGTGAATTGGCCCTCGTATTCGCAAGCGGCACCCAAGCCCAGGTTGGGCTTCATCGCGTCATGCGGGTCGGCGCGGTGTGGCGCGCGCAAGTGCAGCCACAAGCCGGCACAAGCCACCGCCAAGGGCAGCAGCAACCAGCGCATTTGCCAGGCCCATGGCCCTGCCGCCGTGGCACGCCGAAACCGTTCTTCCACCAGCGCGTGGTTGATGTGGGCCAGCACCACCGTGCCGCCGGCCAGTGCCCAGGCCACCTGCGCAGGCAGGCCCTGCAGCCACACGTTCTTGGCCAGGGCGATCAAGGGCCAGTGGACCAGGTAAAGCGAGTACGAGCGGTCTCCCACCCAATGCATCGCGCGGTGCAGGTTTGACGCGCCGCCCAAGCACCGCGAGGGCCACACGATCAAGCCCGCGGTGCACAGGCACACCAGCAGCGCATCGCCCCGCGGGTGAACCGAGTCCAAACCGCGCCACATCACGGCAGCGATGGCCGCCATGAGCACGGCTCCCATGTCCCAAGGGATGTGGCGCTTGACCGCATCGCGCCACCTGTCGGTGCCCGGCAAGGCGCACAGCGAGCCCACCAGCATCTCCCAGGCGCGGGTGGGCAAGAGGTAAAAAGTGCCTGACGGATCGTGTTTTTGCCAGACCAGGCAGGCGCCCAAGCTGGCGGCGCTCAGCGCCCACAGCATCGCCGAGCGCCACCGTGCGCCTGCCCAGCACAGCGCCGCGGGCAGCACCAGGTAGTACTGCTCTTCCAAGGCCAGCGACCAGGTGTGTAACAAAGGCTTGAGTTCGGCCGCACCGTCGAAATAGCCGCTTTGCGACCACAGCACCATGTTGGCCGTGAAGGTCAAGGTGCCCAGCAACTGGTGGGCGTAGTCGGTCAGTGCGCTGTGGGTCAACACCCAGGGGGCGATCAAGGTGCTGGCCGTCAAGGTGACCATGACCGCGGGCAAAAGCCGCTTGGCCCGCCGGAAGTAAAAGTCTGTGGCGCTGAACCGTCCGGCATCGAGCGCCCGCACGATCACGCCCGACATCAGGTAGCCCGAGATCACAAAAAAGATGTCGACGCCCAGGTAGCCGCGGCTCAGCCCAGGAAGGTCAAAGTGGAAGGCCAGCACGGCCAGGACGGCCACGGCGCGCAGGACCTGGATGTCCCCTCGGAGTGCATGCATGATCGGGCGCCAGGGTGCGGCGCGTGCGCGAAACCCGCGAGGATACCGCCTGCTCAGCCCGGCGGCAGGTGGCTGTAAAAGCAAGAAAAGGCAGCGCCAGCAGCCAAGCCCCAGAAGTAAGGTTGACGCCACAAGGTGGTGCGCCCTTGGTTGGGCCACAAGCGTTTGGCGATCTGTGCGCCCCAGCCGTGGCTATGCACCGCCAGCGCGCACATGCGTTCATGGAAGAAGGCGTCACCCAAGATGGTGGCGAACAGGCTGGCGTGCAGCATCAGTGTGAAAACACTCAGCGCCACGGGCGAGACTTCATCGAGCACCAAGGCGCTGACAGCGCACAGGCACAAGATGGTGTTGAAGCGCAGTGCCGTCATCAGCCAGGGCGGCGTGGTCTGGGGCGTTCCAGGTTCGATCATCCGGTGGACCTCACACAAGGTGACGCCAGACGCTGGTGACGCGATTGGCGCTTGGAGGGCCTCAGCACAACGACCCCGCATCAATGGACTGATTGTGCATGGCTTTGCCAGCTTGATCACCGCTTGATGAGGGGGTGCTCCGGGCAAACAGGGGGGTGCCTGATCCCCCCAATCTCAACCGAGCACCTGCCGGGCCACGAACACGTACAAAGGGATGCCCAGCGTGATGTTCAAGGGAAAGGTGACCCCCAGAGATAGCCCGAAATACAGCGAGGGGTTGGCCTCTGGAATGGCGTAGCGCAACACCGCTGGCACCACGATGTAAGACGCACTGGCCGACAACACCATCAGCAACGCGCCATCGGCCGCCGGCAATTGCAGCACCCAGGCGAGCAACAAGGCCATCGATGCATGCACCAAGGGCCCCACCGTGGCGTAGACCAGCAAGGTCCACGACTGACCCCGCACGCCACTGAAGTTCTTGGCCACCATCAAGCCCATGTCCAGCAGGAAGAAGGCGAGCATGCCTTTGAACAAACCGCTGGAAAAAGGCGCCATCACCGATTGCCCGGCGTCGCCGCTCACATAGCCCACGGCCATGGAGCCCAGCAGCAGCAAGTGAGCGCCGTCGGTGAACGACTCATGCAGGATGTGGCCCAGGCCCACGCGCTGAGGCGGCTCCGCGGTGCCTGCGCCCGTGACCGATGCGCCGCGCCGCAGCGCGTTGGCCAGCAGCACCGCCATGATGATGGCAGGCGACTCCATGACCACCAGGGCCACCGTCATGTGTCCACCAGGGGGCATGGCATTGGCCTCCAGGTATTGCACCGTGGTCACAAAGGTCACCGCGCTGACCGATCCGTACGAGGCCGCGATGGCCGCCGCATCAAAGCGCGACACCCGGTGCTTGAGCAACTGATAGCCGATGGCCGGCACAAGAAAAGCCATCAGGGCCGCGGCCCCCAAGCTCAACACCACCCCGGCGTTCATGCCCGAATGCGCCAGCGCGAAGCCGCCTTTGAGCCCCAGCGCCATCAGCAGGTACAGGGACAAGAACTTGGCGATCGCTGGTGGGATCTCCAGGTTCGATTTCAAGCCACCCGCAATCACACCGAAGACGAAAAACAAAATGGCGGGGTCGGTCAAGTTTTGCATCAGAACGCTCCTATGGCGCCGATGCTAGAGAGTTGCATGGATTGCGTAAAATCGATTTGTGAGCGGCTATGTATAGATAAAAATCGATGAACATCACTTTCCGACAGCTGCGGCTCTTCATGGCCTTGGCCGACACCGGCAGCGTCACCCGGGCGGCGCGCGAATGCCATGTCACGCAACCGACCGCGTCCATGCAGTTGAAAGAGGTGTCTGAGTCGGTGGGTGTGCCGCTGTACGAGGTCATTGCCAAGCGCGTGCACTTGACCGATGCCGGCCGAGACCTCGCCCGAACGGCCCGCGTCATCGCAGACGAGTGGGCGGCCTTCGAGCAAAAGATCGACGCGACCAAGGGCCTGTCACGTGGCAAGTTGCGGGTGGCCGTGGTCAGCACCGCCAAGTACTTTGTGCCGCGCATGCTGGGCGCCTTTTGTGCCCGCTACCCTGAGATCGACATCTCGCTGGAGGTGCTGAACCGAGATGGCGTGGTGCAACGCCTGCGTGACAACCTCGACGACCTCTACATCATGTCGCAGCCCCCCAGCGACATGGACCTGGACGACCAGGTCTTCATGCCCAACCCCCTGGTGATGATTGCGGCCAGCACGCACCCTTTGGCGGCGCGCGCACACGTGACCTTGGCTGACCTGAGCCCCTGGCGCTTCATCTTGCGTGAGCGTGGCTCTGGCACCCGCATGGCGGTGGATGCCCACTTCAAACAGCTTGGCTTCAAACCCAATCTGCGCCTGGAGTTGGGCAGCAACGAGGCCATCCGTGCGGCCGTGGCGGGCGATCTGGGCATCTCGGTGGTCTCGTCGCATGCCTTGCAGGGAGATGCGGCCGGGTATGGTGTTTCGGTGCTGCGGGTTGACGGTTTCCCCATTGCATCGAACTGGCACGTGGTGCGGCAAAAGGGCAAGCAGCCCTCGCCGATTGCGCAAGTTTTTCAGACGCACCTGCTGGCCCAGGCGGCGCATTGGCGTCAGGCGTGACGCCCAAAGAAAAAGCCCCAAGCGCTTGCGCACTCAGGGCCTTTCGGGTGTTCGTCGAAGTTCGGCGAACGTGTGCCGGGGTCACACGAACTGTGGCTGGGAAGGCGCATGGATGCTGGGTTTGGCATTTTTCAGGTTCATGGTTACCCGCAAAGTTACCCTCACAAGCATGAGCCTTCTCGCTCTTCTGGCAGTTGGCGCTTTTGATGACTCTCCATGCGCAGTGGGATGATCACTTCCTGTTCTTCAGAAAATACGTATACTGTATAAACATACAGTAAATGGCGCAGCATGACATCTTCAAGCGTGGATCATTTTCAGCGCCACCTTGTACGGTCACCTCTTTTAGGTCAGAGGAGTCGCGTCTTCACGCATCCGAAGCCAAGGTCTGCTAGGTCATGGCGTACATTTGCTCCATTCACAATTGGATGCGATGTACGTTCAATGACCCATTCGACACCCCTGAATGTTTTGAAGCGCTATGAGGATGTGGCGCCGTTTGTAGAGGCGGTTCGGCAAGCCGCCGATTCAGCTCGGGAGACATTGGGTTTTCTGCCATCTTCAGTTTATGGCGAATACGCTTTAAAGGGCAATCTCTTTGTTGCAGTTGTCGAAATTGACGGACATCGCGAGTATGCCGGGCATTTGTTGTTTGATCTCCGGCATCCAAAGGCCAAGGTTCTTCAGGTCTACGTCTCGGCACCGCATCGGCGATTGAAAATTGGCATTAAGTTGGTTGGCGAATTGAAGGCTTATTTGACCGAGCTTCAGTTCATCGCGATCTACGCGAGAGTCGGCGAGGACATGATTGAAGCTCATGCTTTCTGGGAACGCCAAGCTTTCTACGCACAACGTGTTGTCCAGGGCGGCGCGAGTCGCCGACGCATGATCGTTGTTAGAAGCCATGAGTTGTTAACCCCTCAGCTTTTTGAAGGAAGCGGAATTGATGGGGCGAATCCTTTTGGATTCAATTTTGCGGCGGTGAACGAGAAGCCGACTTATCTGCTGGATATGAACGTGCTGTTCGATTTGGGTCCTCGTAGGCAGCGTCGCGAGGACGTCGCCAATGTATTTCGAGCTGAGCGCATGCAGGTATGTAGTTTGGCTATTAGCTCAGAGATCCTCGCGGAACTCCAAAGAACCTGCCCTTCCGGCAAGACCGACCCAATGCAGGATTTCGCCGGCATTCTGCCAACATATAAGGTTCCGGAAGATGCAGCTTGGGAAGGCCTCTCTGCAAAATTAGGATCGGTCGTTTTTCCAGAGCGATATAGGCTAGGTACTCTTACCTCAAACGATGTGTCTGACCTGCGGCACTTGGGCACTGTGATCGGTCATGGTTTGCGTGGACTAGTGACCAGTGATTCATCCGTGCTTGCGGCAGCCTCATTACTCCGTGAAACCTTTGGGGTTGAAGTTCTATCGCCAGCAGCGTTCACACTTGCTGACGCACCTCGGCTAGATGCCGTCGCTCACACCTCCGATCCGGAACAAGTCGTTCTATCCTTTGAAGAGGCAACTCAAGCTGATGAAATGGAAGTGAGAGCGTTATTAACCACTTTGAACGTATCCCCTGCCCAGCAGTTGGGTGAGTGGGCGGCTGTAGATGGTAGCCGCCGTGCGTGCCATCGTTATGTGGTCCGGCATGATTTAGAGCTTATAGGATATGTTGCCTGGACCCGCGCTGTGGCGCAAACGTCTATTAATGCCTTGATGGCCGTTGCTGAGGCGTCTCCGGTGGCTGTTGATGCGGTTCGCTTGATGCTGGGCAATCTAAATGGGCAAATTGGACATAGCTCTGTTTTGCTAATTCGTTTGAATTTCCCTGCTCATCAGGTGGCTGTTAAAGAGGAAGCGATTGCGCTCGGTTTCACGGGATGCCGTGGGGTTGATACGCAGCTTCAGAAGGTAGCTATCAATGGCGTGATTACGCACATGAATTGGAAGCAGCAACGTGAAGCGTTGGCTGTTGCATGCGACGTTCGCCTGCCGGTAGATCCGCCAACGTTCAGAGGGGTCGAACAACACATTGAAGTGCATGCCGCTGATGGTAATCGTACACACCTCCCATTGCTCAGGCTTGAAAGCGTGCTCTCACCAGTTTTGTTTTGTCTACCGGGGCGCTTGGGTGTCGTCGTGCCCCTAAGGCGGGAATTTTCAGAACATCTGCTCCAACATTTAAACCAGGGCTCGTTAGTCCGCCCTGAACAATTGACTCAAGCTGCGGCCAGTTCGACCTGGCAACCGTGGTCACCGTCAGATTGCCCCGGCCAAGCCAGCGTCATGGCCAGCAAATGGGCAACAAAAAGCCTCAACAGGCTCAGCAGCAGGCGGATGTTGT
>CANCFV010000001.1 GCA_947377275.1 Burkholderiales bacterium | reverse complement strand
ACGGCGGTGCTGGCTGCGCTGCGAGGCGGTGGGCTCACTCCGATCGCTGGGCGCATCACCAACTGGATGTACGAGACCTTGGGTGCCAAGCTGCCATCGCCTGCCTTGAGCCTGATGTGGTTGATCTCTCATGGCTACGCGCTCACCCGCCGCGCCGAGCTCAATGCAGCTGTCCCTGAAGCGCGCAAGCTGTGGAACCCCTTTGCTGCTGGTGAGCTGGTGTTCAACAAGCTGCTGGCCCATCCCGAGGGTGTGCTGCTGGGCCAATCGCCCATGGAGGGCAACTTCGAGCGGCACTGCCACCACAAGGATGGCAAAGCCCACATCTTCCAGGCCGACTGGATTGCAGACATCCGCCATCTGGCCCACAACCCACCACTGCCTGATGTTGACTACCCATTTGTGCTCAATGGGGGTTTGCGAACGGGTTGGACCGCCAACACCATCGTGCGCGACCCGGCTTGGCGCAAAGGCAAGGGCCCGCATTGCCCCATCATCCTCAACCCGCAAGACGCGGCCGCTCTGGGCATTCGGGATGGCGACTTGGTGAAGCTGGAATCCAGGCGTGGCGCAGTTGAAGGCCCGGCCAAGCTGGAAGCAGCTACCGCACCGGGGCACCTGTGCATTCCCAATGGGTTTGGCATGCGCTTTCCCGATCCTGTCACCGGCGAGCTCAAGCAAGTGGGCATCCGCGTCAATGAGTTGCAAGACATCCAAGACCGCGACCCTTACACCGGCTGCCCACATACCAAGGCCATCGCTTGTCGCGTGCTGCGCATCGAATCCGATCAGGCCCAAGCCGCTTGATGGCATAGCCCAACCATAAAGGCCTCCCATGACTTTCGTTGTCACCGAATCCTGCATCCAATGCAAGTACACCGACTGCGTCGCCGTGTGCCCCGTGGATTGCTTCCATGAAGGCCCTAACTTTCTGGTGATCAACCCAGATGGCTGTGTGGACTGCGGCATATGCGTGCCCGAGTGCCCCGCCAACGCCATCGTGGCCGACGTGGACCTGCCAGCCGAGCAGCAGCATTTTCTGAGTCTCAATGCCGAGCTCTCTCGCAGTGCGCTGTGGCCTGTGATCAACGCCCAAAAGCCGCCGCTGCCAGATCATGTGCATTGGCTGACCGTTGCGAGCAAGCTGAGTGAGCTTGATCGCCATGGCGCCTGAATCGACCACGCCCATTGGCAGCGGGCTGGAGTCCAGGCTGATCGATGCGCATGGTCGGCGAATCAGCTACCTTCGCCTGTCGATCACAGACCGTTGCAATTTCCGCTGCGTGTACTGCATGGCCGAAGACATGAGCTTCTTGCCTGGCACACAGCTGCTGACCTTGGCGGAGATGGTCACGGTGAGCGAGGCCTTTGTTCGCATGGGCGTGCGCAAGATCCGTCTCACGGGCGGTGAGCCGCTGGTGCACCTTGAGCTGTTGGGCTTGGTGGCTCAGTTGGCCGCCATGCCGGGATTGGATGAGATCGCGCTCACCACCAATGCGGCGCTGCTGGCACGCTTGGCCAAGCCGCTCAAGCAAGCGGGCCTTGACCGCATCAACATCAGTCTGGACAGTTTGCAAGCTGAGCGGTTCAAATCGTTGACGCGCACCGGCCGTTTGCAGGACGTGCTGGATGGCATCGATGCCGCGCAGGATGCGGGCTTTGTACGCATCAAGCTCAACTGCGTGGTCTTGCGCGGACGCAACGATGACGAGGTGCTGGACTTGGTCGAATTTGCGCGCTCGCGCGACCTGGACATTTCCTTCATTGAAGAAATGCCTTTGGGCCTGATTGATGAACACGACCGCGCCAGCACCTTTGTGCCCAGCGCCGAGCTGCTGGCCAAGATCGACCAGCGCTACCCCTTGGTGCCCACCACCGAAACCAGCGGCGGCCCAGCCAGGTATTACCGCATGGCAGACAGTGCCACGCGCATTGGTGTGATCTCGCCGCAAAGCCACAATTTTTGCAATCAATGCAACCGCATGCGCGTCACGGCGAATGGGCAACTGATGCCGTGCCTTGGCAACACGGAAGCAGTGGACTTGCGAGCGCTGCTGCGACAGCACCCGGGCTCGGTGGACGCCTTGCTGCAAGGCATTGCGCAAGCGGCGCGCATCAAACCTGAACAGCACCACTTCCGGTTGGATGCGCCTCCTCAGATCGTTCGGTTCATGAGCATGACGGGGGGCTAGCGCCCCACCATGTCCCAGCCACAAATTCCCCTTCAGCACCCAGTCACCGTTCACCATGAAATCATTTGATGTAGTCATTTTTGGCGCCACCAGCTTCGTCGGCAAGTTGGTCGTGCAGCACTTCCTGCAGGTCCATGGTGTCGGGCGATCAGTCTCTTGGGCCATCGCCGGGCGCTCGCTGCCCAAGCTGCAAGCGCTGAAAAGCAGCTGTGGCCCGTCGGCTACCGATGTCCCCATCCTGTTGGCCGACGCCGAGGACCTGGATGACCTCAAGCGCATGTGCGAGCAGACCAAGGTGGTCATCACCACGGCAGGCCCCTTTGTGCTGTACGGCGACAAGCTGGTGCAAGCCTGTGCCGAAACAGGCACCGACTATTGCGACATCACAGGAGAAACCTTGTGGGTCGCCGAGATGATGAAGCGCCACGAAAAAACAGCGCAACGCACCGGTGCCCGACTGGTTCACTTCTGTGGCTTTGACTCGATTCCCTCTGACATGGGCGTGCACTTTCTGCAAAGGGAGGCCATGCGCCGCTTCAAAGCGCCTTGCACCCAAGTTCGGCTGCGCGTGTTCCATGCACGGGGCAACCCACCGGGAGGCACCTATGCCACCGCCATCGACTTCATTGGCAAAGCAGCCAAGGACAAAGCCTTCAGAGACGCCATGGCCGACCCCTACCTGCTGTGTCCGCCCAACCATGGCTTGAAGCAAGCCCAGAACGAGGCTTACCTGCCCATGTATGACAAAGACTTCAAGCAGTGGACCGCCGCCTTTGTGATGGCCGGCATCAACACCCGTGTGGTGCACCGCAGCCATGCGCTGTCTGGGCAGCGCTATGGCGCCAAGTTCCAATATGAAGAGGCCATTCTGGTCGGGCGCAGTGTGTTGGGTTTGGTGGGCGCCTATGTTGTGACGGGCGTCATGCTCACCTTCGTTGCGCTGGCCGCATCGAGCTGGACCAGGCCTGTGCTGCAACGCTGCCTGGTGCCCAAACCCGGCCAAGGATCGAACCTGAAGTCACTCCAGAAATGCAGCTTCGATGTGCGTTTGATAGGTGAAACCGCCAAGGGCGAAACCGTCCAGGTTCGGCTGGCTGGGAAGGGCGACCCGGCGTGCTACGCGACATCGCGCATGCTGGCGGAATCGGGCATTTGCTTGGCGCAAGACATCAGCAAGGCCGACAAGCCGGGCGGGTTCTGGACCACGGCCACCATCTTCTCCGACAAGCTGATAGACCGCCTGAATCGCCATGGCCAGATGAAGTTCGAAGTGCTCGACCATGAGGCCACACGCACGCGCATCGTGAGCAAATCATGAGCACGTCAAAAACAAACAAGGCCAACAGCCCACGCATCGGCACGCGTTTTCGCGATTGGCGTCTGGATGGCCCATATGACGCCGTCATCGTCGGCTCGGGCATGGGTGGCCTCAGCACCGCCGCCTTTTTGTCCGAGCTGGGCTGGAAAGTGGCCGTGCTGGAACAGCACTACACAGCGGGCGGCTACACCCACAGCTACGAGCGAAAGGGCTATGAGTGGGACGTGGGCTTGCACTACATTGGCGAGATGGGTTCGCTCACACTGGCGCGCCGCTTGATGGACTTCATCACGGGCGGACAACTTCAGTGGGCGTCCTTGGGCTCAATCTACGATCGCTTTTTCATTGGCGACAAGGTGTTCGAAGCCAAGGCGGGCAAGCGGGCGTACCGAGATGAACTGGTCAGCCGCTTCCCGCAAGAGGCCAAGGCCATCGATGCTTACCTTGTGCGGATTGCGAAGGTCAGAAGGCTCATTCCACTGTTCGCTGCAGCCAAGCTGCTCCTGCCATGGCAGCGCAAGTGGATTCAGCCTGTACTGAAGATGCTGTTGCCCCGCGAGTTCAACATGACCACGGGCGCTGTGATGGCCGAAGTCACAAGCGACCGTGACCTGACCGCTGTGTTGACTGGCCAATGGGGAGATCATGGCCTCCCGCCCGGCCAGTCATCTTTCATCATTCACGCGCTGGTGGCCAGCCACTATCTGGAAGGCGCGTTTTTCCCGGTCGGCGGCAGCTGGCGCATTGCCGACACCATCTTGCCCAAAATCCGCGCTGCGGGTGGTGAAGTCTTCACCTATGCCAGAGTCAAGCAGATTTTGGTTGAGCAGGGCAAGACCCAAGGCGTGTTGATGGAAGACGGCACGCGCATCGACTGCGCCTGTGTGGTCTCCAGCGCTGGCGCGGTCAACACCTTCAAGCACCTGCTCTCACCCGTGGAAGCGGCCCGGGCAGGTTATGACAAGCTCTTGCCCAAGGTCTCGCCCAGCACCGCCCACTTGGGCGTCTACATCGGGCTCAAGCAAACAGCACAAGCCTTGGGCCTGCCAAAGACCAATTTCTGGATCTATCCGAGCAACGACTACGACGGGGTCCTCCAACGCTTCGTGGATGACAAGGATGCGCCACTCCCTGTCGTCTACATCTCGTTTCCTTCGGCCAAGGATCCCGATTTCGAGCGACGTTACCCAGGTAAGGCCACGGTCGAAATCGTGGCTCCCTGCACCTATGCTTGGTTTGAAAAATGGGAAACCACGATCTGGGGCAAGCGAGGCGATGACTATGAATCGGTCAAGGCTCAATGGGGTGAGCGCCTGATGGCGGTGCTTTATGAAAAAATGCCCCAGCTGCAAGGCCAGGTCGATTACTTCGAGGTCTCCACCCCTTTGTCAACCAACTGGTTCAGCGGTTATCAACGTGGCGAGGCCTATGGGCTGAGTCACGATCCGCAGCGCTTCAAGCAGGACTGGCTGGGGCCACGCTCGAAGATAGACGGCCTGTGGTTGACGGGGCAGGACGTGATGTCTGTCGGCATTGTGGGTGCCATGGTGGGCGGCACGCTCACGGCCACGGCCATTGCAGGCGTTCGGCGCATGGGGCCGCTGTTGGCGAAGCTGATGATGCGCAGGCGCGCCTGATGAGGAATTTCCTGACGCTGGCTTTTTTGGGACCGATCCTTTTGCTGCAAGGCATGCATGTCAGGAGGACAACGCCCAAGCTGCCGGAAGCAAACGGCGCTCGCAATGGCGTACGGGGCAACGGCCCGGTTTTGAGGCTGTTGATCACGGGTGACTCGGCAGCTGCCGGTGTCGGCGTTGACTGGCAAAAAGATGCGCTGTCAGGTCAGTTGATCGAAGCCTTGGCTTCTCGGCACGAGGTCCATTGGCGGTTGATCGCAAAAAGCGGCGCGACCACTGAATCGCTCATGGCCCTGCTGCATGCCTGTGACACCGAGGTATTCGATGTCGCAGTGGTGTCCATTGGCGTTAACGATGTGACCAAGGGCGTACCTGAGCGCGATTGGGCAGAGCAACTGCATCGCTTGCGGGCTTTGCTGACACAAAGATTTGGCGTTTGCCAAGTGTTCTTCAGCAGCATTCCACCCATGCACCGCTTTCCCGCACTGCCGCAGCCACTGCGCTGGTACCTGGGGCGCGGTGCGAAAAAATTCAATGCACGTTTGAGTGAGTGGTCATCTCGGGACGTGCATGCGACCTTGGTCAAGGTTGATTTCCCGCTCGATTCACAATACATGGCATCCGACGGTTTTCACCCAGGGCGCTTGGCCTACGTTTTGTGGGCAATCCTTGTCGCGCAGGCATTGCGGATTCAACGGCCATATCCCAAGGCATCTGACCGGGGACTGTCCATTGGAGTGAGAGCCCTGCCCAACTCAATCGATCACTGAGACATCAACATGCTTGCTCACGCCATCGGGTCGCAACAGCGCGTGCGCATCGCCTCGCCCACGTCATGGATCAAAGCTGCCGTGGCGTGTGGATTTGACATCGCCCCGCTCTTCTAGGAGACCGGCATCGCGGATTCAATCTGCACCGATGCCACGCCGCAGATCACGGTGACTGCATTGGTTCAACTGATGAATCGGTGCGTCGAAAAAGCCTCGCGGCAACACCACTTTCCTTTGGTCGTCGGTAAGCACTTTGCCTTTGACGCCATTCCCGCTCTGGAAACGTTCCTGGTCACCAACGCGTCCGTGCGCATGGCCCTCTCGGGATTGGAGCGGGCTCACACTGGGCAGCCCATGTTGTCGACCAAAATGGTCGAAGGCGAGCGTTGAAATCAATGGGCGCAAAATATCTCAAACAAGCGCGGCAGGTAGACGCTATTCGATGGGCCAAGTGCTGTCTCACTGATCTCGCGGTGAGAGGCTCTACCCGGGCGAGTCGATCTGCGGTATGGGGAAGGGGCGATGGCTTCAACCTGCAGACCACCTCTGTCTTCTCATCGAAGACATCCGCGAGATCACACACGACATCGAGTGAAGCACATTGAACATGACCATGAATCTGCTGACTTTGAGTTTGTGCTTCATCTTTTTCAGCGCGGCACTGTATTGGGCAATCCGAGACTATGCGCGCTGGAAGGCACTCGGACCTGGCGGCCTGCCTCATTCACTGATCGGCTGGCTTTCGATGTCAGGGCTCAGGTTGTTGAAGCGAGATGGCCGAAATCCAAAACACTTAGATTCAGCGCTCAGCGCCACAGGAGAGCGCAGCTATTTGGGCGCCGTCGTCAGACGGCAAGGCATGCGACCCCGTGTTGCGCCACACCCGATTCCGCACCGACAACTCAGCGAGACCATCAGCCAAGAAAACCTCAAACGCTTGCAATCACTTTTCGATGAGAGGGTCGAGGCCAACCGCGAAACTGTGCATTACAAACAGAGCTTTTTTGAGGCGCATCACGCGGCCATCACCTTGCACGACCCCAGGTGTGGTCATGTGTTCGCATTGATCTCCCATGGCGAAATAGCGCACATACATCCGTCGGACGGATCGATGCACATGGTTCTGAGCCCAAGCGATGCCAAGCAAGTGCTGACCCACGAATGGGGCGAGCTGCATTCTTTGGCCGGATTCATGAATCGCTTGCCAAGCACGTACACATTCATATACGCCCCCCGCACTGAGGAAGATTTCATCACGGTCAAGCGCATCCTTGATGCATCGATTGCCTTCATGGCAAAGCGCCCTGGCTCAGCGTAAATTTGCAGGATCGCTGTCGGTCGATCGGAAGGTACGGCCGGCAATGGGCAGGATGTTTTCCAAGCCAGTGCGCTTTGCTTGAGGTGTGTTTTTCAGCGGTGGCGGGCTGTCACAGGAACATGCCGCCGGAGGCTTCGATGCGCTGCCCATTCACCCAACGGTTGCTGTCGGCAAGCAGCGCGGCGACGGCCGGCCCGATGTCGTCAGCGACCCCTGCGCGGCCGAGCGCGGTCTGAGAGGCGATCATCTGGTTGAGGTCGGTGTTATCGCGCACCACACCGCCGCCGAAGTCGGTTTCGATGGCGCCCGGGGCAATCGTGTTAACGGCGATGCCGCGCGCCCCGAGCTCTTTGGCCAGGTAACGGGTGAAGACCTCAATGCCGCCTTTCATCATGGCGTACGCGGCATAGCCAGTCAGCGAGAAACGCGTCAGGCCGCTGGACACGTTCACGATGCGCCCGCCATCGGCCATGACCGGAAGCAAGGCCTGCGTTAGAAAGAACACGCCTTTGAGGTGCACGTTCATCAGTTGGTCAAACGTTGCAGAACCGCTGTTTGGCGGCCTAGCTGCTCGATTTCGCGCGCGGTGTCCTCGGCCGCTGCAGCCTGGCTTCGGTAGGTGATCACCACGTCCACGCCAGCTCCAACGCGCTGCTGCGCCCCAAGCCCCGGCCGCCGCCGGTCACCAGCGCAAGTCTGTTCGTCGTCATTGGCTGGGCCTTGTCAGATCTTGATGAAGTTCGTGGCCGACAAGGCGCCGAAGGGCAGCTCCGACAGGCGCCCGCCCAAGGTCAGCGAGCCCAAGTCCACTGGGAAGTAACCGATGGCCTCCAGCAGATGACGCACGGCCTGCTTGGCCTGTGCATCGTCACCCGCATAAAACTGCACCCGCTGACCACCCGATGCTTCAGGCTGGGCCAACACGCTCACGTCCAGGTGGTTGAAGGCCTTCACGACGCGGGCGTCGGGCACGAAGGTACTGAAGACTTCGCTCGACGAGCGACCGCCCAAGTCAATGGCCTTGATGCCATAGGCGGCCAGCGGGTTGCTCGGGTCCTTGGCGTCGGACGAGTTGGGATCGAGGAACTCGACCGGGTTGGTGCCATCAATGACGATGCGACCGTTCCAGGCAGGCAAGGTGCTGAGTGCGCTGCCCAAGTCCGTCCAGCGCACGGCCACCAGTACGATGTCAGCAGCTGCTGCCTCTGCCACAGTGCCGGCCCGGATGGACGAACCCAGCTCGGCCACCAGTGGGGCCAAAGATGCCGGGCCACGGCGGTTGGCGATGGTGGCGGAGATGCCTTTGAGCGCGAGGGCGCGGGCCACGTTGGTGCCCAAGGCGCCAGAGCCGATGATGCCGATGGTCATTGCTTTTTCCTTCATTGCTTGGTTTGAGGGCGTGTTCAACCAGACCCCATCAGCGCCCCCGGTGCCGATGGGATCAACTCGTGTTCAAAGTGTCGTGAGGGCCGCTTGGGCGGCTGTATCAGGGCGCTGACTGGGCGCTAAATGCGGGCGCCGGTCTGCTGCAACTGCTGGCCAATGCGTTCGATCTCGGCTTCGCCTTTGATCAAGGCGGCTCGGCTCGTGTGCACCGAATACCGGCCCATCACCAAGTCGTGTGGGTGGGGCGCAGCTGAACCCAGTACAAAACGGGTGTCGGTGCCCGCTACGAAGTCAATGTCTGCTTCAGAAGCCGCAAAGGTGACCAACTCGCCGGCGCCTACGGATGCGCCAGCGTCCAGCTCCCCATTGGCCACGGCCACCCAGGCCACGGTGTGCCCCGCCGGCGGGGTGTAGCGCCAGCGCTCGCCGGCGCGCAGGTGAATGGCCAGGTAGGTCATGGCAGAGGGTGCGGCCACGACGCTTTGTTCCCTGCCATAGTGGCCCAGCAGCACACGCGCCGGGCCAGCTTGCGGCACCTGCGCCGGAGCCAGGTATTGGCTGTGGGCCGGGGCGTTCTCCGTTGTGGCCGGCAGGGCCACCCAGAGTTGAAAGCCGCGTCCCGGCTGGCTGCCCACAGGCTCGCCCGTGTGCCAAACGCCAGCACCGGCCTGCATCCATTCCACGCCGCCCGCCGGCAAAACCCCGGCTTGGCCGGTGGTGTCTTCGTAGCGCACGTCGCCTTGCAACATGAAGGTCAGGGTGGCAATGCCCGAGTGCGGGTGCATGCCAAAGCGGGTCGGCCCTGATGCCGAATCAAAGTTCACCAGGTCCAAAAAGATGAAGGGCTTGAGCACCTGCCCCAGGTCGCCTGGGCTCATCAGCCGCGTGATCGGCCCATGGGTTTGGCCTCGGGTGCGGTGCACGATGGCACGAGGTGCCAGGGCGGCCTTGACGGACGGGGCTTTGGATGTGGTGGACATGGCGTTGACGGGTTGCGTTGATCCGATGTCTAAAGCATATGATTCACTTGATTGATTGAATAGGCGGTCAAATCGTATTTAACTCATCCGAGTTTGAAAGCAATTGCCCATGCTTGACCTCAATGACGTGGCCTTGTTTGTGCAGGTGGTGCGCTGCGGGAGCTTTGCTGAAGCCTCACGGCGCCTGGGCGTGCCACCCAATACCTTGAGCCGGCGCATTGCACAGTTGGAGGCCCAGCTGGGCACGCGCTTGATGCAGCGTTCCACCCGCAAGCTGTCGCTGACCAGTGCGGGGCAGGACTTTCACGACCGTTGCGCCAGCGCGGTGGATGGGCTGGTCGACGCGGGCCAGGCCTTGATGACAAGCCAGCAGGCCCCCAGCGGACTGGTGCGCGTGGCGGCCCCGGCCGACTTCTTCGATTTTTTCCTGATGGACTGGCTGGCAGAATTTTTGGACGCTCACCCGCTCGTGCGCGTGGAATTCGTTCTGAGCGATGCACGGTCTGACTTGATTGCAGAGCGCATCGACGTGGCCATCCGCGGCGGCATTCTGGAGGATTCGAGCCTATTTGCGCGCAAGGCGCTGGAAGCTGGCAAGGACGTGCTGGTGGCCAGCCCTGCGTACATCGCGGCGCGTGGCGCACCTCAGACATTGCAGGATCTGCACACCCACGACTGCTTGGCTTTCGCGCACCCAAGCGGACGAGCGACCTGGCGCTTGTCAGGGCCACATGGTGCAGACGCCGAGATTCAAGTGGCGGGCCGATTGAGTGGCAACACCGCACAGGTCTTGCGCAAGGCGGCATTGGCTGGTCTTGGCATTGCGCTGTTGCCTTCGTCGATGACGAGCCGTGAGCTGCGCGCCGGATTGCTCGTACCGTTGCTGGAGCAGTTCCATCGCCAAGGACACGGCGTCCACCTGGTCTACGCCAGCCGTCGCCACCTGCCAAGCGCGGTGTCAGCGTTCATCGACATGGTGGTCGACAAGTTGGGCACCCTGGACTCTCTGCCCATGACCATGCCAAGCACCTTGGGCTGACGCCTGCAACGTTGCATCAATGTGTGCTGCTGCGACTGAAGGAGCCTTTGTCAAGGTGCGAAGTCAAACAGGAGTGGGGCTTCGGTGGTGATGCCGCTCAGCTGCGGACCTGCAGTGGGTGAGACCAAACGTGACCATCGTCTGAGTTGATGATTGGGTGGGTTGGTCGGGCGTTCCCGGTGCATCCTGGGCGTTCGTGGCTTCGGGCTTAGAGACCCACTTCACGCATTCACCCCGCTGGGATTGCACGTTCGAGCCGTGCTCCGCCCACCAGCGTCAGCCTCGCTGGGCATTGTTTTGCGTTTTTTTATTCTTTTCTGCGGCACCGGTAAACGCTGCACTGTGCTGCCAATGGTTGGGGCGCTGCCCAGCCGAGACCACCAAGGGCCAGCGGGGAGGCATGAGTCCAAGCCTTTGAGTTGAGGGGCCTTGACGGGCCGGTCTTTGCGCGCGGTTCAAGCACCTTTGTTCAAGGGGCTTGAATGCCCTCAATTTATCATTACATTGGTGTAATGATAAATCGTTTTTTTGCTGTGGATTGCCTTGACCATGCGGGCTGCTACTGTCAGACACGAAGGTGCCGAAGTAGCGTCTTTCGGGCATGTTGCCTGAGCAAGCCACCAGATGGGAGGTCAAGTTAAAAATGGAACAAGTGATTTTGGATGTGACCGTGATCGGAGGAGGGCTGATCGGCGCCTCTTGGGCCGCGCTGTTTCTGGCGCATGGGCACCGCGTGTGTGTGCACGACGTTGCACCAGACGTCGCCTCGCGCGTCCGTGTGGAGCTTCACCGCATTCGGCCCCACTTGGCCCAAATGGGGCTGACCATCGACCCTGATGTGTCCAGTTTGACCTTCGATCCTGACTTGAGCCGTGCCGTGCGCGATGCCGATGTGATTCAGGAGTGTGGTCCTGAGCGACTCGCGTTCAAGCAAGCGCTGTGGGCCAAGGTGGAAGCGCATTGCAAGGCCCATGCGCTGTTGCTGTCGTCCAGTTCCGGCATCACGGCGAGCATGCAAGCCCGCAAGATGAAGACGCCTCAGCGCATGCTGGTTGGCCACCCGTTCAATCCGCCTCACCTGATCCCTCTGGTTGAAGTGGTGCCAGGTCGCCACACTGCGCAGGAGGCGGTGGCCAGGGCCCGCGCTTTCTACCAGGCCTTGGGCAAACAAGCGGTTGTTTTGAACAAGGAGATTCCCGGTTTCGTGGCCAACCGCATCCAGGCTGCGGTCATTCGGGAGAGCGTCTCTCTGGTGCGTCAGGGTGTGGTGTCGGCGCAAGACTTGGACGTGGCGGTGCAAGCGTCATTGGGCTTGCGCTGGGCCACTGGAGGGCCCTTTTTATCGGCGCACTTGGGCGGTGGCTCGGGTGGCATCAAAGCCTTCTTGAAGCAGTTCGCCGGTGGCTTGCAACTGCTCTGGTTGCACATGCGTTTGCGTCCAGTGTTGATGACAGGGCGCACGCAAGAAGCCGTTGTGGATGGTGTGGAAGCGGGCTATGGCACCCGCACCATCAATGAGCTGGCAACCCGGCGAGACCGTCAGCAGATCGCCGTGATGCAAGCCTTGCGTCAGGCGTCGGCGCAAGGGGACTGAATACATGTCAAACAAATCAAATGAAGTGGTGTTGATCACCGGCTGTGGATCAGGCATCGGCAAGGCCTTGGCCTTGGCCTTTCACGCCAAGGGCCACGTGGTGTACGCCACGGCGCGCCGAGTCAGTGCCATGGCAGATCTGGATCGCCAAGGCATTCGCACCTTGGCGCTGGATGTCACCCAAGCTGCTGACATTCAGCGCGTGGTGGATGAGTTGCAGTCGATTGGCCTTCACGTTGGCACCTTGGTGAACAACGCCGGATACGGTGCGATGGGGCCGCTGCTGGACCTGCCCGCGCCTGAGTGGCAAAAGCAGTTCGACGTCAATGTCTTTGCGCCCATGGCTTTGATGAGGGCGGTGGTACCCATGATGCTGCGGCATGGCAGCGGCACGATCGTGAACATCAGCAGCGTCTCGGGTGTCATGCCCACGCCTTTCGCCGGCGCTTACTGCGCGAGCAAAGCCGCACTGAACGCCGCCTCTGATTCATTGCGCATGGAGTTGCGTCCGCTGGGCATCGATGTGGTCACCGTTCAGCCGGGTGGCATTCGCTCCTCTTTCGGTGACCGAGCTGCAGAACAAGTCACGATGGCCCAAGACTCGCCTTACCAGGCTGTTCGCGATGGCGTTTTGGCTCGCGCAAATGAAAGCCAAGCCCAGGCCACGCCTGCAGACGTGTTCGCCAGCGAGCTGGTCGAGCGTTTGGCGCAGCCCCGCCGCCCAGCAGTGATTCGTTTGGGGCACAAGAGCACGCTGTTGCCCTTGTTGAAGTGGGCTCTGCCGAACGCTTGGTTGGACGCGATTTTGAGCAAGCGCTTCCAACTCAACCGCCTCAACAAGTGAGGGCTCAAAGGGCCTGGGCCGATGGGCATCGTTGTGCCGCCCGGTCGGCGCCACAGTTGGATGACGGACGCCAGCAAGGACTTGTCCAGTTCGCCCAGCGAGACCGTTCGCGGCCGGGCTGGGTGCGGTCGGCATGCTGAGTCGAAAATGGCATGCACTTGTCGAGGCCATCAGGCACACTGCGCTCGCTGTTCAGCCTTTCGTCCAGCCCCACCACAGGAGATCCGTCCCATGAGCAAGCTCAACGTCAATGGCCACGAGCACACGGTCGACGTCGATCCCGGCACGCCCATCCTCTGGGCCTTGCGCGACACGCTGGGCATGACCGGCACCAAGTTCGGCTGCGGCATCGCCATGTGCGGTGCCTGCACCGTGCACCTTGACGGGCAGGCGATCCGCTCGTGTGTGACACCGGTCTCGGCGGCCGAGGGTCGCAAGATCATCACCATCGAGGCCGCCACCGATGGCCGTGACCGCGTGGGCGCTGCTGTGCACGCCGCGTGGGTCAAGCACGATGTGGCCCAGTGCGGCTATTGCCAAAGCGGTCAGGTCATGAGCGCCACGGCCTTCCTCAAGTCCTTGCCCAAGGGCAAGCAACCGACCTCGGCAGAGATTGACGCGGCCATGGCCGGCAACATCTGTCGCTGCGGCACTTATGCCCGCATCCGCGCTGCGGTGGCCGAAGCCGCCCGCGCGATTGCTTGAAGGAGCCCTCCATGCTGAGCCACATCGATCCCCGCGAGATGCCCCGTGCCTTGCAGCACATCCTGGCGCAAAGCCAGCCTGAGTCCACCGCTGCCCTGCCACGCCGCAGCTTCTTGAAGCTGGCCGGCGCCGGTGGTTTGACCTTGGGCGCCTTCCCCTTGCTGTCTGTCGGCAGCGCAGCGCAGGCCGCAGCACCCGACGCGTCCCTCAAGCCCACGCAGCAGCCATCGGCTTTTGTGCAGATCGCGCCCAACGGCGAAGTCACCGTCACCATCAACCGGCTGGAGTTCGGCCAAGGCGTGCAAACGGCTTTGCCCATGATCCTGGCCGAAGAGCTCGATGCCGACTGGAGCCTGGTGTGCAGCCGCTTGGGCAGCAGCGACCCCGCCTATGTGGACCCGATGTTTGGCATGCACCTCACGGGCGGCTCCAACTCTATCAAGCACAGCTTCACGCAGTACCGCGAACTGGGTGCGCGCGCACGCGCCATGCTGTTGAGCGCTGCGGCGGCCCGTTGGGGTGTCGATGTGTCGACCTTGCGCACCCAGGCCGGCACCGTCATCGGCCCAGGTGAACTCAAGCTGGGGTATGGCGAATTGGCCGAAGCGGCCATGGCGCAGCCTGTGCCTGAGAAGGTTAACCTCAAAGACCCGAAAGACTTCCGCCTCATTGGCAAAGCCACCAACCGCCTGGACGCCAAAGCCAAGAGCAGCGGCCAGCAAGACTTCGGCATCGATGTGCGCAGTCCCGGTCAATTGACCGCTGTGGTGGCCCACCCGCCGGTGTTCGGTGCCAAGCTCGCGATGGTGGACGACACCGCGGCTCTGGCCGTCAAGGGTGTCAAAGCCGTGCTGCGCGTGCCCCTGTCTGGCGGTGCCGAAGGCGTGGCCGTGGTGGCCGATGGCTACTGGCCTGCCAAGCAAGGGCGCGATGCGCTCAAGGCCTCGTGGGACACGGCCTCGGTCGAGAAGGTCGACAGCGTCAAGCAGCTGACCCAATACCGCGCGCTGGCCAAACAGCCTGGGCCGCGTCAGTTCGATGCCGACATGGCCCCGCTGGCCAACGCGCCCAAGCGCATCGAGGCCGAGTTTGTGTTCCCCTACCTGGCCCACGCGCCCATGGAGCCGCTCAACTGCACCGTCGAGTTGGCCGATGGCCAGGCGCAACTGTGGGTCGGCACGCAGTTCCCCGGTGTCGACGGTGCCGCGGCGGCGCGCGTGCTGGGCCTCAAGCCCGAACAGGTGACGATGCACGTGCAAATGGCCGGTGGTGGCTTTGGCCGACGCGCCGTGCCCAGCAGCGACTATGTGGTCGAAGCCTGCCAGATTGCCAAGGCGGCGCGCGCCGCTGGCTTGAATGTGCCCATCCGCATGGTGTGGAGCCGTGAAGACGACATCCGTGGTGGCCAATACCGGCCCATGCACTTGCACCGCGCCAGCATTGGCTTCGACGCCCGCGGCCAAATGCTGGCGTGGGACCATGTGCTGGTGGGGCAGTCCATCACCACAGGTTCGGCGTTCGAAGGCTTCATGGTCAAGAACGGCATCGATGCCACCGCCACCGAAGGCATGAAGGCGCCATACCCCGTGCCCATGCGCTTGACGGTGCACCACCCCAAGCTCAACGTCCCCGTGCTGTGGTGGCGCAGCGTGGGCTCGACCCACACAGCGTTCGTCATGGAGACCTTGATCGACGAGATCGCCCGGTCGACCCAGCAAGACCCGGTGGCCTACCGCCTGCAGATGTTTGCCGACAAGCACCCTCGCCACACGGCTGCGCTGCAACTGGCGGTGGCGCAAAGCGCATACGGTAAAAAGCGTTTGCCTGCCGGACGCGCCTGGGGCGTGGCCGTACACGAGTCCTTCGAGACCGTGGTGGCCTATGTGGTCGAAGCCTCGGTTCAAAAAGGCCGCGCCGTGCTGCACAAGGTCACGGCAGGCGTGCATTGCAACCTGGCGGTGAACCCGCGCACCATCGAAGCCCAGGTGCAAGGCGCGGCCTTAATGGGCCTGTCGATGTGCTTGCCGGGTGCGGCCATCACACTCAAAGACGGCGAGGTGCAGCAACGCAACTTCGGCGACTTCGTGGTGCCCCGCATCACCGACATGCCCGAGATCGCTGTGCACATCGTGCCCAGTGCCGATGCGCCCACCGGCATGGGTGAGCCCGGCTTGCCTCCCTTGGCGCCGGCCTTTGCCAACGCCATTGCCCGCATCACGGGCAAGCCGCAGCGGCAACTGCCGTTCAAGCTGGCCTGATCGAAGCGAGGCCACAGCGCAGCATGGAAGACCTCGACACCCTCGTCTTGCGCACCGCGCAGCAATGGGTTCACAGCGGCACGGCGGTGGTGCTGGTGACGGTGGCCCGCACCTGGGGCTCGTCACCGCGCCCGCCGGGATCGCTCATGGCCATCAATGCACGGGGCGAGACGGTGGGGTCGGTCTCGGGTGGTTGCATCGAAGACGACCTGATCCATCGCATCCGCGAAGGGGGCGTGCAAGCGGCTTGTGCCAGTGACGTGCCCGTCGTCCTGCGCTACGGCATTTCTGCCGACGAGGCCCACCGCTTTGGCCTGCCTTGTGGCGGCACGGTGGAGTTGGTGTTGGAGCCGCTGCAAGCGCGCAGCCGGCTCGATGAGCTGGTGCAGGCCTGTCTTGAGCGGCGCAGCATCGAGCGTGTGCTGGACCTGCAGACCGGCGATGTGAGCTTGCGTCCCGGCCGCCGCGATGGCGTGCCCTCGATCGACGAGCGCCTGTTGGTCACGCACTTGGGCCCCCAAGCGCGGCTCATCGTCATTGGCGCGGGTGACCTGTCTCGCTACCTTTGCGAGATGGCCTTGAGCGTGGGCTTCGAGGCCATCGTGTGCGACCCGCGCGAAGAGCACCGTGCCAGCTGGAGCCTGCCCGGCGTCACGGTGTGCCACGACATGCCTGATGACCTCGTCCAGCGGCTCAAGCCCGATGCGCGCACCGCGGTCATCGCGCTCACGCACGACCCCAAGCTGGACGACCTTGCCTTGATCGACGCCTTGGCATCAGACGCCTTTTACGTGGGTGCCATTGGTTCGCGCCGCAACAGCGAGCACCGGCGCGAGCGTCTGCGCGAGCACTTTGCCCTCTCTGAGGCCGCTCTGCAAAAACTCCATGGCCCTGCGGGCCTGTACATCGGTAGCAAGACGCCGGCCGAGATCGCGCTGTCGATCATGGCCGAGATCGTGGCCGTGAAAAATGGCATCGAGCGCCCGGCGCCGATGCCTGTGGTGGTGGGCAAGGCCACGCACGAATTGCCCGCGGGGTAGAACAACCCAAGGGTCGGGTCCTCACGGGGCTGAGTTTTGTCGCCGTGGCTCAAAGATGCGTCCGCCGCGACTGTGCGGCTGGACACGACACCGGCTGCCAGATGCCGCCTGTGCTGGGTCTTCCCCCCGAAGGAGAGACCTTGACCGACAAGCCCACCACGAACGTTGACGGTGCCTCACCGCATGGTGAGCCTCAGGTTCCAGAGGGCGCCATCGATTTTTTTGACCTGGGTGAGGCCATCCCGCTCAGCTCGTCGCCGACCGTGCCGGCTGGGGCGTCACGCGAACACCGCCTTGTTCGGTGGGTTGAGGGCGTCGGTGGCGCTGGCATCAGCGGTGCCGGCGCGCCATTGCTGCGCAGCGATGGTGAGCGAGCGCAGCCGCAAGGCCGGGTCGAACACATCGCTCACCAGCATCAGCTCATCGGCCTGGGTTTGCGCGACCAGTTGGCTCAGGCCTTGCCTGACCGTGTCGGGACCGCCCACCACGGCGGCGCCCAGAAAGTCGGCAATCGCCGCTTGTTCTTGCGGGTGGCATTGCGCCATGAAGTGCGCAATGGGCGCTTGAAGGCACTGCCGATCGCCTCGCAAAATGCCCAACACGCGCTGGTAGGTGCTGCTGGCCAAGAACTGCGCTTCCTCATCGGTGGGCGCGGCAATCAGGGGCACACCAATGGCCACATGCGGTTTGGACAAGGCCTTGGAGGGCCTGAACAGCTCGCGGTACATGGCGATGGCCTGCATGAGCATGCGGGGCGCGAAGTGCGAGGCAAAGGCATACGGCAGGCCGCGCTCGGCCGCCAGTTGCGCCGAAAACAGGCTCGAGCCCAGCAACCAAATCGGCACCTCACTGCCAGCCCCTGGCATGGCCACGAGCTTTTGTCCTGGCTGCGCGGGGCCCAGCAGGTGCTGCAACTCGGCCACATCGCGCGGGAAGTCGCCTTCAGACTCGGTGCGGTTGCGCCTCAGGGCACGCATCGTGGTTGGATCGGTGCCCGGTGCACGCCCCAAGCCCAGGTCAATGCGACCTGGGTAGAGCGCAGCCAGCGTGCCAAAGGCTTCGGCCACCACCAGCGGCGCGTGGTTGGGCAGCATGATCCCGCCCGAGCCCACTCGGATGCGGCTTGTGCCGCCTGCGATGTGCCCCACCACCACGGCGGTGGCCGAGCTGGCGATGCCCGGCATGTTGTGGTGTTCGGCCACCCAATAGCGCGCAAAGCCCAGCGCTTCAGCGTGCTGGGCGGTGTGCAGCGCGATGTCGAGGGCCTGGCCCACGGTGCCGCCTTCGCGGACCGAGACCAGGTCCAACATCGACAAGGCGACGTCTTGGAGTGCTTTCATGCGCTCATTGTGGGCGCATGAGCAAGACCCTGCACTCAGCGTGCCGCGTGGGTGGTGGTGTTGCCTTGCAGCAGGCGAGCCACTTCTTGGGCAAACGCAGGGCCTTGGCGCAGGCTTTGGTACTGGGCCACGGCGTCCTCGTAGGCGGCCACGTTCAGGCCGTAGCGAGCGTCGTCTGCATAACGGTCGGCACCGGCACGACGCCACAGGTTGAGGTCGGCCACGGCTTCGGCGCGGCTGAGGGTTGAGGCGCTGACCGTGGGCATGTCAACGATGTCATTGCCTGCGGCATGGGCCATGCCGACGGTCAGCACGCAGGCCAGTGCGATCAGGCCTTGCTTGGCGGAGGCTGCGAAGTGGTTGCGGTTTGCTTGTGTGCTCATGGTGGGCTCCTTCAATGGGGCTGCAGGGCAGCGGGTGGTGCGGGTCTGGGGTTTTCAGATCGGCATGGGTGCATTTTGTGGAGCACAATGAAATCAAGCAAATCGATTGAAATGATCTGATATATGAATGAAATCGATATCAGTTATGCCGACTTCCGCCGCGTGGACCTGAACCTGTTGGTGGCTTTTGATGCCTTGCTGCAAGAGCGCCACGTGGGGCACGCTGCCGAACGCCTGTTCATCGGCCAGCCCGCCATGAGCCACGCCCTTGCGAGGCTGCGCGAGTTGTTTGACGACGAATTGTTCGTGCGCACAGGCAAGCGCATGGAACCGACGGCGAGGGCTTTGGCTTTGGGCCAGCGCGTGCGTGCCTGGCTGGGGCAGGGTGCGGATTTCCTGATGCGAGAGGCGGCGTTTGATCCGGCCACGGCGAAAGGGCTGATCCGCGTGGCCATCCCCGATGTGCTGGAGACCCGCTTGTTGCCGCCCTTGGTGGCCATGCTGCGGTCGCAAGCGCCGGGGGTGAGCCTGCGCACCCAGTTGCGCGACGTGACCCACGTGCTCGGTGCATTGGACGCGGACGACGTGGACATCGCCATCGTTGCGGCCGATCTGCCGCTGCAAAGCTGGCATCACGGCAAGCACTTGATGAGCCAGGGCTTCAAGTGCATCTACTCGCCCGAGCAGTTGACGTTACCCCGCCAGTTGAGCTTGAAGAAGTTGGCGACGCTGGACCACGTCGGCAGCAGTCACCGGGGCGAGTCGGGCAGTGTGGTCGATCAGCTCTTTGAGCAGCACGGGCTCAAGCGCCGTGTGGTCGCTTCGGTGGCCAGCTTCAACACCATGTTGGCCACGGTGCGTCGAGCGCCCGTGGTGGCCATCCAGCCTTGCGGCCAGGGCGATCTCCACAACATGGATGGCCTCGTGGTCGAGCCCTTGAAGACCTCACCACCGCTGGTGTTGGGCATCCACATGCTGTGGCATGCCAGGCATCAGCGTCAGCCGCTGCACGAGCATGTGCGTGGGCTGATCGACGCCATCGCGCATCAGCAGGTGTTTGACAGGCAGAGAGGCCGAGCGCGCTGACGCTGTGCTTCAACGCTGCGCCGCGTCACGATCGTAGTACACCGTCAGAAAAGCTTGACCATCTCGGCCCGTGCCGCCCGAGACGTGCCCCAGGGTGGCTTGGCCAGCCTCCGAGAGCCACTGCCTGGCGTCTGCCTTGGCAATGCCGAAGTGGTCGCAAGCGGCTTGCAAGGCCGGTTCTAAGGTTTGCAGGTGCAGCTTGGCGCTGTAAAGGTTCACGTCAAATGACTGACGCAAAAGCCCTGGCTCGTTGGCCTCCAGGTACATCCAGTCCAATGCGTCAGATCGCAGACGCGCTGCGCCAACCGCGGCATTGAACACCGTGGACAGGGGCTCGGTGCGTGCGCCCAGTTTGCCAGCTTTGTGCTCGATCTCGCCCGTGGTGATGCGCGGGTACCAGTGGTAGTGCGTGCAGACCGCAGCAGCTTGTGCCTCGCCTTGCAACGCATCCCATTTGTAGCCTTTGGCCAGCAAGGCTGGGTGAACCTGTCCCGTGCTGCGGTCTCGCGCATGCAGTGTCAGGTTCACTGGGAACTCAAGGTAGATGCGATAGGACAGGTTGTCGGCGCCACCTTCAAACCCCAGGTAAATGTGGGTAGCGACAGCCAGGTCCTGTTCATATGCCGCCCTGGATGCATTGGGCATGCGCAGTTGTTGATGTGCTGCCCACAGTGGGCTGATGGAGAGGCTGTCGCGGTCGTTGCCGAACATCAAGCGGTTGGTGTGCAAGCCTTTGGCGTTGAGCTTGCACGAGTGTTCCACGCCCGCCAGCGGCACGTTCTTCGCCAAAAACAACAAGTGATCCGCGGCCTGGCCCGGTGCGCCAGTGAGGGTGTGCAAGCGCAAGCAAAGTCTCCACGGGGTTGCCACTGACCGCGCCATTGGATCAGGTGTTTTCGGCCGCAGATCATCGCGCTGGCGTTTGTGCAAAGGAGAGCACTCAATCAGGGGGTGGCATGGGGTTTTCGGACGGGTTGTCACTTGCGATCCACACGGCCCCCGGTAAGCTCATTCAACCCCACCTTCTTTTTGCGCGGGCGTACCAAGAAATCATCGGGGTTGGCTTGCCAGAGGGTCGCCAAGATGTTGATCTGTTTGATTCACTCGAAAGGCCTTTGAGCATGTCCGTGCACCGTCATCTGTCCCACTGGCTCACGCCCGTTCTGTTGGCCCTGGGGGTTCAGTCCGCGACCGCCGCGACGCTGTCTGAGGTCTATGGTGCCGCTCGGCAAGCTGATCCACGCTTCCGCGCTGCGCAATTGGAGTTGCAGGCCGTCGAGGCCGAGCTGGACCAGGCCCGTGCGGGCCTCTTGCCCACCGTGGCGGCCGACTACACGCGAACCAAGACCAAACAGAACATCCTGTCGGCTGACAACGCCGTGTTCGCCACGGGTTCCACCAGCTTCCCGGTGTCGGAGTTGGCCTTCTCCTTGACCCAGCCGGTGTTTCGCCTCAGCGCATGGCGCCAGTTGGATCAGGCCCGCGCGTCGGTCAAGCAAGCAGCGTCTACCTACGCAGCGTCTGAGCAAGACCTGATGGTGCGCACAGCGGCCGCTTACCTCGCGGTGCTCGCAGCGCAAGATGCGGTGGGCTTTGCCGAGGCAGAGCGGCAGGCTGTGAAAGAGCAGTTCGAGCTGGTCGATGGCAAGTTCAAGTCGGGGCAATCCACGGTGGTGAACTTGCGCGATGCGGAAGCCCGCCTGTCGGTCAAAGAGGCGGACATCGTCACGGCCCGCAACGACTTGGCCGACAAGCTGCAAGCCCTGCGTGAAATCACGGGCCAGCCCGCCAATGACCTGGCGCCGTTGCCCGCCGACCTCAAGCCGGTGGTGCCAGCGCCCACCGACGAAGAGCAATGGGCCCAAACGGCCTTGACGCAGAACCTCTTGCTGCAAGCCCGTTCGCACGCGGTCGAGGTGGCCGATCAGGCCGTGCGCCGCTTGCGTGCCGGTCACTACCCTACGGCCGACTTGGCCCTGACCAACGACCGCAAGAAGACCGGCGGCAGCCTGTTCGGTGGTGGCAGTGACGTGCGCGAAACCAACCTCACCTTCCGAGTGCACATCCCAATCTACGAAGGTGGGGGCACACAGGCGGTGACCACGGCGGCGGCCCGCCGTTACGAAGCTGCCCTTGAAGACCAGGAGCGAGACCGCCGCCTGGTTGAGCGTCAGGCCCGTGCCGCTTACCAAGGCGTCGTGGGTGGTGGCGTGCGGATGGGCGCACTAGGTAAATCGGTCATCTCGCTGGAGCAGGCCCGCAGCCTCAAGGAAGAGGGGCTCAAGGCAGGTTTGCAGACCGTGCTGGCCGTGCTGGACGCCGAACGGGATTTGTACGCCGCCAAGCGCGACCTGGCCAAGGCCCGCTACGACCACTTGCTCAATGCACTGCGCCTCAAACAGGCTGCCGGCACCTTGTCTGAAGCCGATCTGGCAAGCATCGCGACACCGGGCCAGTGAGCCCTTTTGGTCATGGCACGCTGGTCTGACAGCGGCTTGAGCATCGATCAACAAACAGGCAACGGCTCCCACTGGGGGCCGTTGCGGCCTTGAAAAAGGCGCAGGAGAGACAGTCATGGGTCAGCAGCACAACAAACGCCAATCAACGATCAAGCCCCGTCGCAAGGCCTTGTTCGAGGCGCTCGAGCAGCGTTTCCTCATGGCTGCCGAGCTGGTCGTGCCGCCGCCATCGGCTGAGCATGCCCCTGTCGAGGCCGCGCCTTTGACGCCGGTGCAACAGTCGCAAGTAGCCCTCGTGCTGGCTGGCACTGCGCAAGGTGCACCCGCTGCCGCCGCCAGCGTTGCCGCCGCGGACCCGGGCGCGTCCCTGAGCCTTTTGGTGGCGCCCACGGCCCGCAGCACGGTCACGGCCCACACCCTTTTGTTGAGCGACTACGCCAGTTTCGCGGCCACCCAAGGCGCGTCCAGCCAGGTCATCTTCATCGATGGTGGCATTGCCGACCGCGATCACCTGGTCGAGGCGTTCCTCCAGTCGCTCCACCAACTGCGTGGTGGCGATGCCTTGGCCGATCTGGCTGCACCCAAGCCCACGGTGCTCGGTGCCGCCGGCGATGCTCAGGTCACCGGCCCGCGCGTGACGGTGCTGCATGACGAGGGCGTTGAGATCGTCTTGCTCGATGGCCGCGCTGATGGTGTGGCCCAGATCGGCACCGTGCTGGCGGCGCACCAGCAGCTCGATGCCGTGCAGATCGTGGCTCACGGCGCCCGTGCATCGCTCTCGCTGGGCAGCGTGCAACTCAATGCCGACAACCTGCAAGCCCACGCGGCTGCCTTGTCGCAATGGGGCCAGTCCCTCACCGAGCAGGGCGACCTGCTGCTCTACAGCTGTGACACCGCGGCCGATGGGCAAGGCATTGCCTTCATCGACAGCCTGGCACGTTTGACCGGAGCCGACGTCGCTGCCTCGTCTGACGAACTCAGCAATGGTGTGGCCGGCGCCAGCTGGACCTTGGACGCCCGAAGTGGGGCCATCGAGACGCCCACTCTGCAGGCCGGCACCTGGGTCGGTACCTTGCTCGCTCAGCAGCAGACCCCGACGCTGGACCTCACCAAGGCAGCCAAGCCGGTCAAGGTTCACCTCAACGCCGATGGCACGGTGGCGATCGTTCAAGATGGCCAAACCGTCACGGCCGATGGCGTGGCCAAAACGAGCCAAGGCAGCGGTGCAGACGTGCTGGTCGATGCCTCGCAAGTGGGCAGCGCCGTCACCTTCCAATACGACGCCAAGGGCGAGGTGTTGACGATCTCTTGGAGCGACAAGTCGGTCAGCTTCAAGGGGGTGACCACCTTGTTGGCCGGTGAAGGCCGCGACACGCTGGACGTGAGCGCGTTGAGTGCCAAGCTTGAATTCATCGCCCAAAGCAATGGCGACATCAAGACGTCCGTGGGGGGGCTCGACATTGTGCTCAAAGGCGTGGACATCTTGCGGGCCCCTGCCGACAGCTTGTTCAATGCGCAAGCCTTTGACAAGGACGCCACCATCACCCTGAGCGAGGCAGGCAGCTTCAGTCTGTCAGGCGGCAAGAACCTGTTGACCTTGTCGGGTTTTGGTACGGTTTACACCAATGCAAGCCGCACCAATGCGCTTGACGCCTCGGCGTTGGCGTCTGCCCTGTCGGTCAAGGTCAATGCCGTTGATGCGAGCCTTTTCGAGGCCAGGTGGAGCGCTGCGGGCGCCAACAAGCTCACGGTCAGCGGCTTGGATGAATTGAAGGGCACCAGCCAGAAGGACTCCCTGGACCTGTCGGCCAGAAATGGTGACCAGACCTACACGCTGGCCGCAGATGGCTCTGTGCTCGTGTCGGCCAGCAATGCCTTTGTCTTGAAGGCGACCGGTTTTGAGGCCTTTGAGGGCGACAGCAGCGCGAACACGTTGCTCGACGCCTCGAAGCTGAGTAGCAACATCCGCCTCAAGCTGACGGCGGATCGCAAGTTCAACCTTGGCGATGACTTCCTGTCGATCGATTTCGGCAGCATTGAAAAGGTGCTTGGCGGCAAGGGCGTCAACACCCTCGACGGTTCGGCGCTGACCGACTACGCGAAGCAAACCTTCACGATCCAGAGCGTGGGAGCGATCAGCTCAGACGCCTTGTGGTCTGCCGTTTACGCCGACGCGAACAAGAACTTGAGCCTGAACCTCCAAGGCGTCTCGCTGTTTGTGGGGGGCGCCGGCCTGGACGTGCTGGACGCCTCAGCCTTGAGCGCCGACATGACCGTGGCCCTGTCGGCCGCGCAAACCGCAGAGCTCAAAGCCTCGGGCTTGCAAACCATTGCCGGACTGAACGTCGAAAGCGTCTTGACTGGCACAGGCAAGAACACCTTGGATGCGTCCAACGTGGTCGATGACCTGCTGTTCACGCTCAGTGGCGATGCCCTCAATAACGTGGCGGTTAGCGCCGTGGTGGCCAGTGGTGTGGCGCCGAGCCTGCAAGTGGCTGGCGTGGCCGCCATGGTGGGCGGGCAGGGCGACAACACCCTCTCGGCCACCACGCTGAGCAAAGACCTGACGGTGCGCGTGAGCGACGACGGCGAGGGCACCTTGGCGACCGACGCATCGACGTTGCAGTTCAAGGACATCCAGGCGATCGACACCAACGCAGCCAACAAAAACACGCTCGACTTCTCGGGCATGAGCCGCGATGTCAACGTGGACATTGAAGCCCAAAGTGGGTCGACATTCGACCGCGTGACCGGCTTCAAAGCCATCATTGGGTCTTCGGGCAAGAACAGCATCCGCGTCGATGCCAACACCACGCTGGTGGACGTGCGATCGGCCGGTGGCAAGGGTCAACAGTTGGTTTACGGCGTGGGCGGTGCCGACCTCACGGTCATCGGCAACAGCAACACCACCTACAGCGAACAGGTCGCTGTCAGCACGAAGCTGACCTCGTCGAAGGTCACGGACACGTACAGCTTCACGCCCTATGGCCAGGTGCCCAATGCGCCGACCTCGCCAGTGCCCGAGGCGCTGCAACAAGCGGTGGTTGAACATGCCACGGGCAAGGCCACCCTGGTCAATGTGGACAAGGTCATCTTGACCGCCACGGCCACCGATGTCGTGCTCGATGCCAGCGACTTCACCAAAACGGTGGGCCTGATTGCACAAGCCAGTGGCAGCACGCTCAAGGGCGGCGCCGGTACCAGCTACCTGACCGCTTCAGTGGGCACCAACAAGCTGGAAGGCCTGGCAGGCGCACGCGACCGCACCTGGGTGGTGGCCGAGGCCGATGCCAACTTCACGCTGACCGATGCGCAGTTGAAGGTGGCTCGTGATGGCAAAGACATCGTTGTCAACACCTTGAGCAATGTCGGCGGCGCCATTTTGACGGCCACCGGTTGGACGGACGTCACGCTGGATGCCACCGCTTTCAACGGCAACACCGTGTTGACCGGCAACTTGGGCAAAGACACCCTGCTGGGCGCCAAGGGCACGCAAGCCACCCCCGGCCTTTACCAAAACACCTTGGTCAACACCGGTGGTGACTACGCAGAGATCCGTGGTGGCCAGTACGCCAAGAACACGCTGATCGCGGGCAACTCACAAAGCAACCGCCTGGTGCTGACGCCTGACAAGCTCGACCTGAGCGTGGGCACCAGCGTTTTGCAGGTGGTCACCGTGGGCGCCGATGTGCGCGGCGGCAGCTTCCAGTTGGGTGTGACCCTGCCTGGTGCTGACACCACCTTGTCCAAGGTCATCGCCTGGGACGCTTCGACCGAGGCCTTCAAGGCCGCGCTGGCCAGTGTGACCGGCTTGGGTGCCGGTGACGTCGAAGTGCGCGCAGGCGGTGACGTGGCCCTGACCCTGGGCGACGGCAGCGTGCTGAACATCGACTTCAACGGTGCCCGCACGCTGGACGACGTCGTCATGGCGTTCAACCATGCCTCGACGGTCAATGCCCAAGGTGCGCGTGTCTCGCCCATCACGGCCTCCATCGACGACAAGGGCAACTTCGTGTTGTCGGTCAAGAACAGCGGCGCCGGTGCCGTGACCCTCGATGTCATCGGCCGCTCAAAAGCGGCGTTCGCTTTGGGCTTGGTCTCCACGGTCGATGCCAAGCAAGCCACCTTCGCGGCCAATGCCGCGGGCGATTTCGAGCTCAAGGGCCAGATCGGCACCGCCTTGACCCAGCAGTCACTGTTGACCACGCTGGCACGGCCTTTCACGGTTGGCAGCGGCACCTGGAGCGTGCGCTTCATGGGCCGCTTGGCGGGCTTGGACCTCAAGGCCTTGAGCGTGGTCAACAAAACCACCTTGGCCGATGGCAGCACCGCAGGCCAGGTCACCGTGGGTGCGGCACGCGAGTTCCGGGTGCAGATCAGCGACCGAGTGGATGTGGGCAGCGTGTCCTTGACCGTCTCGTCGCCCACGGGTGGCCAGGCCCAGACCACCCGCGCCATCGCATTTGACGCATCGATCGACGACGTCGCGCAGGCCCTGGCGGCGCTCGATGGCGTCTCGTCGAGCGATTTCATGGTCAGTGGCACGGCAGGCAACTGGCGCGTGCAATTGGTCGGACAGTACCTGCAGGGCGGCGTGGATGGCACGGTGTCGGTCACTGAGGTGAGCGGCAAACAGCTCACGAGCGGCGGCGCTGCTTTGGCATTTGTCGATGCCGTGCGCGTTCAGTTGTCGGCCAAAGGTCCGGTCAACGGAGACGGCATCAGCACGACCAAGACGGACGTGTCTTACATCAACGAGGCCATCTTGCGCGCAGGGCAGGGCGACAACCTGCTCGACGTGAGCGCGTTTGCAGGCACGGCCACGCTGCAGGGCTTGGGCACCAACACGTTCAAGATCGGCGCCAACGTGGACGCCACCGTGGTGGGCAACAGCGCCAGTGACCTGCTGATCGCCACAGGCACGGCGCAGGGCACAGAGATGACCTTGCGCAATGACGAGCTGGTCATCACAGCGGGCGGTGCCGTGCACACCAGCAAGCTGCAGGGCATCTCGCACGTTCAATTGACAGGTGGCAATGATGCCAAGTTGGACGCCTCCGCCTTCACGGGCATGTCGCGCAGCACCCTGCTCAGCAGCCTGGACCACGCCTTTGGTGCCACCGGCCAGAACGATGTGGCACTCACCTTGAGCGATGGCTCCATCTTGGCGGTCAGCCTCGTGGGCTTGACCACGCTGGGGGATGTCATCGACGCCTTTGCAGCGGCCACAGGCACGACCTCGTCTGGGCTTTCCCTGGGCCAAGTCTTCAAGCTGGACATCGTCGGCGGCAATCACCTTGAATTGAGCATCACCGACCCGACCACGGGCACGGCAACCGCCGCCTTGGCCACCGTGGGCCAATCCACGGCGCTGGCCGATCTCGGTTTGTTGGGCGTCACCCAGACCGTGTCTGGCAAGAGCGTCAAGTTCGCAGGGCGAGCCTTGTTGACCCCCGTGGTGGCCCTTCAGGGCGGTGGCGGCAACGTCACTCTCAAGGGTGGCAGCGGTTTCAACACGTTCACGTCCGGTGGCTCGGGCACTTATGTCGGCGGTGGTGCGGGCAGTGTCAACCTGCTGGTGCACCAGGCCAGCAAGGCAGTCAAGCTGAGCGATGCCGCAATCGACACGCTCGACAGCACCGGCCAGTCCATCGGGCAGATCAAGCTGTCGCAATTCACTGCGCAAGACCAAGCCGTCATCCAGACCGACAACGGCTCGTCGATCGACACCTCAGCCTGGAGTGGGCAAGCTGTGCTGATCGCCAACCAGGTGGCGGCATCGCTCACGGGCGGCAAGGGCGCCACGGCTTTTGACGTGGACGTGAGCGCCCTCAAAGCAGACAAGCCCACCACGATTTCGGCCAACCATGACGGCGACCGCGTGATTTTGCGTGGCGTGCAAAAGCTCGATGGGTGGCAGGACCTGGTCAAGGTCACGCTCGCCAAAGACGTGGACATTGAGTGGATGCTTGATTTCTCGGGCGACGCGCAGTTCAACCAAGGCATCTTCAAAGACCAAACCCTCAAGGCCGAGGGCCGCAACATCGTCATCCAGGCCGATGAAATCCGCCTGGACCACACGGTGCTGGACGTCAGCAGCGCCAGTGCCAAGGCCGGCAGCATCACCTTGCAAGGCCGCTCGATCCGCATCGATGGCAACTCCCAACTGTTGGCTCTGGGAGCGGATCAGAAAAGCCACGGTGCGATCACCATCACGGCCGTGCAACAGCTGACCGAGGGTGGTTTGCTCAAAGATGGGGGCCCCCTGCGCATCGTGGGTGGCAAGACCGACATTGGCCTGGAGAACTCCAGCCTGCTGGGCTTTTGGCGGGCCAACGTGGCGGCCACCGAGGTGGACATTGACCACACAGTGATCTCAGGCGGCAACGTCACCATCACCGCCAAGTCGAGCGGAGAAAAGCAGTTCTCGACCGACAGCGATTCGACCAACAAGCTCGAGTCGCTGTGGGACAAGGGGCTGGGCTACGGTGCCAACTTTTTGAGCGAGTTCTCGCTGGGCGTGGGCGTCACCTTCGCCAAGGCCACGGCCCGCGTGAACATCGGCCACGACACGGTCATCAACGCGACCAATTTGGTGCTGTCATCCCAGGCCATCACCGCTGTGGTGGCCAAGCCATTTGGCGGTGGCTCGCCTGTGGTCATTGCGGTGGGTGTGGGCATCTCCAGTGCGCAGACCATTGTCGACGGCCAGCTCAATGTGGCAGGTGACGTCTACATCAACGCCATCACCACCCACAAGGTGCTGGTCAAGGCCGATGCCACAGGCAAGGATGGTTTCGCCACCGCAGTGGCGGTGTCGGTGCAGGAATCTGAAACCACCGCACAGATTGCGAAGGACGCTCAAGTGAGCGTGGGCGGTAACTTGAACGTGCTGGCCATGACGGAGGATCATTTCGCCATGATGGCTCGCGCCATCGGTGGCAAGGGCTCTGAGGTCGCAGTGGCTGTGGCAGTCAACGTGGACAACAGCAGCACCCACGCCTACGTCGATGGCAACGTGCGGGTGAAGGGCAACATGGAGGTGCTCGCTGGCGAAACCCGGTCAGGCGCCGAGATCACAAAGGGCCCGTTGGGGCCTTCCAAGATTTCCTCCGCTTTCACCGCTGCCTATACAGCCACCGATGTCACCAACGACCACTCGGGCCGCGCCAAGTTGCTGGCCGGTGGCTTGCCCGCGACCATGTCGGGGGTGAATGCGTCTTCGGCGACGGGCACCGACGCCAAGGGCGACTTCCTTGACGATGCCAAGGCTGCACAGGTCGGCTCCGGCACGGCCGTGGCCAAGGGCGGCGCTGCCAAAGTGGGGTCCGTGATCCAGGGCGGCGCGACCAAGCTGTGGAATGCCGTCTCTAAGGGTGATTCGCCTGAGGCCAAGGCCAAGAAGCAGGCAGAGGCCGACCAGAAAGCGGCCAAGAAGGCCGAAGAAGACGCGAAGAAGGCCGGTGCCGAACCCAAAGAAGCCTTCAACGCTGCACCTGCCATTGCGGTGTCGGTCGTCAAGCAAGACGTCCACGCACGCATTGGCGATGGCGTGAATGTTCGGCGTGTGGCCGTCGATGGCGACCTCAAGGTGGACGCCAAGGTGGTGGCTCAGCCCTTTGTGAGCGCAGGGGCTTCGGCCAGCGACGAGGGTGTGGACGGCAAAGGCAAGGCCCGCACGTCCAAAACCGGTGTCGCTTTGGCGGTGGCGGTTGGCGTGATGCGCAATCAGGCGCTGAGTGAAATTGGCACCAATGCGGTGGTTGACGCCGGCAAGGCCATCACCGTGAACGCGGCCACGCTCAACGAAATCGATTGGAAGAGCCTGTGGGGTGTGAACTTGGTCACCCCTTTGATCATGTCCGCCTACAAGGCTGATTTCCAGTCGGATGCCGGCGTGACCAGCATCCAATCGGATCAAAAAGTCGAGGTGGTCAAGGGCCATGCCGCTGGCGGCGATGTGGGCGCGCAATACAGGTACAAGGGCACTGGCAGCGTGACGCTGGACTTGAGTGCCACCGACTTCAGCGACCGGTCGATGTGGGAGAACCTCAACTCTGCGGCCAACCAGGCCAGCAGCAACTTCCAGAAGAACCTGGCGACTTACAGCAGCTCTTTGCTGGGCCTGGACAACAACCTGTTCAACACCTTCACCCAGGCCACGTCCTCTGGACACAAGCTGAGTTTGGCCGGCGCTTTGACGGTCATGATCAACAGCCATGACGCGCAAGCGGTGATCCGCTCGGGCGCCTCGATCAATCAACACCCCACCGACGACGACAAGGCGCTGCAAGTGCCTCGCACCGGGGCGCAAACCGTGAGCGTCACGGCGGCCAGTACGAGCCAAATGGTCAACGTGTCGGGCAACGTGCAGGTGCCTGATCTGACACAACTGGTCAAGCCTGCCGACAAGGACGGCAAAAAACCGACGGTGAAGGAAGTTTTGGCCGGGGGCGGCGCGGGCACCTCCAACAAAGAAGGGGGCAAGGGCGCGGCCGGTAGCTCGCTCATGGTCCTCTACTACGGCGGCGCTGTGAATGCCGGCATCGAAGATGGCGCCAGCCTGTATGCCGACAACCTCAACGTCACAGCCAATAATTTCCATGTGGACGTGGCACTGGGTGCCTCGGGCGGCAAGGCTTCGGGCAAGGGCTTCAATGGCGCGTTCATCGTCAATGTGACCGACAACACCACGCACGCGTTTGTGGGCGGCGGTGCCAAGGTGGATGTAGGCTCTTTGACGCTCAAAGACGGCGATGGCAAGCCCCTGGGGCGCTCTGTCAACGTCGACGCGCAAGACCGCAATTACCTGGTGCAAATGGCCGGTGGCATCGTGGTGTCCGACGCCGTGGGCGTGGGCGCATCTGCCGTCGTGAACGTGGTCAACCGCGACACGCAGGCTTACATTGGCAGCCTGGCCCCGGCCACGGCCCCAGCCAACACACTGACAGCGGGCACGGGCTACTTCAAGGCCGCCAACGCCGTTGTGGTCAATGCGCGCAACGATGGCTTCATCGGCAGCTTTGCCGTGGCGGGCGCCAAGGTCTCCAAGACGCAAGCTGCGAACAAAGCCGAAGGTTTGCCCACCGACCAGCCCACCACCGAAGGCACAAAAGAGGCGGACGGCACGACCACCAAGAAGGCCACGTCCAACCCAGGCGAGGTCAGCGACAGCACCAAGGCAAACTACGACAAGGTCATCGCCGAGCTTCAAGCCAAGTTTGGTGAAAAGAGCGGTGCTTCCGGTGGCACGACCCCAGGGACTGGCTCAGGCACAGGTGCGGCTGAAACCCCGCAGCCCACATCCAAACAACAAGGCAAGGCCGGCTTGGCCTTTTCGGGTGCGGTCACCATCAATGTGGTGTCTGACATCGCACGGGCGTACATCGAGCAAGCAGGCGATGTCACGGTCACCGGCAAGCTCAGCTTGAGCGCAGGCAACGAGACGGCGGTTGTCTCTGCTGCAGGCGCAGCGTCTTACGTGAACACCGGTGCCGAAAACAAGGACGTGGGCATCGCCGGCGCCGTGGGCCTGAACCTGGTCGGCGGCAAGACCGACGCCTTCATCGACAGCACCAAGAACGTCAAGGTCGCGGCACTGAGCCTGGAGGCGCAACGCACAGGCTGGATCGGCGCCTTGTCGGCTGGCATGGCGGGTGCCCCCGCGCAAAAGGGCGTGGCTGTGGGCGGATCGATCAGCATCGCGCGCACGGCCTATGCCGTGGGCACGCGTGTGAGTCACACCGCGCTGGACATCGGTGGTGGCATTGACCTTCTCGCCAAAGACAGCGCGGGCATCGTCACCATCGCCGGCGCGGTGGGTTACGGTGGGCGTGCAGGCATTGGTGCTGCGGTGGCCTTCTCGCAGATCGCCAACACGGTCGAGTCCAAGATGGTGGACATCGCCAAGCTGCGCAACAGCGGCAACATCAACGTCACGGCCGATGAGCAAGCCATCATCGTCAACGTGGCGGGCTCTGTGGGCATCAGCAGCAAGAACACCGGCGCAGCGGGCACCCTGGCCATCAACATGGTGGACAACACCGTGTCGGCGGGCCTCAGTGGCGTCAAGCAAGACGATGGCAGCTCGGGCGACGTGACCTTGCTGGCGCATGACAGCGCCTGGGTGGGCGCCTTGGCTGGCGCGGTGGGTGTCGGTCAAAAGAACGGCATTGGCGCGGCACTCGGCATGAGCTTCATGTCTGACAAGCTCACCGCTTCGGTGGAGGGCAGCACGTTGCGCACCACGGGTGCACTGGACGTGCAGGCCCGCAGCGAGTCGGGCCTCATTGGCGCGGCCATTGGCGTGGGGGTTTCGCGTGGCGAATCGGGTTCTGGCTTTGCACTGGCAGGCTCGGTGCAGGTCAACACCATGACCAACACGGTGGACGCGCACATCTCGGGCAACTCCGATGTGCAAATGGGGGGCAAAGTCCGTGTGGCCGCTGCCGACCAATCTCTGGTGGTGTCGGTCGCTGGCGCTGTGGCCGCGTCGATCTCGGGCAGCACCGGCGTGGGTGCAGCCATCAGCTATAACCGCATCGCCAATGCGGTGACGGCCTATGTGGACCAGTCCAGGGTCAAGGCCGCATCGGGCGACGTGAGCCTGGGCGCATCTTCTTCGCCTTTGTTAATCAGCATGTCGGCCTCCGGTGCCGGTGGGAAGTCCCTCGGCTTGGCCGGCTCCTTCGCCATCAACTCGATCGCCAACGCGGTCGATGCGCACATCTCGCGTGGCTCCCAAGTGCAGGCAGACGCAGGCAGCGTGCGTGTCACCGCCTCTGAAGCGGCCTCGCTCAACGTGGCTGCGCTGGCTGTGGCTGCTGCCTCTGGCGCCAGCGGTGTGGGCGTGGGCGCTGCCTTGGCCTACAACTTCGTGGGTGCCAGCAACGCCGATGCAGACCCCAACCTGATCGCTTTCAACGACGCTGAGTTGCCCGGTGCGGACGGCAGCTCTGGCTCAGGCAGCAAAGCACCGCTGGCCTCGCTCAAGGGCGATGGTGCCGATGTGACACCCAGCTCGGTCACCGCTTGGATCGATGCTTCCAGCGTACAGGCCTCGAAGTCGGTGCAGGTGCTGGCCGGGTTCGATGACCCTTATGCCAGCGACAGCACAGGCAGCCCCGCTGTGGGCCGCCAGGTCAGCCTCACGCCCAAGACGGCTGTGGTGACCGATGCCGGCGCCGCTTTGCCTGAAAACGCCAACACCTTGTCGTTTGACCAGGCCAATGACCCCGCGTGGAAGACCGGCGATGCCGTCGTTTACCACGCAGGTGAGGGCAGCATCGGCGGTTTGCGTGATGGCGAGACCTATTTCGCGGTGCGCCTGGACGATGGGGCCAATGCCACGAAGGTGCGCTATCGCCTGGCCAGCACCGCCGGGGAAGCCAAGACCAGCACGCCTGTGACCTTGTCGCTGACTTCGGCCAGCGACAAGGCGGTGCGTTTCTCGACGGTGACCAGCCGCGTGGGTGTGGCCGGTTTGCCCTTGAGTTTGCCTGAGCACAGTGCTGGCCAGATCGTCAGCGTGACGGCGGCCGGTGCCGGTGGCAAGTCGGGTGGTGGTGCGGGTGCCTTCAACCTCAACGTGGTGCGTGCGGGCGTGGACGCCCACATCTCGAACACGGGCGCAGGCCAAGTGGTCAGCGCAGGCACAGGCAGCGTCGATGTCAAGGCCTACGATGCCTCATCGGTTTACATCGGCAGTGGTTCGATCGCAGGCAACTCGGGTGCGGGCGGTGCAGTCAATGCATCCGTGGGCTTGAGCGATGTGCGCAACACGGTCAGCGCCAAAATCAGCGCAGCGACCGTGACGTCGGGCGCAGCCGATGTGAATGTCGAAGCCACCGAGAAGGCCCGCATCGTCAACGTCGTGGTGGGCGGTGCAGGCAGCGGCAAGGGCTTTGCCGCAGGCGGCTCGTTTGCCGTCAACGTGGTGCAGAACAAGGTCACGGCCTCGGTCGTGTCCGGTGCCGACATCAATGCCAATGGCGCGGTGCGCGTCAAGGCGCTCGACACGGTGGCCATTGCCACGCTGGCTGGCAACATCGCCATCAGCCTGAACGGCCCGGTGGCCGTGGGCGTGGCCTTTGCCGTGAACCACGTGGGGGACACGGTTGAAGCCAAGATTGACGGCTCGAGCGTGAAGACCACGTCGGGCGATGTCGAAGTGAGCGCGAAGTTTGCGCTGCCTGACGCCTTGCCCGGCTTGGCCGATGCACAAATTTACGCAGGCGCCATCAGTGGCGCCTTCACGGGTGGCGCCAGCCTCGGCGGTGCCGGCTCGGTCACGTTGAACTGGATCAAGAACACGGTCAGTGCGCGCGTGAGCAACATCGCGCTGAGCCAATCGGTCAAGGCCGGTGGCAAGTTGAGCGTGCAAGCGCTGGACGCTTCGACCATCGACTCTCTGGCTGGCGCCGTGAGCGCGTCGGGCTTGAAGGCGCAAGGACCCTCTGGGGCCGTTGGCGCTTCGGTGTCCTACAACTATTTGGGCGGCAACCCCAACGATGTGACCGATGCCTCGGGCAACAGCGTCACCGCAGGCATTGACGAGTCTGCGGGCGTGATCACAGCGGGCGAGGTCGATGTGGGGGCCCAGTACACGGGCACTTTGAACAACGTGACCGTGGCCGGTGCGTTTGCATTGGGTTCAGGCTTTGCGTTTGCGCTGGGTGGTGCGGTGTCGGTCAACCGCGTGCGCAACACCAACAGCGCTTTCATCCGCGGCGCAGCGCAATTGAGCGCCACAAAACTGGCCGGCGCGGGCTTGTATGTCCACGCGACGGACTCGGCCTCGATCAACGCGTTTGCGGGCGGTTTTGGCTTGGCCATCACCAAGGACAGCGGCGCGGCCATCGCGGCGGGTGTGTCGGTGTCCGTCAATGAGGTGCATGACACCACCGAGGCCTACATCGAGCGCAGCACGGTCGAGTCGGCTGGTGGCGTGTCGGTCGAGGCCAAATCTGACAGCAAGATCTTGGCGGGCACGCTGGGCGTGGCTGCAGCGGTCGCGCCGAGTTCGGGCTTCACGGGCTCAGGTGCGGGCGCAGGCTCTGGCAACACGGTGGGCAACACCGTCAAGGCTGAGGTCCGTCAACAAAGCGATGTGAGCACGTCGGCCGGCTCCGTGTCGGTGACCGCCACCGACAAGGCCGAGATCATGGCCATTTCTGGCGCTGCGGCCGTGAGCGCGACCTTCGGCAGTGGCGGTGGCGCCGTGTCGGTGGGTGTGTCGGCCTCGGTCAATGACATCGCCAACACCGTGTCGGCTGAGATCAATGGCAGCACGGTCACGTCGGCAGAGGGCGTCACGGTGGCGTCCAAAGAGACGGCCCAAATCGATGCCTGGGTCATTGGCGGCAGCGTGTCCGCCGCGGGTGGCAGTGCTGGCGGTGTTGCTTTGGCCGTGGGCTTGACCGAGTCGGTCAACCGCGTGCGCAACACGGGGTCGGCTGCGGTGCGCAATGGTGCCAAGGTCACCAGCCAAAAGGGGGCGGTCAGTGTGACGGCCGAACAGGCGTCGACGATCAACGCCAATGCCATCTCGGCTTCGGTCGCAGTGGGCGCCGGCGGTGTGGGTTTGGCCTTGTCGGGTGGCGGCGCCGAAGCGCGCAACGTGATCGGCAACGACACGCGTGCCTCGGTCATCGACAGCACCGTGGTCAGCGCCAAAGACTTGAATGTCCAGGCATCGGCCACGTCCACCATCAACGCCACCATCGTGGCGGTGGCGGGTTCAGTGGGGGCCGGCAGTGCGGCTGGCGCCCTGGCCATTGGCGCTTCTTTGGCGCGCAACCAGGTGGGCTACAACGCCCAGGGCGAACGATCGGCTTCACCGGTCTACGCCTCTGTCAGCCGCTCGACGGTGACCGTGCAGGGTGCAACCCGGGTCACGGCCACGGGTGATCAGAGCATCAAAGCGGGTGTTGGCGCAGGCGCCGCAGCCATTGCGGCCTCTGAGAACGTCGGTGTGGCCTTCTCGGGCGCGGGTGCCAGCGCGCAGAACCTGATCGCGGCCGACATCCAAGCCACGGTCAGCGACCTGTCGGGCATGCGCACGGGCGATCTGTTGATCAAGGCCAACGACACCTCCACGATCAACGCGGACGTGGGTGCTGCATCGCTGTCCGTGGGCGTTGGCGTCAGCGCCTTCGGCTTGGGCGTGTCGGTGGGCGTGGCCCTGGCCGAGAACGTCATCACCAACACCGTCAAGGCCACCATCAGCGGTGCCAAGGACCTGCGTGCCGCAGGGCAGGTGGACGTGCTGGCCCATGAAGCTGCCACCATCAACGCCAAGGCGATTGCTGCGTCGTTGGCCATCGGCGGAGGCACCGTGGGATTGGCCTTCTCGGGTGCCGGCGCCAACGTGACCAACATGGTCAACAACGATGTGCAGGCCTTGATCACGGGCAGCGTGGTCAGTGCCAATTTGTTTGCCGACCACATGGTGGGCTCCAGCACGGCGCCCACGTTGGTCAAGCGCGGTGAGCGCGTCAGCGTCGATCCTGAAACGGTCTACGTTTACAACCCCAATGACCAGTCGCTGGGTGATTTCAACGTGCCCGCAGGCGGCTTGCGAGCTGTCAGCTATTCCGATTCAACCTTGTGGAAGAAGGTCGATGCCAAGAACCTGTCGGTCAAGGCCGACAGCGACGTCAAGGTCACTTCTCTGGCGGGCGCAGCTGCCGGTGCCGGGGGTGGTGGCATTGGCGCAGGTGCAGGCGCGATGGGCGGCAGCACTGCCTACACGCTCATCGGTGTCAAGGACCTGGGTGTTGACTTGAGCGACAAGGCCAGCAACAACAGCAATGCATCGAACAACCCCAATAAGGATTTGTCCAAGCTGTCGGGCCAGACCCAGCAGAACAAGGTGCGTGCGGGCATTGAGGCGTCCACGGTGGTGGCTTCTGGCAGCATCATCACGCTGGCCACGTCGGCGGCCACGGTCTCGTCTGACGCCTTCGCCGGCTCGGTGGCCATTGCCGCGGGCATTGGTGCATCGGGGGCTGTGAGCGGTGTGGGCGTCAAGAACGTGATGGCCTCTTTGGTCGATGCGTCGATCAAAGACAGCCAGGTCATGGCCTTGCAAGACGTGGTTGTGGCCTCGGCTGACACCACCAAGGTCACCAGCGCCAAGGCCATCAGTGCGTCCTTGTCGGTGGCCGGTGGTTTGGCCGTGTCTGTGAGCGCCTCTGTGGTGCTCAACACGGTGGCCAACGAGGTCAACGCAACCCTGTCTGGTTCCAGCAAGAACGCGGTCATCGCAGGCGGCAACGTGGCCGTGGTGGCCAACGGGGGCAACAGCGTGGGCAACGCCTACCTGCCACAGGCAGGCTCGGCCAGCATCGACGGCGTTGAAGCCGTCACGGCCTCGGTCTCCGGCGGTGCCACTGGCGCCTCTGGTGGCGGCATTGGCGTGGATCAGCTCATCGCCAACCGCATCAGCGGCGTGATCTCGGGTGCTTTGGTCGTTGACGCGACCAAGGCAGTGACGGTCGCTGCCAAGGACACGGCTTCCGTGTCGGCCAACCTGACGGGCGTCAGCGTGGCCATCAGCTTTGGCGCGGCCATTGGCGTGGGTGTGGTCAACAACAAGGTGGCGGATCTGGTGCATGCCCGCGTGTCGGGCGCACAGGTCACGGCGCAGGACATCGAGGTCAATGCGGTGTCGGCATCGAGCGTGCCCAAGACCGTGAACGTGGGTGTTTCTGCATCGACCCTCGCTGCCCAAGCGAACGTGTCGTTGGCCGAGATCGCCACCGTCACGCAGGCCATCGTCGATGGCGGTGCGCTGCTGGACGCGACGGGCTCATTGGCGATTGCTTCGTCGGCCCGCAACGAAGCCAACGTCACCACCGGTGGCGGTGCCTTGGGCGCCATCGCGGTGGCGGGCATGGTCTCCGATGTCAAGCTGGGCAGCGGCAATGCCAATGGCGATGTCAACACCACCGTGTCTGGCGCCAACACGCGCTTGCATGCAGGCAGCGTCAACATCGGCGCTTCGTCGTCTGACGTGCTGGATGCCCAATCGCTGGCTGCCGGTGGTGGCGCCATCGCGGTCATGGGCGCGGTGTCCAACCTCACTTCGACCGAGTCCGTTCGTGTGCACTTGACGGATCAGGCGTCCATCATTGCGTCGGGCGTCACTGTGCAGGCTTTCCATGAGCAGGATGTGGACGTCAAGGCCGACGCTTACACCCTCGCGCTGGCGGCTGGTACGGGCGCCGGCGCCATCACCAAGGTCACCACGGGCGCTGACATCGATGTCGACAAGGCCGATGTGACGGCCGGTGCCATCGTGGTCACCGCGCGCAACACCCTGACCAAGAAGCGCTACATCGATGGCGGCAACATCAAGTCAGGCTCAGCCGCGGCCGTTGCAGCCAGTGCGTTTGCGAGCAAGACAGACATCGGCACCACCGACAAAGACCAGGCCTTCCGCGCCGGCATCAACCTCGGTGGCGGCGCCAAGCTCACGGCCATTGGCACCCATGCCACGCCAGGCACCTTGCGCATCGAGGCCAGCACCGACGTGAACGCCTACGACAAGATGACCGTGGTCGGCGTGTCAGTTTACGCGTTGACGGTGGCCGTCGACCAAATCAACACCTACACGCAGGCGAACGTCAATGCGGGTGATGTGAAGCTCACCAACGAAACGGGGGACGTCTACCTCACATCTCGCGCGACCTCCAACGCCAACGCCAGTGCGGCTTTGACCATCGCCAGCGCGGTGCAAAATGACACCGTCGCCACGGCGGAGACCAACACCCGAACCAACAACCAGATCAACCTGAACGGTGCCAAGATCAAGGGCAACAACGTCCATGTGTACGCGGGTCGCGACAGCATTGGCGTGCCTGACCTCCTGGACACGAACGCGGCTGCCAACATCGCTGCGTTCTCGATGCTGCCCAACATCCAGGTGCCGGTGGTGCATGCGAAGATCACCGAGAGCAACCAAGTGAACCTGCTGGGTGCTTCGGAGGTGTCTGCCGCTCAGAACGTGTACCTGGGCGCCAAGCAGGGCCTGGGCAACTACGCCAGCACCGATGGCTCAGTGGTGTCCTTGTCGGCTGTGCCTTATGGCTTCACCGTGCCCAACGGCGCGTCGACGCAGTCCACCAACACGGTCAACCTCGCGCCGCAAGTCAAGGTGGTTGCTGGCCTGAACAACCAGTCCAACCTGCAGGTGCTGCCGGTAGACCTGGTTCAACGCGCATTGCCAGGACTGACCCTGCCCAAGACAGGCGCTGTCAGTTTGACGGCGGCTCAAGTCGACGCGATCCAAGGCAAACTGGGCTTGACCAACCCCATAGTGGGCTCTTCGGCCAACTACGTGCTGGCTGCGCTGGACCTCAGCACCGTGGGTTGCGACATCAGCATGAACAACATCGTGCATGTGGTGGACCCCAGCCGTCCGCAGTTCAACGGCGCCTACTACCAGTACCGGCCGGTTTTCGAGGGCAGCACCTCCATTGACCTGCAAGCGACCGACTACAGCAACACCCGTTTGTGGCTGAAGGTCGGCAACCCCAATGACCCCCAAAAGCCCGACGTGGTGGTGCCGGTCATTGACAGCAACTTGACCGAGAAGCTCAAGCTCAGACTGGCTGGAGAATCCAAAGATCTGGCCAATTACTACGTGTTGTTGCCAGAGGGCGCAGAGGCGCCCACGCTCAGCTACAGGAACACCTCCAATCTGCTGGTCCAGCAACGTGAGCAGCTCGTTCAGTGGAGCATCAGCCATGGCGGTGACGACACGGCAGTGGCGCGCTACCAGGCGCAGATCAAGGCCATCGACGACACCTTGATCGAACTCAAGCTGGCCACCCCGGATGGCCAGGGTGGCGTTGTTGTGACACGCAGCCTGGATGCGGTCTTCATCAACCTGCCTTCGCTGTATGCGTCGCCAGGCTCGGTCTTCATCGACGCAGACCGCAGCGTCGCCACCAACGACGCCGTCAGCAAGCTGGTCAAGGATGGGCGCATCAACGCGCGTTCCAGCGCCTCGATCAACATCGCGAACGACTCGCCCTTCGCCATGATCGTCAACGACACGATCATCTCGGATGCCAAGGTGGTCACGATCGTCGACGGCCAGCTCAAGGTGTTCACGCCGGGCTCGGTGTATGTCAACGACACGCCGGTCAGCAAAGGCGCGGATGCCGACAGTGGCAAGGTGATCAACATCGTTCAGCTCAATGTGGGTACATTTGCCAACGAGTCGCTGCCGGACACGAAAAACAGCTTGCCCCAAGACATCTACTTCGTGGGCGATGTGGTCAACCAGACGGGCGACATCAACATCCGCAACACGGTCGGTAGCACCAACGTGTCCGGGCAGCTGATCGGTGATCACATCAATGTGATCACCCAAGGCAACTTCAACCTCAATACCCAGGCCTGGTTCCACGTGGGTGGTGACCCCACACAGTGGGCCGGCTTCGAGAAGGCGAAAGTCGATGTTGTCAACGCCGGCGTTGGCTCCACCGTCACGTTGGGCTCCGCAAGCATTGACGTCTATCGCTCGTCCAAGGCGTCCTCGAAGATTCTGGCGCAAGGCAACATCAACATCTCGGCTTCTTTCCTGGACATCAACGGCAAGATCCAGTCGGGTGTGCGCAATGTGTCGCTGACCATCGACGCGAACTTCAACCCTGGCAAGACCACACTGCTGTCCGACAACACGGGCAAGGCCATCAATGGCATCACTTTTGGCGGCAAGGCACCTGATGGCACCATCGACGAGGCGGTGCCTGTGTCTGGCCGCTTCGACGCCGACACCGGCCAGATTGTGTTGGACCCGATCACCCCGCAGGGTGGCTCGATCACCTTGACGGGGCAGATCATCTCGACCGGATCGGGTGAGCTGCTGGTGGCCAACGGCTATGCCGGCGTCAACATCGTCAACAACTCGGCGTATGCGCTGGTGCTCAACAAGATCGACACCACACGCAACCGCGTGGGAAAGATCACCATCAACGACACGCAAAGCCTCAAGCAGACGGTCTACACCTTGGATGCCAGCGGCACCCAGGTCAAGCAATCTGAGTTGCTAGGCACGAAGGTCTACAAGACCACGTCGACCGGTCAGCAGGTGCCCTCGATCGTCTACACCGCGACGGGCACGCCAGACGTGTTCTACGGTTTGACCGGTGGCACCTACAAGCCAACGTCCAACCAGTTCTACGTGTGGGTGGATGGACAATCTAAGACGGTCACCACCAAGACGAAGTACGAGCGCTCCAGCTTCAATCTGGTGGGCCAAGACTTCGACCCCTTGGGCTTGTTGACCACAGACAAGAACTACACATGGCAACAGATCGAGTACACCGACGCCAAACCTCTGCTGCAGTCAGAGGGCGTGGTGATGCGCGACGCTGGCACGCCTGACTTCTCGCTGCAGTTCGAAGTGCAACAGGACAAGACATGGCGCGTCGAGAAAGACGTCACCGTCATCTGGAACGTTGCAGATCAGAAAGCCTACATCTACCGTGGCACGACCGGCCGGGTCTTGCTGCCCAATCAGGACTACACCAAGCCGCGCAGCGAGGGGGGCAACTGGGACCTGGCCACTGGCAACTACACCGACAAGAGCCCGATCAAGCACAGTGACTTCCTGAACAGCCAAGTGAACACGGAGAAGTGGACCACAGGGGGCGGTTGGCTTCAGACCAAGACCTCTCACGTGCTGATCACTCAGGTTGAGGGGAAGAAGGACTTCTACACGTCTGAGTTGCGCGCCGACCGAAACGTCGCCATCACCTTCCTGAAGGGCCTGGACAAGCCGGACGTGAACATCACCAGCGCCGGCAGCATCATCTTCCAGGGTGGCGTTGACGTTGCCCAGGGCGGTTCGATCAACGTGAGCACCACCAAGAAGGGCGCCAAGGTCACAACCCCAGCGTCGGTCGGCCTGTTTGTCAGCCCCGCCTCAGCCAGCGCCACTTTGCGTGCCGCGGCCGTGGCGGCGCCATCTTCGCCTGTCACCATCCGCATCACTTCGGTCGATGACGTCGACCTGGCGTTGCAAGGCAACGAGGGCCCGATCTATGTCGAGTCCACTGCTGGCAAGGTCACGCTCAATGTGATTTCGCCCACCAACGACAACAGCCGTTTGCTGGTGGGCACCATCAAGGCCGCCACCGATGTGCGCATCACCGCGGCCCAAGGCATTTACGCGGCCTCCAGCGGCTCCAGCATCACCGGCAACACAGTAGAGTTGCTGGCCGTCGATGGCGCCATTGGTGAAGCCGGCAACCGCCTGAAGATCGACAGCAACGGGCGTGGAACGGGTGGCGTCGCCGCCTTGGCCAAGGACAGCATCTACATCACCGAGACGGCAGGCGATCTGCGCCTGCTGACGCCAAGCCTGTGGCAAGGCGCGGCGGCCTCCGTGCGTTCGGTGAGTGGGGATGTGTCGCTGCAGGCAACAGGGGGCTCCATCGTCAGCGGTGTGGACTCAGGCTTGGTCAAGCTCAGCCAGGTTGAAGCAGAGGCGCGTGCGGATCAGTACATCGCCGAGCTCAAGGCTCGCAAGGTCGCCGACCTCACGCAGGCCTACCTTAAAACCTATGTCGATTACTGGACACGTCTGCGTGTCTCGACCGACAAGGCCAGCGTCAGTGTCAGTGCCAACGCTGTTGAACTGACAGCCAAGGCCGGTTTGGCCACGGGTGATGCCGTCACCGTCACTGGCCTCAAAGGTGCGAACGGCTTGACCGAAGGTGGCCGTTATTACGCAGTGGTGCTGGACGCCACCTCAGGTCGCATGGGCCTGGCCGCAACCAAGGCCGACGCCTTGGCGGGCACACCCAAGCTGCTGGCGCTCAATGGCGATGCACTACCCACCGAGTTCAGCATCACGCATGAAACCCACCAGCTTGCCAGCGGCGTCACGCTGACGGCCGAGCAACAGTTCGTGCACGACCGCGTGGGCGCGGGCACCTACAACCCGACCTTCACCTTCACCCTCACTGCGGACGAGGTCAAGGCCATCACTGACCAGCGCGCGTCCCTGGTCAGTGGCTTCCGTTTCCCCATTTCGCGCAGCATCGTCGATGAACTCATCTACCCCGACAGTGGCAACAAGGGCGCCAGCGTGGTGCCGACGGTGCCATCGCAACTGGCCAACGTCAGTGGTGAGCATGTCGAGCTGTTGAGCGGCGCCAGTGTGGGCAATGTCGGCAAGGTCATCACCCTTGACTTGAGCAAGGGCTTGTCTGCCTTGTCTGACAGCGACAAGTCCCTCTTGGCCACCGCTCAGAACACCGATGTGGTGGGCGTTGTGCACGCCGTGTATGTGTACACGGGTCCGCTGACGGGCCAAGATCAAACGCTCAATTTCAACGACAGCAGCCTTTGGAAACGGGTCACGCCTGCGTTCAACGCCACGTCGGCCTCAGGCTTGGCAAGTGTCAGCACCGGCACCTTGGTGCAGTCGCTGCGCGCTGACGGTTTTGGTCTGTACAGCTTCGTCGGTGGCAACAACAGCCTGGTCAACCTCGGGAAGACCGACTTCAGCAACGCGCGCCTGTGGCGCGCTGTGACGCCTGATTTCGCGTCCAGCGCCCAAACCACGACAGGCATGCTCACCGTGCAGCGTCAGGGTACGGGCCAGCCTGTCTATCGACTGGCCAACGACCAAGCCTTGAGCATCACCCTGCAACTGGCGCAGAACCTGCGCGTCAATGCTTCGAGTACGGTGTCTGCGCAGGCCGAAAAGTCTGTCGGTATCACGTCAGACGACGCCATCGTGGTCGACAAGATTTTGGCGGGAGACGACATCAACCTCGTGTCCGCCAAGGGCAGCATCACGGACTCGGGGGCCGATGCCACGGCGGCGTTGACTGCGGGTGGTGATGTGATCCTGAGCGCAGGCACCACCATCGGTGCTGCGAAGGCCGCGGCGCTGCGCTTGCAGATCACCTCAGGTGGCGCCTTGTTTGCCCAATCGGTGGGCAATCTGGCCGTGCAACAGGTGGGAGGCAGCTACAACTGGGCTGGCCTGTCCGACACCGTCGGTGACCTGCTCGCCAAGCGCGTGGAAAGCATCAGCGGCCAAGTCTCGGTGGACGTGTCCTCTGGCAGCTTGAACGTGGGCCGCATTTTGGCCCACACGGATGTGAACCTGACGGCATCAAAGGGCATCTTCAACGCGGTGGACGACAAGCTGTCGAACGTCGCGAACGTGTCCAGCGAAACGGGCAACCTGAACGTCAAGGCCGGTGCTGACATCGGTGCGGCCACCGCCTTGTTCAAGACCGCGTTGGTCTCGGGCGTGGTCAACGGAACGGTGGCGGGCGACCTCTACCTGCATGGCCAAGGCAGCGCTCAAGACCTGCGCCTGGGCGATGTCCAGGTCAAGGGCAAGGCCACGGTGACAGCCGACGCATCGGTGCAAATCAACAAGCTGCGTGCCGGCAGCACGGCCAAGGTACTGGCAGCCGCCAGCATCTTGCGTGCAGGCGCTCCGGGTAGCACCAACATCACCGCGGTCGATGTCGATTTGACCGCCACGGCAGGCACCATTGGCACCGCCGCTGACGCGCTGCTGATCGAGTCATCGTCGACCGCATCTGGCACCCTCACGGCTTCGGCCCAGGGCGACATCACCATCACACAAACGGCCCATGCCGACGGCGCTCGCCGCGACTTGAACCTGCGCCGTGTGGCGTCGTCTCAAGGCGATGTGACCCTGTCGGTGGACCTGGGCGACATCCTCAATGCGGGCGCGGGCAATGGCGCTCAGGTGCTGGGTGGCGCTTTGTCGCTGCTGGCCTTGCAAGGCAGCATCGGCATCGCCGGTGCCAATGGCAAACCGCTGGAAGTCGACAGTGCGCGCGGCCGCTTGGGCAAAGTCAATGCCAAAGCCAAGCGCGACGTTACGGTCACCGAAGTCGATGGTGCTTTCAACGCGGGCGTGATTTCGGCCGCCGAGGGCAGCGTCTCGCTGGCAGCGGGCCACGCTGCTGTCTTCGGCGCGAACGTCGTGCTGGATGCGACCTCTCGCATCGACGCGGCGCACGACATCTTGATCCGTGCCGGCGCCAATGTGCAGGCCGACAAGGGCAGCGTGATCGCCTCGGGCGACAGCATCACCATCTACGGTGATGTGGGCGACTCGGGCGCGCAGGGCACGCTGTCGAGCACCATCACGCTGGAGGGCGCTTTGCGCTCGGCACTGAACGTGATCGCTGGCGGCCCATCGGCCGACCAGATCACCTTGCGCCCCACCGAGCTGGTGGGTTGGACGCGCGTGCTGGGCAACCAGCTGGGCCTGCAAGGTGGCAACGACACCATCACGCTGGACCGCTTGCCGTCGATGACGCAAGGTGGCGTGCGCACGTCGCACGTGCGCCCTGGCGGCACTGCGGCGGTGCTCGACACGGTGGACTTGGACGGCCAAGGCGCCAACAACCACTACATCGTGAACCTGACGGGCTCGTCCAGCGATTACACCGTCAACGTGCACGACAGCGGTGGCTTGGGTGCGGGGCCGAACTACCTGACCATCAACGGCACCACGCTGGACGACACCTTCTTGTTGCGTGCCAACTTTGTGGCCAAGCTCACGCCCAATGACCCAAAGGATGCGAGCGGCAAGCCCTATGCGTCACAAGTCGAACGCATCAACTACGACCAGACCATCACCGGTCGTTTGACCGTCAATGGTGTCGATGGTTTTGACCACTTCTATGTGGACGACAACAGCGCCATCACCACCATCGACGGCGGTTTGGGTCGCAGCAATGTGCAAATCGGCCAGGTCTACGGTGCGGAACGCACCGCAGCCGCGGGCACGGTGGCCTTGGGTGACGAGGTCAGTACGATCAAGACCACCCTGGGCTACTTGTCGCACGGCATCAGCTACGCCACCACCGTCTACGGTGCGCGTGGCCAAGACGAGTTCGTTGTCTACAGCAACCAGGCTTCGCTGAAGTTGTACGGCGCCGAAGGCCCCGCTGACTTCGTGGTGCGTGCTTTTGTGTTGGCCGACAACAGCGGTGTGTCCACGTCTGACACCACCATCACGGGTGGCACGGGTGACACGCACGTTGAGTACAACATCAATGCACCTGTCAGCATCGTGGGCGGCAAGGGCGTCAACACCGTGGTGGTGATCGGCACCGAGCGCGACGACAACTTCGTGATCACCAAGGACGGCGTGATGGGCGCCGGCCTGAACACCCGCTTCACGAATGTGCAGAAGGTCGAGGTCGATGGTTTGGAGGGCAACGACCACTTCTACGTGCTCTCTACCAGTGCCGATGTGGTCACCACTTTGATCGGTGGCGGCGGCAGTGACACCTTCGATGTGGGCGGTGATGTGACCGGTACGGTGGTTGCACTGGATGCGAATGGCGCTAGCGGCTACATCAACCACAGCCTCCTCAGCCAGGACACCAACTTCAACGGCGCGTTTGCAGAGGGCTATCCGCTGACCGTGTCTGGCAACAAGAACTCGCCAGTCACGTTCAAGCAGCCCGCCGATCAGTTGTCGGTGGTCAAGGGTGGCGTGAAGGGCAGTGACGTTAACACCTACGACATCACGCTCAGCGTTGCCAAGCCCACTGCAGGCACCGTGGCTTACCTGGCGGTGTCAGCCGCCATGTTGTCGGCCACCGATCGCAGCATCAACGCCAAGGGCATCGAAGTCTCGACCGACGGTGTCCACTACGGCCAGGCTGTGATCCTGACCTTCGACAGCAACGTGGCTGCAGGCCAGCCACAAGACTGGCTGCGCACGCAGAAGATCTACGTGCGTGCCATTGACGACGGCGTGCAAGCCGGCGACCGCGTGGTCAGCATCAGCCATGCTTTGATTTCGTCCAACCCGGCTTTCAATGGCGTGGTTCTGCCCAGCTTGGATGTGCAGTTGGTCGATGCCCACAAGCCTGGCGTGCTGGTCAAACAACCCGTAGGTGGTGTCAGCGTCGTGGCCGGTGGCAGCGCCACGTCGGGCCAGCTCAACGACCGCATCAACATCTCGTTGACGCGTGCGCCGGCGGCGGGTGAAACCGTGCTGGTGACCTTGCGTCATGACTTGGGCGAAGTCGACCTGCTGGCCGCCAACCCTGCTTTGCAATCGCGCTTCTCGCTCGACGCCAATGGCCAGACGCAGATCAGCTTTGATGCCAGCAACTGGGATCAGGCTGTGACCGTGCAGGTCAAGGGTGTGCAACAAGCTTCGGTTCAAAACCCGCTCAGCACGCGCGTCACCGCCAGCCTCAACTCCACGGGTGGCGCGGCTGCGGTCTATCGCAACGTGGGTGACACCAGCAGCTTCAACGTGGTCAAGCGAGACGCCCGCATTGGCGGTCTGATCGTCACGCCGATCACGGCTGGCAGCACCGTGGCACCCGACCAGTCCATCCAGTACGCGATCCGCCTGACCAAGGCACCGACGGCACCGGTCGTGGTCAGCTTGCTGGACAGCGGCAAGACCACGGAAGTGGCCTTGGATCCGAAGGACCCGCGTTTCAAGGCAGCAGCCAATGGCCAGCCTGCCACCGTGACCTTCGACGCCAGCAACTGGGACAAGGACTTCAAGGTCGAGGTGCAGGTCAAGGCGGGTGTCGACACGTCCGCCGGTTCGCAGCCTGTGCAGGTCTTCCCCGCCCAACCGCACATCACCTATGGCGTGCAAGGCCCACTGGTCATCGAAGGCGATGTCATGCCCAACCGCGACCGCTCTTTGCGCACCGCGGTCATGCTGCCCACCGAAACCGACACGGCTTTGCCAACCTTGCCAGCAGCCACTGAAGCCGCGCGCAACACCGACACCTTGCGCGTGTTCAATGACGGCAGCAAAACGGCAGAGTCCGGCAGCTTGTCCAAGCTCAAAGACCTCTCCGGCATGGCCGCGGTCTACGGCGCCAAGGCGTCTGATCTCAACCTGGACAGCTTCGGCCACATCGCAGGCTTGAGCATGGGTGGGGATTTGCAGCTCGATTACGGCATCAATGGTGCGCACGACCTGCGCACCTTCGAGGGCGGCATCACCTTCCATAACCTCCAGGTCGTCAACACCCTGTTGGGCCAAGGCGATGACACGTTCACCGTCAGCCACACCACCGAGGGCACCATCACCGTGGTGCAAGGCGGTGGCGGCAACAACACCTTGATCGCCACGGGTGGCGGCGGCGTGAAGTCGCCATTGGTCCTGTTTGGCGCCACCAGCCAGAACGGGCAGTTCTTCAACGCAACCACGGCTGCGCTGACCGGGGGGGCACGCGTCTTCACCGGGGTGGGCAACAACGTGCTGGACGCACGCGGCACGACCGCCGGCGTCATCTTGTACGGTGGTGCGGGTGATGACACGCTCTACGGCGGTTCGGGTGATGACCTGCTGGCCGGCGGCGGTGGCAACAACACCCTGCATGCGGGCGACGGCAACAACCAGGTCTACGGCAACGCGGGCTTGAACATCGACCTCTCCAAGCGCTTGAGCCTGGCCGACAGCCACTTGTTGACCGTGGTGCTGCAAGGTGCCGCGGGCGACCAGGCTTTGACCAGCGACAGCGTGCGGGTGGGCAACAACACCATCACCGCGGGCAACGGCAACAACGTGATCCTGGCCAACCAGGGCGTGGTCACCCAAGTGCCAGGCACCATGCGTCTGGTCGACCTGAGTCACATCACGCAGGTCAGCACCGTGGACATGGGTGGCGCGGCCAACAACCGCATCACCGTGGGCAACGGCAACAACTGGATCCTGGGTGGCATCGGCCAAGACCAGATCCAAGCGGGCAACGGCGACAACGTCATCTTGGGTGACGACGGTGTCATCGACCACGACCCAGCTGTGGGCCAATTGCAGCAAGTGCGCTCGACGCAGGTGGATGCCGCCCACGGTGCGAATGACCGCATTTCGGCCGGCAATGGCCGCAACGTGCTGATCGGCGGCGTGGGTGCCGACGAGATCGTGTCGGGCAGCGGCCACAACGTGGTCCTGGGCGACAACGGCGTCGTCACTTACCTCGCCGGTGGCGTGGCTCGCGTCATCAGCAGCGATGAGAACACCCTGACCGGTGGACAAGACACCATCCGCGTGGGCGATGGCCACGCCATCGTCATCGGCGGTGTTGACAACGACACCATCACGCTGGGCCAAGGCGCACACGAGGTGCTGGGCGACAACGGCGAAGTCATCGTCGATGCCAATGACCTGGCCGTGACCGTGCGCTCGCTGGACCCCGCTTTGGGTGGCAATGACCGCATCACCGCGGGCAAGGGCAACGCCGTGGTGCTGGGTGGCATCGGCAACGACACCATCACCCTGGGCAACACCGACGCGGCTGCAGGCAATCGCAGCGTGGTGCTGGGCGACAACGGTGTGGTCCAACGCAACGCACAAGGCTTTGTCGAACAGATCCTGGCCACCAGCCAGGACTTGGGCGGTGACGACACCGTGCAGGTGGGCGATGGCCATGTGGCGGTGGTGGGCGGCTTGGGTGCCGACCAGATCACCGTGGGCAATGGCACGCACGAGATCTTGGGTGACAACGGCGAGATCGTGGCCGACGCCACGGGTCTGGTCCGCAGCATCCAGACCCAAAGCCCGGCGCTGGGTGGCGATGACCGCATCACCGCAGGCAACGGCAACGCTTTGGTGCTGGGCGGCCTTGGCAGCGACACCATCACGGTGGGCAGCACCGATGCGGCTGCTGGCGACCGCAGCGTGGTGTTGGGCGACAACGGCTTGGTCCAACGCAACGCGCAAGGCTTCGTTGAACAGATCCTGGCCACCAGCCAAGACCTGGGCGGCGACGACACCGTGCAGGTGGGCGATGGCCACGTGGCGGTGGTGGGCGGCTTGGGGGCCGACCAGATCACGGTGGGCAATGGCACACACGAGATCTTGGGAGACAACGGCGAGGCCTTGTTTGGCACCACCGGCCTGTTGAGCAGCATCGAAACACAAAGCCCCACCCTGGGGGGCAACGACCGCATCACAGCCGGCAACGGCGATGCTGTGGTCCTGGCGGGCCTGGGCGATGACGACCTCGTGGTTGGCGATGCCGACGCGAGCGCCAACAAGCGCATCGTGGTGCTGGGCGACAACGGGCGAGTCTTGGCTGACAAGCTTGGCCGCGTCACCGAAGTCATCACCACCAGCCCTGAGTTGGGCGGTAACGACAAGGTGGTCACCGGCTCGGGCAACAACATCGTCATGGGCGGCAACGGCAACGACGACGTCCTCACGGGCGACGGCAATGCCTTGCTGATTGGTGACAACGGCCAGGCCACGCTGGAAGACAACCAGCTGCGTCAAGCCCAAACCATCGACCTCTACCAAGGTGGCAACGATGTGCTGCACGCCAAGAGGGGCTTCAACATCGTGCTGGGCGGTTTTGGCAACGACCTGCTGTACGGCAGCCTGACATCCGACGTGCTGGTGGGCGACTACGCGTCGGTGCGCTTGGCGGCCGATGGCCAGATCGTGGGCCTGACGCGCTTTGCTTACGCGCTGAACTCGCCGGACCTGATCGCCGCTTCGCAAGACGCGGTGTTCAACTCGCCGCTGCTGGTGCGGGTCAAGACCAATGTGCGCGGGCTGGACGCCAGCCAGACGCCGTTGATCAACGCGCTGTCGGCGGCCGATCGCTCCGGCATCAACGTGGGCAACTTCAGCGCCACGGCGCACGGCGAGCAAGAGCTTGACCTGATCCCGCCGGCCGCAGGGCCAGAGGGTGAGGGCGCCAAGCCGGCCAAGCCGGCCAAGGTGGTCAAGCGCAAGCCTGTAGCCAAGGCCAAGACGCAACTGGTCAAGCCCAAGGCCAAGGTGCAAGTGCAAAAGAACGCATTGCCTGTCAAGGCCGTGGTTCAGCAACCCGCACAGCCCGCCGTGACGCCAGAGGTGGTGCCGGCACAGCCCGTGCAGCAAGCACCTGCTGAGGTGCCCGTGCCGGCCCAGGTCGCTCCTGCCCTGCCTGCGACACCGTTGGTGCCTGATGCACCGGCGGCACAACAGGCGCCGGCCGAGTCCAACACCCGTGCCCCGGCACCCGCACCGGCTGCCTTGATGGCCGCGGTGGTGGCCACGCTGGGTCAACGCCGTCGCACCACCCAGGGCGCTCGCCGCCGTGTGTGGGACGCGGCCACGGGCCGCTGGCGCGAGCTGGCTGCGGGTGTGGTGGGCGAGGGCACAGGCAACCGCCTGCAACTTGACGCCTTGGTGCCTGGCACGCCTGCGAGCGAGCCTGCCTCGGTGGTCTCAACCGAGGCAGCGCCTGTCCGTGACAACATGGAGGCCTCGTGTGCACCTGCCACCGCTGGCGGCGCTGCCAAGCGCCCTGGCATCAGCTGGGGCCGTGGACCAAGCAAAGGACGTGTGTGTTGAGTTCTCCCGGGCCCCAGTCGGGGCCTTCGGTGCCGCTGATGGCACCACCCCCACCGGGCGCCTCTGTGGCCCCGGTGGGCCAGACCCTGTGGAGCAGCCTGGAGGCTGCCGAGTCGGTGGCCCAGGCGGCACCGGCTTGGTTAACCCTGCTGTGTGAACAAACCCCCCTGGCCACAGGCGGGGTGTTGGTGCATGGCGAGCCCGACGTTGGCCCCTTCGTGCCCGTGGCCAACTGGCCGGCAGGACAAGGCCCCAGCGAGCTTCTGGCCGAGGCCGCCAACGACGCCTTCGAAGCCCGTGCCCCCGCCGTGCTGCAGGCACAAGGCCACAGCGCCTTGGCCTTGCCCTGGTTGATGGACGGCAAGGTGCTGGGCCTGGTCGCCCTGGAGTTGGCCACGCCCACGCCGCCGCCCGCGGTGCTGGACGCCCTGCGCTGGGCCTTGGGTCGGCTCGATGCCCTGGTGCTGCAAGAGTCATCGCAAGTCCGGCAGATCGCCTTGGATCGCATCACCACCGCGCTCAATTTGCTGGCAGCCACTTTGGCCGAAAGCAGCTTCAGTGCGGCAGCACATGCTTTGGCCACCGACCTGGCGCTCACCCTGCATTGCGACCGCGTGAGCGTCGGCTTTGTCAGCAAGGGCTCCAGCGATGTGGTGGCCATGTCGCACAGCGCCCAGTTTGGCGAGCGCATGAACCTGGTGCGCGCCATCGCGCAGGCCATGGACGAGGCCCTGGACCAACGCTGCGCCATCGTCTACCCGGTCGAGGGCAAAGAGGTGCTGGTGGTGCGCGACCACGCGGCGCTGGCGCGTCAGCATGGTTGTGGCGCCATCTTGTCTTTGCCCTTCGTGATTGACGGGGCCGAAGTCGAAGGCTTGCCCGCCGTGCGCGGTGCGTTCACCTTCGAGCGCGCCGGACAGCAGCCTTTCACGGCAGACGACGTGGCCCTGTGCCAAGGCGCGGTCGCCCTGGCCAGCCGGGTGTTGCAGGCCAAGCGCCATGCCGAACGCCCTTGGTGGACCCGTGTGCGCGACAAACTGCAGCACGAATACGCCCAGCTCTTGGGCCCTCGGCACCTGGGGCGCAAGCTCACTGCGCTGGGCTTGCTCAGCGCCACCTTGTTTTTCTCGGTGGCCACGGGCAGCTACGAGGTGCACGGCAACGCCACGCTGGAGGGCGCTGTGCGCCGCGTGGTGGTGGCCCCGTATGACGGCTACATCGAAGCGGCGCCACGCCGGGCCGGTGACCAGGTCAAGGCCGGCGACGTGCTGGCAGCCATGGACCCGCGAGACCTGAGCCTGGAGCAGTTGCGCGTGGCCGGTCAGGTGCAGCAGTACGCGCGCCAGGCACAAGGCGCCCTGGCCGAGCACGAGCGCGCGCAGGGCGGCATCTCGCAAGCCCAGGCACAGCAGGCGCAAGCCCAGCTCGACCTGCTGGCCGACCAGATCCAGCGCGCGGCCATCGTGGCCCCGTTCGATGGCTTGGTCGTTTCGGGCGACCTCACTCAGCAACTGGGCAACGCTGTCAAGCGCGGGCAGGTGCTGTTCGAGGTCTCGCCGCTCAATGCCTACCGCGTCACGCTCGAAGTGGATGAGAGCGAAATCGATGCGGTTCGCATCGGGCAAAAGGGCCGTCTGTTGCTGGTTGCGTTACCCGGTCAAGCCTGGCCGGTCACCATCACCCGCATCACGCCGGTGACCGTGTCTCACGAAGGGCGCAGCTTCTTCCGCATCGAAGCCTCGCTCAACCAGGCTGGCCCAGTGCTGCGCCCCGGCATGGAGGGTGTCGCCAAGATCGACACCGGTTCGCGCCACCTGATCTGGATCTGGACGCACCGCTTCGTGGATTGGCTGCGCGTGTGGGCTTGGACCTGGCTGTGAGCTGAGCGATGGCCGAGTCTTTGTATTCCACCTCCTGGTTCCGCGTGGCCGAATTGCGGCCACGTTTGCGCAGCCACACCCAGATCCACCGCCACATCTACCGCGGCGAGGTCTGGTACGTGCTGCAAGATCACGCCAGTGGTCGCTACCACCGCTTCACGCCCGAGGCCAACCTCATCATGGGCTTGATGGACGGCCAGCGCACGGTGCAAGACATCTGGGCACTGGCCCTGAGCCGCCTGGGCAACGACACCCCGCCGCAAGACGAGGTCATCAAGCTGCTGTCTGACCTGCACCGCGCCGACGTCTTGCAGACCGACTCGGCCCTGGACGTGGCCGAAATGCACAAACGCCGCAAGGCGCACCGCAAGCAGCGCCTCAAGCAGTACATCGGCAACCCTTTGTCGTTGCGCATCCCGCTGCTCGACCCCGATCGGTGGCTCGAGCGCACCAAGCCGGCCTACATGCCGCTGTTCGGCTGGCTGGGCGCTGCCGTGTGGCTGGCCGTGGTGTTGATGGGCGTGTTCATGGCGGCCATGCACTGGCAAGCGCTGACCTCGGGTGTGCTCGACCACGTCTTCTCGGCCGAAAACCTGTTCTTGATGTGGCTGATCTTCCCGGTGGTCAAGACCCTGCACGAGTTCGGGCACGCCATGGTCGCCAAGGCTGGGGGCGGTGAGGTGCACGAAATGGGCGTGATGCTCTTGCTGTTCATGCCCGTACCGTATGTCGATGCCTCGGCCGCGTCCTCCTTCAAAAGCAAGCGTTGGCGTTTGCTGACCGGCTTTGCGGGCATGGGCGTGGAGCTGTTCATCGCCGCCTTGGCCGTGGTGGTGTGGGTTTACCTCGAGCCCGGCCTGGCCCGCGCCGTGGCTTACAACGTGCTGCTGCTCACAGGCGCCTCCACGCTGGTCTTCAATGGCAACCCACTGCTGCGTTACGACGGTTACTACATGCTGGCAGACGCGCTGGAGATCCCCAACCTTGGCCAGCGCGCGTCTGAATACTACGGCTACCTCTTCAAGCGCAAGGTGTTGGGCGTGCCCGAACTGGAGGCGCCCCAGACCGCCAAGGGCGAGGTGGGCTGGTTCTTGTTTTACGGTGCGGCCTCGCTGCTCTACCGGGTGTGGATCACGCTGACCATCGTGTGGCTGGTGGCCGGGCAGTTCTTCTTCATCGGCATCTTGCTCGCGCTGTGGAGCTTGTGGACCATGGCCGCATCGCCCTTGCTGCAGCAGGTGCGCAAGCTCAAAAGCACGTTCGAGGGCGTGCCCAAGCAGGCCCGCATGCGCAGCTGGACGGGCGTTTTGGCTTTCGCCCTCACCTTGGTGCTGGTGCTGGCTGTGTTGCCCCTGCCAGCGTCCACCAGCGCTCAGGGCGTGATCTGGGCACCTGAAAAAACCCAGGTGCGCGCCACCGTTGATGGCTTCGTGCAGCAGGTGGTGGCGCGTCCCGGTGCCAAGGTCAAGCAGGGCCAGGCCTTGGTCGTGTGCGACGACCCCGAACTGCGTGCCCGGCTGCTTGGCGCCCAATCGGCCCTGGCCGAGCTGCAAGCCCGCTTGGACGCCGCCCGCGTGGTCAGCCTGATGGAAAACAGCATCCTGCAAGAGCAACTGGTGCACGCCCAAGCCGCGCTGGCCTTGGCCCAGCGCCGGGTGGACGAGCTCACCTTGCGCGCGCCCGCTGATGGTGTCTTCGTCATCCAGTCGCCCACCGATTTGCCTGGGCGTTTGTTGCAGAGAGGCGAGTGGGTGGCCGACGTGCTTGACTCGGCGGCCACCGTGCGCGTGATCGTCAGCCAAGACAGCGCCGACCGTGTGCGGGGCGACACCACCCGCGTGCAGGTCAGGGCGGTGGAGCGTGTGGGCGAGGTGCTGGACGCGCGCATCGTGCGCGAAGTGCCTGCCGCCACAGACGAGCTGCCCAGCATGACCCTGAGCTTGCAAGGCGGTGGTCACATCGCGCTCGACCCCAACCACCCCGATGGCAACCGCAGCATCGAAAAGCTCTTCGTCATCGACCTGGAGCTGCCACCGGGCGCACGGCCCACGCGACTGGGCAGCCGCGTCTACGTGCGCTTTGCCCATGCGCCCGAGCCGGTGCTGATGCAAAGCTGGCGCATGATGCGCCGCCTGTTCTTACGCAAGTTCAATGTCTGAGTCAGCGCCTGTGCCGCGTCACCACGCGCCCTGGTACCTGCCCAGCGCCCCTTGGGCAGCGCCGCACGACCCTTACCCCGAGCGAGCCGAGCCTGAAACAGAGGGCTGGCTCGAAGAAACCGGGCAAGCGTTGATGGGGCGCTTGACGCGTCGTTTTCGCGCGGCACCGGCGCGCGCCTTGGGCTTTCCGGCACAGGTCGACCAGGCCGAGCAGGCCATGGGCACGCTCACTGCTGCCGACCTGCCCGAACGCGCACGCGAGGTGGCGGCTGGTTTGCGCCGCGATGGCTTGATTGACACCCACGTGGCCTGCGCCTTTGCCCTGGTTCGCCGTGCGGGTGAGCTGTGCCTGGGCAAGCGCCACTTCGATGTCCAGCTCATGGGCGGCTGGATCATGGTCAACGGCATGGTGGCCGAAATGAACACCGGCGAAGGCAAAACGCTCACCGCCACCTTGCCCGCGTGCACCGCGGCCCTGGCGGGCCTACCCACCCACGTCATCACGGTGAACGACTACCTCGTGCAGCGCGACTGCGACTTGATGCGCCCGGTCTACGAGGCCCTGGGCCTGAGCGTGGCCTTCGTCACCGAAGACATGAGCCCCGCCGAGCGCCGCGTGGCCTATGCCCACGACGTGGTCTATGCCTGCAACAAAACCGTGGTGTTTGATTACCTGCGCGACCGCATCGCCCTGGGCGCAGCCTACCGCCCCGGTGCCGGTCCCTTGCAACTGCAGGTCGAGCGCCTGTCAGGCAAGGCGCAGAGCCGCACCGAGCAGCTGTTGCTGCGTGGCATGCACTTCGCCATCGTGGACGAGGCCGACAGCGTCTTGATCGACGAGGCCCGCGTGCCGCTGATCATCTCGGCCGAGCAGCCGCCTGATGACGAAGCCCGCACCGCCGCCGAGGCCTTGGCACTGGCCGCCACCTTGAGCGAAGGCGAGCACTACCGCATCTTGCGTGGCGAGCGCCGCATCGAGTTGACCGAGGCCGGACGCGAGCAGGTCAACGCCTGGAGCGAGACGCAATCTGGCGTCTGGACCATGACCCTGCGCCGCGAAGAGCTCGCCCTGCGCGCACTCACCGCGCAGCACCTTTACCTGCAGGATGAGCACTACCTCATCCGCGAAGGCAAGATCCAGGTGATCGACGAGTTCACCGGCCGCGTCATGCCTGATCGCTCGTGGGCGCAGGGGCTGCACCAGCTCATCGAGGTCAAAGAGGGCTGCCAGGTCACCCCCATCAAAGAGACCTTGGCGCGCATCAGCTACCAGCGTTATTTCAAGCGCTACCTGCGCCTGGGCGGCATGACCGGCACGGCCGCCGAGATCCGCGATGAACTCGGCAGCGTCTACGACCTGGCCGTGGTGCGCGTGCCCACGCACCGCGCGAGCCGCCGCGTCGTCAAGCCAGACCGCGTCTTTGTGGACGGCCCCAGCAAGTGGGCGGCCGTGGCCGAACGCGTGGCGCAGCTCCACGCCCAGCGGGTGCCGGTGCTGATCGGCACGCGCTCCGTCGCAGCGTCTGAACTGTTCAGTGAGCTGCTCACCCGTCGCGGGCTGGTGCATGCCGTGCTCAATGCCAAGCAAGACGATGCCGAAGCCGACATCGTCAGCAGCGCGGGCGAGCAAGGCCGCATCACCATTGCCACCAACATGGCCGGTCGTGGCACCGACATCGCGTTGGGCCCCGGCGTGGCCGAATTGGGGGGCTTGCACGTCATCCTCACCGAGCGCCACGAAACCGCGCGCATCGACCGTCAGCTCGCTGGGCGCTGTGCCCGCCAGGGCGACCCGGGCGTGTTCGAGGCCTTCCTGGCGCTCGACGACCCGCTGTTCGATGGCGTGTCGCAAGGCCTGATTGCCAAGCCCGTTCGCCATGCTGTTGCGCGCGAGCAGCGTGTCGGGCGCCAGACGGCCCCGCCCCAAGCCCGGTGGTTCGTCAACTGGGTGCAATGGCGCTCAGAGCGCTTGCAGCGAGGCGTGCGCCGCGCCTTGTACGAGGCAGACAAACGCCTCGATACCATCCTGTCTTTCACGGGCCGACCCGAATGAGTCTGGTCCAATGCGTTTTCCTGTGTTCTTGACCTCTTGGAGTTCCCCCATGCGCCAACCGCGTGCCGCCCGCCACCTGCCATCGACCGCTGTTGCCATGGGCATCGCCGTGGGGCTGACGTTGGTCCAAGCTGCGGCCCATGCCCAGAGCCCAGCCGCCAGGGCGGTTCAGCCCGCTGCTGCGCCCATCGCGCCACAAGCCAGGCCAGCACCGGCGCCAGCGTTGGCCACGCCCGCCCTGGGCGCGGTCAAGCCCAAACCCGTGAGCGATGGCCTGCAGTGCCTGTTGGAGCCGCGTTTGATTGCCGATGTGGGCAGTCCGGTGGAGGGCACGCTGTCACAGGTGCTGATCGAGCGCGGCGACAACGTCCGTGCTGGTCAGATCGTGGCGCGCCTGAATGCCAATGTGGAAGCCGCCACGCTCGACCTCAAGCGCGCCCAGCTCGAATACGGTCAGCGCAAGGTACAGCGCAACGACGAGCTGTTCAAGAAAAGTTTGATTTCGGCCAGCGACAAGGATGAGCTCGAAACCCAGACCCGCATCGCCGAGTTGGAAGTCAAGCACCAACAGCAGGTGCTGGCCCTGCGCACCATCACCAGCCCCATCAACGGGGTGGTGATCGAGCGTTTTCTGGCACCGGGCAACCACATCTCGCAAGAAAAGATCGCGCGCATCGCGCAGATCGATCCACTGAATGTCGAGACCATCGCCCCCGTGGCCTTGTTTGGCGCGATCAAGCCGGGTGCGATGGCCGAGGTCAAACTCGAACCGCTGTTTCCCGGCAGCTACAAAGCGCGCGTCACGGTGGTCGACCGCGTCGTGGACGCGGCCAGCGGCACCTTCCGGGTCCGGCTCGAATTGAGCAACCCTGGCAACCGCATCCCCTCGGGCATCAAGTGCGCGGTGCGCTTTGCCCCCTGAGGCTCACTTCTTCTTGCTGCGGTCGGGCACGACCGTGACCTTGGTGGGCATCACCGCGCCGGCTGAAATCGGCTTCGGGGGTGACGTGTCCTTCTTGGGTTTCTTGGTCTCTTTGGTCGAACGTTGTTCTTTGCCCATGGTGTTTTCCGGTGGTGGTGTCAAAAGCGCGTTGACCTGATCGTGCAACACGCCCTTCAGGGTACCGCGGATTGCACGCAGCCGGCCAGGCCTCAGCTCACTTTCACGCCGTCTCGCCGCTGGGCTTTGTAGATGCCCTGGTGCCCGGAGCACAGGTAGCTCATGGTGCAGGCCAGTGCCGCCAGCACAGCGATCGGCGCACCGAACAGCTCGATCGCCATCAAGGTGCAAGCCAAGGGCGTGTTGGCGGCGCCGGCAAATACCGCCACAAAGCCCAGCGCAGCCAGGGTGCCTACGGGCATGTGCAGCAAGGGGGCCAGGGCGTTGCCCAAGGTGGCCCCGATGAAAAACAGGGGCGTTACCTCACCGCCTTTGAAACCGGTGCCCAAAGACAGCACCGTGCTGGCCATCTTCGCGGCAAAGTCCCACACAGGCACCGGCCCCGCAAAAGCCTCTTGTACGGGGACCAGGCCCAGGCCCACGTAACGCCAGCCATCCAGTGCCCACACGGCCAGTGCCAATAGCGCGCCACCCCAAACGGGTCGCCACAGCGGCGATGGCACCCACCGCGCCATGCGAGACGACAGGGCCTGGCTGCTTCGGGCAAACGCCATCGCCGCCACGCCAAAGGCCACCCCAGCCAGTGCGGTCAGCCCCAGGCTCTGCGCCGACAAGCTTGGCACCAAGCCCGCGGCGTAAACGCCATGGTGCACGCCCCACAGCCGCGTCACCTGATCGGCCAGCACCGCCGACAGCACGCAGGGCAGCAGGGCATCGTGCCGCAGCCGGCCCACGGCCAGCACCTCCAGGCCGAACACCGCGCCGGCCAGGGGCGTGCCGAACACCGATGCAAAGCCCGCGCTGATGCCAGCCATCAAGAGCAGCCGACGGTCTTGGTGCGAGAGCTTGAACACCGCCGAGAACTGGTCTGCCAGGGCGCCGCCCATCTGCACCGCCGTGCCTTCGCGCCCCACCGAAGCGCCAAACAGGTGCGACACCAGCGTGCTCAACAAAATCAAGGGCGCCATGCGCAGAGGCACCACTGCCTTCGGATCGTGGATTTCGTCCAGCAAGAGGTTGTTGCCACCCTCCACCGACCGACCCAGGCGCAGGTAAAGCCACGCCACGCCGGCGCCAGCCAAAGGCAGCAAGGCGATCAGCCACCGGTGGGATTCGCGTATCGCCGTCACCCAGTCCAGCGTCAGCAAGAAAAAAGCGGATGCGGTCCCGGCCAGCGCCGCCACGCCCGCCGACAGGGCAGACCACATCAGGATGTGGCGCAAGGTGGAAGGCAGGCTGCGGGCTTGGGCTGACATGGGCAAGTGGGCAGGGGGTCAGCCGCTGCCGCGAAACACCGCTGGCCCGCGCTGACCTTGTCAGTATCGCAGGCCCTGAGGTCTTCAGATTCAGAGCCTGTCGTCTGGCTCCGTCGAGCGCTCGCCAGCCGATGCCTTGCGCTGCTTGGGCGCCGGCGTGCGGGCCAGCACCCACACCGACACGCTGCGTGCGCCGGCTTCCAGCAGCGTCGCGCTGACCTCGTTGAGCGTGGCGCCGGTGGTCATCACGTCGTCCACCACGGCCAGGTGTCGTCCTTCGATCAAGGGAAGGGCTTGCGAAGGCACTTCAAAGACGCCATGGATGTGCGCTCGACGTTGCTCCGCGTCCAGCGTCATCAAACGCTCGGTGTGTTGCGCACGCTTGAGCAGGTCGTGCCGCGCTGGCAGCTTGAGCTGACGAGACACGGCTTGCGCCAGCAGCCACGACTGGTTGTAGCCGCGCTCGCGCAGCCTTTGCGTGGACAGGGGCACCGGCAAAACGAAATCGACCGGGGTCGATCTGGCCGATACCGCCTCGGCCAGCAGCTTCCCCAAGGGGCGAGCCAAGGCGGTGCCTTCGCTGAACTTGAGGCGTGCCAGCAGGGTGGACCAGGGTTGTGCGTAGTCCAGCGCTGTGATCGCCCGGTCAAATTCAGGTGTCTGGTCATCACAGGGCACGCAGTGCGCAGGCGCAGGGTGGGGGCGCAAGTCGATGGCGCAGCGTGGGCACCGGGGCACCCGCCGCCGGGTGTGGCTCAGGCAAGCCTCGCACAGTGCACCTCGCTGCCAGCGGCGGCAGATCAGGCATTGGCTTGGCAGGGCGTTCAGCCAGCCTGCGGCGCCGGCCAGTGACCAAGAACGGGCAAGGGAATGCATCGCCTCAATATACTGAGCGCCCCGGCCGCGGTGAATCGCCCGCAATGGGGTCACCCTGCCAGACATGACCGAATCCTTCGCCCCCGCCAGCTCATCACCGCCGCCTGCTGCCCCACCGCCAGCACACCCTTGCGCGCCGCAAGCACTGGCCTTGTCGCGACAGGTTCGCCGCCTGAGCGCTGCGGCGGACGCTCCCTGGCTGCATCAGGAGGTGGCCCGGCGTCTGGCCGACAAACTGGCCCCCATTCGACTCACGCCCACGCAGTGGCTGGACTGGTCGGCCTTTTTGGGCGCTGGCGCCCCGGCGGTGCAAGCCCAATACCCCGAGGCGCGGCGCTGGGTGCTCGAGCCCACCGAGGCGCTTGCCCAACGCAGCCGCAGTGCCGCCTTGTCGGCTCACAAGCCCAGCTGGCGAACTTTGTGGCGCAACGAGGCCCCTGCCGTGTTTGCGCCGCAAGACGCCTCATTTCCCTGGCAGCCCGACGGCGTGGACATGTTGTGGGCCAACATGACACTGCACGCCTGCGCTGACTTGCCTGCGGTGATGACCCAATGGCACCGCCACCTCGCGTTCGGCGGTTTCTTGATGTGCTCGGGATTGGGGCCCGACACCGCCCGCGAATTGCGCGGGGTGTTTCAGCGTAACGGTTGGTCCTTGCCCACCATCGACTTCATCGACATGCACGACCTGGGCGACGAACTGGTAAAAGCCGGTTTTGCCGATCCGGTCATGGACATGGAAACCATCACCCTGACCTGGGCCAGCCCCGATGCCCTGCTGGCAGAGTTGCGCGCATGGGGCGGTAACGTGGCAGTCGGGCGATTCACTGGCCTGCGCACACCGCGATGGCTGGCTCGGCTTCGCGCCGAATTGGCCGATGCCCTGGTGCGCCCAGATGGTCGCTTGGGTTTGACCGTCGAGCTGGTCTACGGGCACGCCATCAAACCTGAACCGCGCATCAAAGTCAGCGAGGAAGCACGCGTGTCTTTGAGCGACATGAAACGCATGGTGCGCAAGGGTGACAAGCCCTGAGAGGTGCGCGTTGACGTGCTGGCGCATCAATGTGCCAAGAACCGCGGGTTAGTCATAGCACGACAACGCCGATTGCGCCTTGAGGTGCCTCAAGCCGCTGGCTAGAATGAAATTGACCCTGATCAACCCCCTGACTAGGTGGGCTCGTCGAGGTCAATACGTCCCGAAGCGATCCTTCGGGGATGCCTGCGTGCTTAGGAGCCTTGGCGCAATGACCGCCACTTTGTCAACTTTGGGTTTGACATCGCCATTCGCCTTGCGGATGGGGGTTTGGCATCCCGTCACGCAACACGCTCACAGTCAGCAGCAGATCGGTGCTCATGCGCTCGATGCGTGCCTGGCCGAGTGGGCCATGCCCAAAGCGGCCAATGCGGCGGCTCAAGCGTTGCCCCTGCTTGCCCTCGCTCTGGGCTTGGCCGCCGTGCTGATGTGGCAGTCGAGTGCCGAATGGCCCTTGGCCGACGCCTGGGTGTGCGGCCTGGCTGCCTTGGCTTGCAGCACCCTCATGGGCGCGATCCATGCACGGCGCCACCTACACGACGCCGACCACATCGCCATGCACGTCCACAGCGTGCGCGTGGCCCAGCACAGGGCAGGGCGCCTGAGCGAAACACATTTCCATCCGCGCTGGTTGCGTGTCGAGCCTGAATGGCAAGACGGCTCCCTGCTGCGTTTGCACGGCCAGGGGCGAAGCATCCTGGTTGGTGAATTCCTTGAAAAACAAGGGCGGCAGCAGTTGGCTGCCGAGTTGCGGTCCGTCCTCAAACACCTGGACGATTGACCAAGCCCAGGTGCCCGGTCAGGCACTTGGGTCGCAGCGCCCCGCGATGACCACGTTCAACCCGAGATGAGCGAAGACATGATCAAAGTTCCTGGGCACCGAATGAACCGTGCAACACCGCCAGCCCCAAGGGCCTCTGTGTTCAACCGCGCCATGCCATGCGCGCGTGCTGCGCTCATGGGCATCGGCGCGTTGGCCATGCAGACTGCGTGGGCGGTGAACGATCTGCCAGGCGGGCCTGCCGTGCACCAGCTTGACCTGCATGCGCCCGTCACCCGCATCGCCATAGAGCAGCGGAGCCTCCATTACATGATGCTCTACATCTGTGTGGCGATCTTTGTGCTGGTCTTCGGGGTGATGTTCTATTCCATCTTCAAGCACCGCAAATCCAAGGGGCACAAGGCCTCTGATTTCCACGAGTCCACCACGGTGGAAATCATCTGGACGATCATCCCGTTCATCATCGTGATCGGCATGGCTTTGCCTGCCACCAAGGTGGTGGTGGCCCAAAAAGACACCACCAACGCCGACCTCACCATCAAGGTCACGGGCCAACAATGGAAGTGGGGCTACGACTACATCAAGGGCGACGGCGAGGGCATTCACTTCGTCTCCACCCTGGACGCCACCCAGCGTGCCTTGTCTGATGCGGGAACGCCCGAGGGCGACAACTATTTGCTCAAGGTCGACAAGCCCATGGTGGTGCCTGTTGATCGCAAGGTTCGCCTGATCACCACGGCCAACGACGTCATCCACTCCTTCATGGTGCCGGCTTTTGGCATCAAGCAAGACGCCATCCCTGGCTTCGTGCGCGACACCTGGTTCCGTGCCGAGAAGGTGGGTGACTACTACGGGCAATGCGTCGAGCTGTGCGGCAAAGAGCACGCCTACATGCCCATCCACGTGAAGGTGCTGTCTGCCGAAGACTATGCCAAGTGGGTGGCTGAACGCCAGAAAGAAATGCAGGCCCTGGCCGATGACCCCAGCAAGGTCTGGATGCAAGCCGACCTGATCTCGCGCGGCCAGAAGGTGTACGACGCCAACTGCGCAGCCTGCCACCAAGCCAACGGCAAGGGCGGCGGTGCCATCAAGGCGCTCGACGGCTCACCCAAGGTTTTGAGCGATGACAAGGCCGTGCAGATCCATGTGCTGCTCAATGGCCAGAACAACATCATGCCGTCGTGGAAGCAGCTCTCTGACACCGAGATCGCCTCCGTGATCACCTTCACCAAAAACCACTGGTCCAACAAGACGGGTCAAACCGTCCAGCCTGCCGAAGTGCTGGCTGCTCGTAAGTGACCCCGGCGCAAGCCCCACAGGACCAGTAAAGGAAACAACATGAGTGCAGTGCTTGACCACGGTGGACACGACCACGCCCACGATGACCACGGCCACCCCCACGGCTGGCAACGCTGGGTTTACGCCACCAACCACAAAGACATCGGCACGCTGTACCTGCTCTTTGCACTGACGATGCTGATGATCGGCGGTGTGCTGGCGCTGGGCATCCGCGCCGAGCTGTTCAAGCCCGGTTTGCAGATCCTCAACCCCGAACTGTTCAACCAGTTCACCACCATGCACGGCATCATCATGGTGTTCGGGGCGATCATGCCGGCCTTTGTGGGCCTGGCCAACTGGATGCTGCCGCTGCAGATCGGCGCGTCCGACATGGCCTTTGCGCGCATGAACAACTTCAGCTTCTGGCTGATGATTCCGGCAGCCCTCATCCTGGTCTCGTCCTTCTTCATGCCTGGCGGCGCGCCTGCTGCGGGCTGGACCTTGTATGCGCCTTTGACGCTGCAAATGGGCCCCTCGATGGACGCTGGCATCTTCGCCATGCACTTGTTGGGCGCCAGCTCGGTCATGGGTTCGATCAACATCATCGTGACCATCCTCAACATGCGTGCCCCTGGCATGACCTTGATGAAGATGCCGATGTTTGCCTGGACTTGGCTGATCACCGCCTACCTGCTGATCGCCGTGATGCCCGTGCTGGCCGGCGCCATCACCATGACGCTGACCGATCGCCACTTCGGCACCAGCTTCTTCAACCCTGCCGGTGGTGGTGATCCGGTCATGTACCAGCACATCTTCTGGTTCTTCGGCCACCCCGAGGTCTACATCATGATCTTGCCGGCCTTCGGCATCATCAGCCAGATCGTGCCGGCATTTGCCCGCAAGCAACTGTTCGGCTACGCCTCGATGGTCTACGCCACGGCCTCGATCGCCATCCTGAGTTTCATCGTCTGGGCGCACCACATGTTCGCCACGGGCATGCCTGTCACAGGCCAACTGTTCTTCATGTACGCCACCATGTTGATCTCGGTGCCCACGGGCGTGAAGGTCTTCAACTGGGTGGCAACCATGTGGCGCGGCTCCATGAGCTTTGAAAGCCCGATGTTGTGGGCCGTGGGCTTCATCTTCGTGTTCACCATGGGCGGCTTCACCGGCTTGATCCTGTCGGTGGCGCCCATCGACATCCAACTGCAAGACACCTACTACGTGGTGGCCCACTTCCACTACGTGCTGGTGGCCGGCTCGCTGTTCGCTTTGTTCGCCGCGTTTTACTACTGGGCGCCCAAGTGGACGGGCGTGATGGTGCCTGAGTGGAAGGGCAAGCTGCATTTCTGGTGGTCGCTGATCGCGTTCAACGTCACCTTCTTCCCCATGCACTTCCTGGGGCTGGCCGGCATGCCCCGCCGCTACGCTGACTACCCCATGCAGTTCGCTGACTTCAATGCGATCGCATCGGTTGGTGGTTTCCTCTTCGGTTTCGCCCAGGTCTATTTCATTTTTGTCGTGCTGATCCCGGCCATGCGTGGCAAGGGTCTGCCTGCACCCGCCAAGCCATGGGACGGTGCCGAGGGCCTGGAATGGGAGGTGCCATCACCGGCTCCCTTCCACACCTTTGAGACGCCGCCCAAGCTCAATGAGAGCGCCACACGCATCGTGGCTTGACCTTGGAGCACACCATCATGAGCACCATGCCCAACACGACCTCCGCGCAGGCTTTGCGCGCCCGCAACCTGCGCTTGGGGCTGATCCTGGCCTCGGTCGCAGCCACCTTCTTCATTGGGTTCGTCGTCAAGCTCGTCTTGCTGGCGCCTCATTGAGCCGGTTGTCTGCCAACGGCCGCCAGCCTCACGCCATCGCACCCACCAAGACCACATGAACTCGAACTCGCAAGGTCTGACCTCCAGCGTCGTGCGGGCTTTTGCCCTGCGGCGCGCCAACCTCGACATGGTGGGCAAGTTGGTGGTCGTCACGGCACTCATGTTTGGCTTCGGCTATGCGATGGTGCCGATGTACAAGCACATCTGCGAGGCTCTGGGCATCAATGTGTTGTCGCTCACCGAGCAGCAAACGCCCGGTGCTTTGGCGAGTCGCAAAGCCAACACACAGGTTGACCTCACGCGTACCGTGTCTGTTGAATTCGATGCCAATGCCCGTGGCCCGTGGGATTTCAAGCCGGATGCGCGCACCATGCGCGTTCACCCTGGTGAGGTCATCACGGTGGTCTATGAGTTTCGAAATCGGCAAGGCCGGATCATGACGGCGCAGGCCATCCCGAGCTATGCGCCCAAGCAGGCCACGGCTTACTTCAACAAGCTTGAGTGCTTCTGTTTCAGCGAGCACACGCTCAAGCCTGGCGAAACCAAGCGCTGGCCAGTGGTGTTCGTGATCGATCCCAAACTGCCCAAAGACGTTGCCACCATCACGCTGTCATACACCTTCTTTGAAGTGGGGGGCAAAGTGCCCGCCGCCCCTGGGGGTTCTGTGTGAGCGATGACCTGCGTGATGCGGCGCAGCGCAAGGGGTCTTTCTGGCAAACGCTCAAAGCGGTCGCCTGGTCTTTTTTCGGGGTTCGCAAAGCCAGTGGCTATGCGCAAGATGTGGCCCAGATCAACCCGGTCCATGTGATCGTGGCGGGTGTGCTAGCTGCAGTGTTTTTTGTGGTCGGTTTGATTTTGCTGGTGGGCTGGGTCATTGACAGTGGTGTCGCCCAGTGAGCGCATTTTCTTCAGCCCAGGCCATGTCCTGGCTTTCACAGTTTTGAGGAGCACAAGATGTCGACAGCGGTGACCAAGGGGCTCGCCCCTTATTACTTTGTGCCAGGGCCTTCCAGGCACCCCTTCATGGCGGCGGTCGGCTTGTTCTTCGTCATTCTGGGCGCAGGGCAGTGGGTCAATGGCGTGAGTTGGGGACCTTACTCATTGGCCTTGGGCTTGGTGTGGTGGGCCACTGTGCTGACGCAATGGTTCGGTCAGGCCATTGCCGAGAGCGAAGGTGGTTTGTATGGCGACCGCATCGACAATTCCTTCCGCTGGAGCATGGCTTGGTTCATCTTCTCGGAAGTGATGTTCTTCGCTTCCTTCTTTGGCGCCTTGTACTGGGCCCGTTTGCATGCCGTGCCCAACCTGGCCAACATGGACAACGCCTTGCTGTGGCCTGACTTCAAAGCCATCTGGCCCTCAGAAGTCGCTGGCGCGACGGCTTCGCCCGCCGGTACCGTGGAGCCCTTCCGCACCATGGGCCCCTGGCCCATCCCCACCATCAACACTGCCTTGCTGTTGACCTCAGGCATCACCTTGACGGTGGCGCACCATGCCTTGCGCGAGAACCTGCGCAGCAAGACCATCACCTTCATGTGGCTGACGGTGGCCTTGGGCGTCATGTTCGTGGGTCTGCAAGCCTTCGAGTACTACGAGGCTTACACCCACTACAACCTCAAGCTCTCGTCGGGCATTTACGGCTCCACCTTCTTCATGCTGACGGGCTTCCACGGCATGCACGTGTTCGTGGGCATGCTGATGTTGCTGTTCATCACCTTGCGACTGCAAAAGGGCCACTTCACCCCCGAGAAGCACTTCGGCTTCGAGGGCGCGGCTTGGTACTGGCACTTTGTGGACGTGGTCTGGTTGGGCCTCTACCTCGTGGTGTATTGGACCTGATGAGGTGCTGGCCTGAGGGCCGGTTCAGCCTTCTCTCTAGCCCCAAACAACAAGGCGCCTCATGGGCGCCTTTGTTCTTGTCTGAAGTGATCGAAGGCTCGTTCAGCGGCCCATGGGCACGCCCGTGGGGTGAATCCAGCCGAGCTTGTAGCTGATCAGCACAAACAGGAACAAGGCCACCGACAGCGCCACCCGCAAGGCCAGTGCATGCACCATGCGGTTGCTCTTGGGTTGTCCGTCTCGCCCATCTTTCAGCAAGGCGCGGCCGGCCATCGCCAAACACGCCACAATGGCCAACAAGGCAAACGCGATGATGAGTTTCATGAGAGCGGATTATCAAGATTTCTGGCGCCAGCAGGGAGCGCAATGACCCCAACACGCTCGCGTTGGCTCGTGTGGTTGGCGGCGGCCTTGAGCTTTGCCTTGACCTTCTCGCTGGGCTGCTGGCAGTTGCGGCGCGCCGATCAAAAGCAGGCCGCGCAAGACACCCTCATGCAGCGCCGGCTCTTGCCTGCCTGGGGCAACGCGGATTGGCCTTGTCCCATTGGCCAGTCAAGCCCAGCAGAGCTGCCGTCAGAGCGTCCCGTTCGGCTGCAAGGGCGTTGGCTGCCCCAGCACACGGTGTACCTCGATAACCGGCCCATGGACGGCCAAAGCGGCTTCCTGGTGATCACGCCGCTGCAGCTCGATCCGCCGCCGGCTTGTGCGCAAGGCGTTTTGCTGGTGCAGCGCGGCTGGGTTCCTCGCAACGGCCTCGATCGCCTTCGCCTGCCGCCGGTCAACACGCCCATGGGCCTGGTCACGGTGCAAGGCCGCGTGATGCCTCAGGTCTCGCGCGTCTATGCGCTGGGCGAAGAGGCCTTGCTGGCTCCTTCAGCCGCTTCAGCCCCTGCATCCGCACCCGAGACACCCCTGGTTCGTCAGAACGCCGATGTGGCTTTTTGGCAAGCTTGGTTGGGGCAAGCCCTGCTGTCGGGTGCGGTGCTGCAGGTGCAAGCTGACGGTCTGGCTGAAAGCGATGCAGTGCTGCATCGTCACTGGCCCGAGCCCGGTTTTGGCAAAGACAAACACCTGGCTTATGCGGCACAGTGGTTTGCCATGGCCGCAGTGATCGCTGTCTTGTTTGTTTGGTTCCAGGTGATCCGTCCACGTCGTCAAGCTGCCCATGTCCCACTCTGAAATTCCTGGCGCTGAGCCCATGATCCATCTGGCCGTGCACAGCTTGCCCCAACCCGCGCAAGCGCTCAAGCAGCGCACCCGCATGGGCCGCTTCAAGATGCTGGCCGTCTGGGCTGTGTGCGCCGCGCCCGTGCTGGCGTCTTACTTCACTTACTACGTGATCCGGCCGCAGGGCCGCACCAATTACGGTGAACTGATCACGCCGCCGCAGGCCTTGCCGAGCGCATCGGCCTTGCCTCTCACCGACCTGCAAGGCCGCTTGGTGTTGCCTGCGGCGCTCAAAGGCCAATGGCTTTTGCTGACCCTGGCCGATGCCGCTTGCAATGCCGCCTGCGAGCAGCACCTCTACTTGCAACGGCAGCTTCGTGAGACCTTGGGCAAGGACAAGGACAAGGTCGATCGCGTCTGGCTCGTCACCGACCAGCAGGCCGTTCGGCCCGAGTTGTTGCCAGCCTTGCAGGGCGCCTGGGTCTTGAGGGCATCGCCGGCCGACGTGGCGCGCTGGCTCCAGCCTCAGGCCGGGCAGGCCTTGAACGCGCACCTCTACCTGGTCGACCCGCGCGGCGACTGGATGATGCGCTTTCCTGTGCAAGGCGATCCGTCTCGCATCAAAAAAGACCTGGCTCGGCTGATCAAGGCCAACGAGTCATGGGACGAGCCTGGGCGTTGATCGCACAGGCACGAAACGGAGCCGTCGCGCATGAGCAGTCTGATCAATCTCAGTCCCGCCGCCGAGGTGGCCCTGTTGGGACTGGTGTTGGCCTTGGTGCCCGTGGCCGTGGTGGCGCACCGTGGCCGTCAACAAGGCCTGCGTGGCTGGCCCGCATGGCGCCGTGTGCTGACCGTCGCCACGCTGTTCTTGACCGTGGACCTGGTGGTGTTCGGCGCCTTCACCCGCCTCACTGACTCTGGCTTGGGGTGCCCCGACTGGCCCGGCTGTTACGGCGAAACCAGCCCCTGGGGTGCCCATGAGGCCATTTCGGCGGCGCACAGCGCGGCACCCACGGGCCCTGTGTCGCACCCCAAAGCGTGGATCGAGATGGTGCACCGCTACCTGGCCACCGCCGTGGGCGCATTGATCACCGGCTTGATGGTGATGGCCTGGCGTTGGCGCGGTGGCACCAAAAGCCTGTCGCCTTGGTGGGCCACTGCGACCTTTGTGTGGGTCTGCGCTCAAGGGGCCTTCGGCGCGCTGACGGTCACCCTCAAGCTGCAACCCATCATCGTCACCTTGCACCTGCTGGGCGCTTTGCTGGGCGTGGGCCTGCTCACGGCACAGGTCAGGGCCATGGACGCGCAGTCGGCGAGTTCACATGCCCTGCAACTTGCACATGGGGCGTGGCGCCAAGCCTCCTTGAGGCGCTGGGGTTGGGCCTTGTTGGCTTTGGTGGTGGTGCAGTCGGCCTTGGGCGCCTGGGTCAGCACCAACTACGCGTTGCTGGCTTGCACCGAAGTGCCGCTGTGCCAAGGCCAGTGGTGGCCCGCGATGGACTTCGAGATGGGTTTTCGCCTCTTGCGCCCCCTGGGTGGCGACGGGCACGGTGCGTACATCACCCAGGCAGCGCTCACGGCCATCCACGTCACGCACCGCTTGGTCGCCATGGCCGTGCTGGCGGCCCTGTTGGGCTACGCCTGGGCCTTGCGTCAGTGGACATGGTTTGGCAGCTCGAATGTCGCAGCGGCAGGTGCCCCCCAGTTGACCCCATGGGCGCGCGAAAGTGCAGGGCTGGCCCTGCTGGCCGCCTGGCAGGTGCTCTCGGGTCTGAGCAATGTCGTGCTGGGCTGGCCATTGGCCGCCGCCATGGCACACACCCTGGGCGCGGCCTTGCTGGTCTGGTGGCTCACACGCCTGCTGGTGTTGCCGTATCAGGGTCAACACGCTGTTGCGTGGCGCACACTGGCCCCATAGTTTGCTCAGATCCATTGAGGTGCGCATGTCCGAGTCCGTTTCCACTTCATCGCCCTCGCTGAGCCTGCCCGCCGAGCGAGCGCCCTGGCTGATCAAGCTGCGCCAATTCAACGCGCTAACGAAGCCGCGCGTCATTCAACTGATCGTGTTCTGTGCTGTCATTGGCATGCTGCTGGCCGTGCCCGGCGTGCCCTCGCAGGCCGAGGCCCTCAAGGCGCTGGCAGCCTGCATCGGCATCTGGCTGGTGGCGGGGGCCGCCGCGGCCTTCAACTGCCTGATCGAGCAGGGCATTGACGCCCGCATGAAGCGCACCGCTTGGCGCCCCACGGCGCGGGGTGAGCTCACGCGCACCCAAACCTTGACCTTCAGCATGCTCCTTTGCGGCATGGGCATGTTCATCCTGGGGATGTGGGTCAATCCCTTGACCATGTGGCTCACCCTGGGCACCTTTGTGGGCTACGCGGTGATCTACACCGTGGTGCTCAAGCCGTTGACGCCCCAGAACATCGTCATCGGCGGGGCGTCTGGCGCCATGCCTCCGGTGCTGGGTTGGGCTGCCATGCGCGGCGCCGTCGAGCCTGAGGCCTTGATGCTGTGCCTGATCATTTTCTTGTGGACTCCACCGCACTTTTGGGCGCTGGCTTTGTACCGTGTCGAGGACTATGCCCGCGCGGGCCTGCCCATGCTGCCCGTCACCCACGGCAACGCTTTCACCCGCTTGCATGTCTTGCTCTACACCGTGATCTTGTTGGCTGGCAGCTTGCTGCCTTTCATCCACGGCATGAGCGGCTTGATCTACCTGGGCAGCGCCCTCGGTCTGGGGCTTGCCTTCTTGGCCTACGCCTTCAAGCTCTGGCTGAAGTACAGTGATGAGCTGGCCCGCAAGACCTTCCGTTTTTCCATCATTTACCTGATGCTGATGTTCGCAGCCTTGCTGGTCGACCACTACTGGACGATCTGACCATCCCATGACCCACTCGCGTGATCTCTCCCGCCGCACCGTGCTGTTGGCGGGGCTCTCTGGCTTGGCCTTGAGCGCTTGCGATCAGATCAGTGGTGCGCCCAAGCCCAAGGCCTCGTTCAACGCGGTCGATATCACGGGGGCCGAATACGCCCGCAAGCTCTCTTTGCCTGACTTCGATGGGCAGGTGCGCAGCTTGGCCCAGTTCAAGGGCAAGGTGGTGTTCTTGTTTTTTGGCTTCACCCAGTGCCCCGACGTCTGCCCGACCACCATGGCCGAACTCGCCGAAGTGCGTCGGCGTTTGGGGCCCAGCGGCGACAAGCTTCAGGGCGTGTTTGTGACCATCGACCCTGAGCGCGACACGCCCCCAGTGCTCAAGGCTTACTTGCAGGCGCTCGATCCATCGTTTGTGGGTTTGCGCGGCACTTTGGGCCAAACCGAAGACGCGGGCCGCGAGTTCAAGGTCTTTTACCAAAAGGTCGAGACCAAAAACGGGGGTTACACCATGGACCACACCGCTGGCGCCTTTGTGTTTGACCCCGAAGGCCAGGTGCGTCTGTTCGTGCGCTATGGCCTGGGGGCAGATGCCCTGACGGCCGACATCAAGCAGATCCTGGGACTGCCGGCCGACCCCGCCAAGAAGGCCTGATCTGGCGCCATCCGCCATCGGCGGATGTGATGCTTCAACTGGCCAACAAGGTCAGGCTTTGTCGCCCGGTCCAGCGCTCGTCAGGGCCCAAGGTCACGGGATCGGAAATGAGCGCGGCCTCGACGCACAGCATGCGCTGCCAGTCTTCGTCGGGCATGTCGCTCAAGTCTTTGCATTTGTCAGGGCCCGGGTTCCACAAGACCACATCGGGCATCTCGTGTGCTTCGATGCCCAGGCGGCGAGGGCCGTCGCGCAGCAGCAGCGAGGGTGCCTTGGCGTAGATGCGGTCCATCTCGCCGTAAAAACGCTTCTCGGGGTGGTCTTCGATGGCCTCACCACCCGCCACGTTGTCGATGTAGTGGCAACCCTCCAGCCCTTGCAGGCGCACCGCGCCCAGGTCGGATACGGCCAAGTAGGTGTGCAGCGCCGCGGCGAAGGGCCAGCTGGTCGTGCCAGGGTTGTGGGCGTGCAGCTCCAGGTCCAGGCCTTGCCCGCTCACTGACACGGTCAGCTCCAGCGTGAAGCTGTGTGGCCACAGGGCGCGCGTCTCGGCACTGTCGTCCAAGGCCAGAGTCACTTGGGCGTGCTCTTTGCCCACGCTGCTGCTGTCGATCGCCCAGGTGCGCGTGCGTGCCAGGCCGTGGCGCGGCAAGCTGAAGTCGGGGCCACGTTGTTCGAACTGCGGGAAGATGACCGGCACGCCACCGCGCACGGCTTTGCCCTCGCTTGCCACCGCTTGGGGTGAGAGGTACAGCTGCTCTTGCCCACCAGCGGGGCACCAAGACACCACGTGGCCGCCATGCAAAAGCACGGTGGCGTGGGCGCCGTCAGGGGATTGGATGCGCACGGCCGGTTGGCCCAGCACTTCGGTCATCGGGAAGGAGAAATCGCTCATGCCGTGAGTATCCATCCTTCCAGCGGGTCGATCGGTGTCGGCAGGCCCCAGCACGGTGCGCCGCGCTCGGCTTCGCGATGCGCCCAGGCGGCTTGCATCAGGCACAGCGCGGCATCGAGCCGGTCGCCCTTGGGGTCTGCGACCAGGCTGTCGCGTTGCGCCGGGCTGAGCTTGAGGCGCAGCTTCAGCCGCGTGCGGCCTTGCTCCAGCGCATCAACCAGGTCCATCCGGGCGATCAGCCTCTCGGGGTTGGCATCGGCGTCGCTCTTGTAGCTGCGCTTGCCCAGCACCTCACCAGACAGCAAGCCTGGGTAGGCCTCCATGGCAATCGCTTGCGGACGCCCTGCGCGCAACCCCGGCAGGGTCAGGTCGGCGTCCACCAAACGGCGCATGCCTTCAAAGTACATCTTGCCCACCGGCACATAACGTGTCTGCAAGGGGCTGGTGCTCGACAGGCCAGGCATGGCCTTGTCACCCGCGCGGTGCAACAGCTTGCTACCCGCTTCTCGATCGAGGTGCCAGTCTTGCCCCCAGCCGTCGACCAGGCGCTGAAAGCCAGCGCGGTCGTTGCAATGGTCGTGCAGGGCATCGATCAGCTTTTGGGCGGGCGAGGGCCGCTCGCTGGCATGGCCACCCAATGCGCCTTGCAATGACACGGGCAGGGCGCCTGGGCCGTGTTGCATCAGTGCGTCAACAAAAGGGCGTGGCAAGCCCATGGGGAAGTCGCAAGCCATCACGAAGCCTTGCGCCAATGCAGGCATGGCCGCGTCGGCGGCGATCAAGGCTTCGAATTGGGCCAGCGTGGGCAACTCGTCGACGCGATCCAGCTTGACCACGTCGCCAGAGCGGCGTCCCCAAGCCAGCGTCAAGGGCTTGCGTTTGCTGGGCGCGCAACTGAAATCCAGTCCCAGCAAGACGGCGGGCAGGGCGCTCAGCAAGTGCGGCTGGCGATGCAGGCGGTGGCGATCAGCTCTTCCAGCAAGGCCATCGACACCGCGCCCGACACCGCATAGGGGTTCAGCACGGGGCGCTCAGAGTACTTGAGCAAAATCGAGGGGTTGACCCGGCTCAGGTTGACCTGGCCCATGGTCCAGCCGGCAAAGCGCCGCTCGGTGACTTCTTCAAAATGCAGCAACACCACGTCGGTGTGTCGCTTGTCGCTGCTGATTTTGTTGTAGAGCGCGCTGACCGTGTCGCGCCCGCCTTCGAGCACTTGCATGAAGATGTCGCCGCTGTGGCACAGCAAGCCCGTGACACCCAAGGCAGGGTTGGACTTGCGCGACGAGGCCAAGATGTCTTCGATGATTTCAGGCGTCAAGGCCTGGGCGGAGCGGCTGGCATACAGCAAACGGACCAACATGGTTTCAGCCCTTCTTGTGGGTAACGAGCGAGAGGAATTCACGGCGCAGGTTGGCGTCCTTCAGGAAGGAGCCACGCATCACGCTGTTGATCATTTTCGAGTCCATGTCTTTCACGCCACGCCAGTGCATGCAGAAGTGGTCGGCCTCCATCACCACGGCCAGGCCGTCGGGGTTCATGCGAGATTGCAGCAGGTCGGCCACTTGGGTCACAGCCTCTTCCTGAATTTGGGGGCGGCTCATGATCCAGTCGATCAGGCGGGCGTACTTCGACAAGCCGATCAGGTTGGAGTGCTCGTTGGGCATCACGCCAATCCAGACCTTGCCCATGATCGGGCACAGGTGGTGCGAACAGGCGCTGCGCACCGTGATCGGCCCCACGATCATCAGCTCGTTGAGGCGCTCGGCGTTGGGGAACTCGGTCACGGCGGGGGCTGCTTGGTAGCGGCCGCGGAAGATCTCGTTGAGGTACATCTTGGCCACGCGGCGGGCCGTGTCTTGCGTGTTGTGGTCGCTGTCAGTGTCGATCACCAAGCTGGACAGCACGCCGGCCATCTTGCCCTGCACCTCGTCCAGCAGCTTTTCCAGCTCTCCGGGTTCAATGAAGTCAGAGATGTTGTCGTTCGCGTGGAAGCGCCGTTGCGCCGCTTTGATTCGCTCGCGGATCTTGACGGAAACCGGCACGCCATGGTCTTGGGCTTCGTCCGCAGAGGCGGGTGCCGCAGGTGAATCGATGGCGCGCAAAGTAGGCTGGGTCATGGGGCGTCCGTTGCCGGGTGGTTAACTCACCATGCTAACAAGACACCGACAACCCTGCTGCACTGCGGGTGTGTTCAATCGCGACAAAGCGGCGACTTGGGGTGCTGTGCACACACTTTGACTCGGCACGAGCTCGCCTCTGATCCCGTCATGCCGCCGCAACGCTTGCGGATGTCTTCAGCGGCTGAAACCGGCGCTTTGCGAGGGCCTGCGTGCGTGAACATGGCCTCCAGCAAAGCCACATCCTCATCGTGCTTGGCGCTGCTGGCTTGCTTGCGCTCCGCTTTTGCTGTGGGCGCCTCGGCGTTGTTGTCTTTGGCGGCGCGTTGCGTTTTGGGTGTGGACGCGGCGGCGCTGGCGGGTGTCTTGCTGACGACGGGTGGTTTCTCGGGTGCAACCGCGTCACGGTCGTCGACCACGGTGGCCGTTGCGTTCAGTGCGTCCAGCGGATTGCGTGCAGCCGTGGCTGGGGCTGCCGCTGTTGCAGGTGCCATGACCTGTGATGCGACAGGGGCTGATGCCGCAACGTGAGGCAGGTTCAATGCAGCCCCTTTGCCCGAGGGGGGTGATGCCACTTGGGCCTGCGCAGAGGCTGGGTGCCCCTGCTGAATCACCATCACAAAGCCCGCCAGCAAGCTGATGCCACCCAGCGCCATCAGGCCGATCAGTGCTTTGGGCATCCAGCCCATGCCTTGCGAAGGTTTGCCCCTCCTTGAGGGGGGCAGGTTGGGGCGTCGGCTTGACTCCAGCGTCGATAGAATCCTCACGCGTTGGGCCTCATCGGCATCGCTGTGGCTGGTGTCTTGCCCCGCAAACAGGCTGGGTCTGTCCAGGCTGGGTTTGCCTTGAGGCTTGTGCATGGTTTGGCGGGCCAATGCGGTGCCCTGGTCATGGCTCAAGCCTGACTCCCTCGATTTGTTGGATGTGTGGCGCGATTCTACGAAGCCGTGCGACGCCCCAACCCACCCCTGTGGGGGTCTGCCTCATTGGTTACAAAAGCATGCAATTGGTTTGGGTTTTGTCGTACTTCGTGTTGACTTGCTTGGCCTTGGGTGCTTTCGTGTTTCCCTCTTGGCGGCTAGCGGGGTGGCGCACTTGGCTTCGCGCTCGTCGTGGCGCAGCCAGCGCATGGACGCAATGGGCGCTATGGGGCCGCAGGGCGCAGCACCGACAGGCGCATGGGTCCGGCGGTGTCGTCCAACAAGTGCGCAGCGTTCAGGCTTGGTGGCGACTGCGCTGGATGTGGGCGGTGCTCACCCTGTGCTTGCTGGCCTTGCCTGTGGTGCTGGTGTTGATGTGGGGGCAGTGGCACGCGCGCACCTTGGATGGCTTTGATGACCGTGTTGGCACCGGCAACGAGCAGGTCGCGCAATTGTTGGCTGGCGAGCACCTGGTGCCGCCAGCCCCCTTGCCACCCAGCGTGTTTGTGACGGCTGAGGTCGAAGTGGTCCGCCCGATGCTGGCCACCGCCGACCGGCGCTGGGACCTCATGGACCCTGACTTCGTGCAACGCTTGCTGCTCGCCTTCAAGATCATGAAAGACGAGCACGGTTACGACATGGCCTTGCTGGAGGGCCATCGCAGCCCTGAGCGGCAGAACCTGCTGGCTGCCAAGGGCAGCAACGTCACCATGGCCGGTGCCTGGCAGAGTTACCACCAATATGGGCTGGCCGCAGACTGCGCGTTCATGCGCAACGGCAAGCTCGTGATCTCTGAGAAGGACCCCTGGGCCATGCGCGGCTACCAACTCTACGGACAGGTGGCCGAACAGCTGGGCCTGACCTGGGGAGGTCGTTGGCAGATGATGGACCTGGGGCACATCGAATGGCGCAAACCTGGCGCCAAAGCCGCAATGAAAGCGGCTGGTTACCGATGAATGCGCATGACACAGGTGGTAACAGCGACCCCACCTTGGTGGGGGGCTGAAACCCCGCACTGAGCCCTTAGACTGCGGCCGCGTCAGCTCGATCTGGCGCCTTGCATAAAACAGTCAACAAGGGAGCGCGGCGCCATGGGTCGTCCATTCATCGTCTTGGGGGACACCACCGACCATGGCGGCACGGTGGTCGGCGCCTCGGGCACCACCGACACGCAGGGCCGCCGCATTGCGCGCGTGGGCGACCAGGTCACTTGCCCCATCCGCTACCACGGCACTTCGGTCATCGTCTCGGGCGACCCGACCATGATCATCGATGGCCAACCCGCGGCCCGCCATGGCGACAAGTGCGCTTGCGGCGCCACCTTGATCGCTGCGCAGGCTTTGTCCACAGGCACGTGAACCAGGGCCTCACTTCACCGTCTGGCCCCAAGTGGGCCTTGGTCACCAAGCACGCAGTCAAGGCATGACCCAATTTCTCAAAGCGGCAGTGGTTTGGATCGCCATCGGTGCGGTGGTCTGGCTGTTCACCATTTGGCGTTGGCAAACCACGGGGTACGAGGCCAGCAACGGTGACATCGTGCTGCACTTGATCGCCTTGCCGACCCTGCTCAGTGTGGCCTTGCTGCTTGCACTGTGGGGCGTGACGGCCCTGCGAGCGCAGGCGGCAAAGCCCATCGCGGCCGCATCTCATGTGGCCACTGCCGCAGACACTGCGGCTCAGCCCGCGATCGCCAGCGTGCCCTTCGCCTGGGTCTTGAGCGAGGCCGCCGTGCTGCCGGTGGGCGCTGACGTGAGCAGCGCCTGGTCGACCTTGCAGGGCACACCGCCTCGCCCCGGGCTCGACACCGAGCTGCAAGACCTCGACGGCATGCCCGTGTTCACGGCGCGCGTGCCCGACATCGACCTGGCTGACTGGTTGGATGCGCATGGTGAGTTGGCAATCCCTCATGCTTCACCGACAGGCCCATCGATATGCAGCGCGCCCGTGCTGCGTGCGCTGGCTTTGCTCGAGCCCGTCCTGTGCGAAGCCTTGGCGGTCATTGCCACCTTGGTGCCAGACGCGCCGGTGTGCCCGCGCTCCAACGCCGCAGGGCCAACCGGTGAGTCCGAGGGCGCCGGCATGAAGGCACACCTGTCTGGCGTGGCCGAGCCGGTGTCTGCTGCCGATGTGGCCGCCGCCAAGGCGCGTGCGCCACAGCTCACGGTGCGTTTGAGTCTGCCCCACTCATGGCCGACGCTCGAACGTCAGGCGGCGGTCGATTGGGTGCGAAGCCAGAGTGGCAGCCTGCTCGACTGGGCCGAAGCCACGGGCGCCCGCGGCGTGCGCTGGTTGATCGAGCCGCTGGATCAGCCAGAGGCTTTGTGGGACGAGGTCGACCGCAGCTTGGTGCAATGGTCGCGTCAGACGCAGCCCGAGTTGCTGCTGATGCTGGCCGTCGACAGCGGGGTCAACGAAGCGCACGTCGAACGCCAGCAGGCGATTGGCGAGCTGTTCACGGCCACGCACCAGAACGGCAGGGTGCCGGGTGAGGGCGCAGCCGCCTTGTTGCTGGCCAGCCCGCATTGGCCTTGGCTTGATGCGCTCGCCGATGCGCCCATCAAGCTGTGGCAACCCGTCCGCACTCGGCGCGACAAATCGGCCGATGCCTTTGGGCGCCTGGGCAGCGCGGCCTTGAGCGCCGCGCTCAAGCAGGCGTGCGAATGGACGCAGGCTCAGACCGAACACCTGCTCGTCGTGAGCGACGCCGATCACCGCGCCAGCCGGACAGCGGAGCTGTTCGAGGCCTTGCAAGAAACCACGCCGGGGCTGGACCCCATGACGCAGGTCACGCGGGTTGGCGAATTCTGTGGTGACCTCGGACACGCGCGCACCCTCGCGACAGCGGCCTTGGCGTCTCAAGCCTTGCGGCACAGCGATGTGCCTGAGCACACGGTGGCCTTGGTGGCCCAAGTGCAGTCTTCTCATGAACGGGTGGTGGTGGCTTTGACGCCTCGGGTGTCTGAACCGCTCACGCCTTGACGATCTGGATACCCCATGCAAAGAATTTGGCAGTTTTTCTTGGACCCGCGGGTTCTGGGCTTGATCGGCTTGGCGGCCCTGGCGGGCTTGCTGCTGCTCGGAGCCGACGCCATGCGCGTCGGGCTCGTGTGGGTGGCCGTGATCCTGGCCTTGCTGGCGCTGGCATGGGCGGGGGTGTGGCTCTACAAGCGGCGTCAGACCCGCCAAGCGGCACAGTCGTTGGAACAGGCGCTGCAGGCCGATGCAGACAAGGCGATCCAAGCAGCCGCTCAGAAAGGTCAACAAGACGAAGTGGCCGCGGTGCGCGAGCGCATGGCCGAAGCCGTCAAGCTGATCAAAACGTCTCGCTTGGGCCAGACCTCGGGTGCGGACGCCTTGTACGAGTTGCCTTGGTATGCCGTGATTGGCAACCCGGCGGCCGGCAAGAGCTCGGCGGTGGTCAAGTCGGGCCTGAAGTTCCCCTTCGCCGAAAGCACAGACAACGTGATCCAGGGCATCGGGGGTACCCGCCAGTGCGATTGGTACTTCACCAACGAAGGCATCTTGTTGGACACGGCCGGGCGCTACTCGGTGCACGAAGAGGACCGTGGCGAGTGGCTGGGCTTCCTGTCCTTGCTCAAGAAGCACCGCCCCAAGGCGCCACTCAATGGCGTCATCATCGCCGTGAGCCTGGCGGAGTTGGGCGGTCACAAGCCGGCCTTCGCGATTGACCTGGCCCGCAAGCTGCGCCAACGCGTGCAAGAGTTGACCGAGCGGCTTGAGGTGTTCGCGCCCGTGTACGTGGTCTTCACCAAAGCCGACCTGATCGCTGGCTTCGTGGACTTTTTCGAGGACCGCGACCGCGACGAGCGCGACAAGGTCTGGGGTGCCACTTTGCCCTATGACACGGCCAACAAGCGCGATGCGGTGGCCCAGTTCGAGCACCATTTCGATGCCTTGTACGAGGGTTTGAAAGAGGCCTCGGTGGCGCGAATGTCGTTGCACCGCGGCGAGCAGTTGCCCCCTGGTGTGCTGACCTTCCCTCTGGAATTCGCGGCACTCAAGCCGGCTTTGTGCACCTTCATCAACACCCTGTTCGAAGAGAACCCGTATCAATTTCGGCCCATCTTCCGCGGCTTTTACTTCACCAGTGCGGTGCAAGAGGGCCAGTCCACCAGCCGCGCGAGCGAGCGCGTGGCCGAGCAGTTTGGCTTGCAGCTTCAAAGTGGCACCTCGGCGGCGGTGTACGCCCACAGCGGCTTCTTTTTGAAAGAGCTGTTCTCCAAGGTGATCTTTGCCGACCGGCAACTGGTCCAGCAATACACCAGCCGAAACAAGCTGCGCATGCGTTACGCCACCTTCTTTGGTGGGGTTGTGTTGCTCGGTGGCTTGCTGGCTGCCTGGACCTGGTCCTACACCGGCAACCGCCAACTGGTGGCCCACGTGCAGGCCGATCTGGCCAAAGCCCAGCAGGTGCAAGACAAACGTGTGGACCTGCAGTCCCGCCTTGAGGCGCTGGAGATCTTGCAAGACCGCCTGGAGCAGATGCAACGCCACCGCGAGACCCGGCCTTGGTCGATCGGCCTGGGGCTGTACCAAGGGCAGGCGATCGAGTCGCGTCTGAAGGAAGAGTATTTCGCGGGCTTGCAAGCCGTGATGCTCAAGCCAACGGCGCAGGCCTTGGCAAGCTATTTGGGTGAGGTCAATGCGCGCGCCGGCGATCTGCGTCCGCTGCAGCGTTTGGGTGAGGCCGGCAGTGCGGGCGCAGATGCGGCTCCTGCCGCCGCTTCGGGTGCGGCGTCCGCGGCGGCCGGCACTTCGCCGTATGTGAACGCCTCCAGCACCAACGTCACCGAGGCCTACAACGCGCTCAAGGCGTATTTGATGTTGGGCGACCGCACCCGCCTGGAGTCCGGCCACATGAGCGACCAGCTCACGCGTTTTTGGCGCACCTGGCTGGACGCCAACCGCGGCACCATGCCCCGTGAGCAGTTGATCCAGAAGGCCGAGCACATCTTGTCGTTCGCCTTGTCTCAGATGAACGATCCGGCCTTCCCGCAGCAGGACCTCAACCTGACGCTGCTGGACCAGACCCGAGACAACCTGCGCCGCGTGATCAAGGGCATGCCGGCCCGCGAGCGGGTCTTTGCCGAGATCAAAGCGCGTGCCTCCACCCGCTTTGCACCTGTGACGGTGGCACGCTTGGTCAGTGATGCCGACCGCACCGTGGTCGCAGGCAGCTACGCCGTGTCGGGCGCTTTCACACGCGAGGCGTGGCATGGCTACGTGAAAGACGCGATCAAGGATGCGGCCAACACCGAGCTGCAGTCCACCGACTGGGTGCTCAAGACCGCCTCGTCTGACGACCTGACGCTGGAAGGCAGCCCTGAACAAATCCAAAAGGCTTTGACCGAGCTCTACAAAAACGAGTACGTCCGCGAGTGGCAGAAGTTCATGCAGGGCGTCAGCGTGCAAGATTTCGCCAGTTTCGATGCCGCGGTGGTCAACATGAACCGACTGGGCGACCCGACCAACTCGCCCGTGGGCATCGTGCTCAAGACCTTGTACGAGCAAACGTCTTGGGACAACCCATCGGTGTTGAACGACAGGCTGGTACAGGGGCAGCGCGGCTTCGTGGAGTGGTTCAAGCAAACGGTCTTGGGCCAGGCGCCTGCCGGCATGAACGTGTCCATGGAGGTGAACCTGGGCAAAGAAGCCGAGATCCCATTGGGCTCAATCGGCAAAGCCTTCAGTGGCTTGACCCGCCTCATGGCCCCACGCGAGAACGGTGAGCCGCTGGTGCGTGCTTACCTGGCCTCCTTGGGCAAAATCCGAGCGCGCTTCAATCAGATGAAGACCCAGGGAGACCCAGGCCCGGCCTCCAAGCAACTGATGATGCAGACGCTGGAGGGCAGCGGTGAGATGGCCGAGGCCCTCAAGCTGGTCGATGACCAGATGCTGGTGGGCATGCCCGAGGCCAGCAAGGCCGCATTGAGGCCCATCCTGGTTCGCCCTCTGATGCAGTCGTTCGCCGTCATCGTCAAGCCGGCCGAGGCAGAGCTCAACCGGGTGTGGATGGCGCAGGTGTTTGATCCGTATCAGCGCACCCTCTCGACCAAGTACCCGTTCGACCGCAATTCACGCCTGGAGGCCAGCCCCACCGAAATCGCCAAGGTTTTTGGCTCGGAAGGTGCCGTGGCCAAGTATGTGGAGCAGGCGCTCGGCGCCTTGGTGACCAAGCGTGGTGACACGCTGGCAGCCCGCACGTGGGCTGACATCGGCGTGCGGCTTCGCCCTGAGTTCACTGCTGGCTTGGGGGCCTGGGTGGCGCCGCTCAACGGACAAGGCGCGCAGGCCTCGGCGGGAGGCGCCCCCGCGGCGGCCGAAGCCCAAACGGTGTTCCAGGTCTTGCCCGTGGCCTCCCCCGGCTTGAGCGAGTACACGGTGGACATCGACGGCCAGGTGCTGCGCTACCGCAACGGCGCTGCCACCTGGACGAACTTTGTCTGGCCAGGGCCCGGCACCCCGGGCGTGCGCATCAGCGCTGTCGGCATGGACGGCAAGGCCTTGGAGTTTTTCAATGAGCCGGGGCGCTATGCCCTTGAAAAGATGATCAATTCGGCCCAGCGCCGTCGCATCGATGCGCAGGTGTTCGAGCTGCGTTGGGGGCAGGGCGCTGCGCAGCTGGCGGTGCAGTTGCGCATCATCTCCAACGCGGCGGCGTCACCGCCGCCGGCAGCCACCGTGGCGGCCGCGCCCACCGCAGCAGGTGGCGTGGCTTCCAAGCCGGGTGCGCTGCCGGCCATCGTGGCGGGCCAGGGCGATGTCAACCCCGAGGCGGTGGTGCCACCGGCTTCGCCCGCAAGCCCATCGGCAGACGCGCGAGGTGTCGCACCATGAGCCAGTCACCCCTGTCATCGCCCGAGTTGCTGTACTTTGGCAAGTTGCCGTCCCGCGGTGACTTCGTGCGCAGTGGCCAGCACGCGTCGCTCATCGAGTCGCTGGACCGTTGGCAATCACAGATGCTGGACCGGCTCTCGCCCGATCCCCGCTGGAAGCTGATCTACGACGCGGCACCCGCGGTCCAGTTCGCCATCTTGGGCAGTGCGCGTGGCGTGGGTTTGGCCGGACAGTGGCTGCCCAGCCAGGATGCGTCGGGGCGGCGTTTCCCCTTCGTCACGGCAGCGGCTTTCGATTTGGCCGAGCCTGAGGCCTTCATGCGCTTGGCCCCAGTGGCTTTGGCCAAGCTGTGGACCCGGCTGGAGCAGGTGGCGCGTGTGGCGCATGCCGCCACCGACCTGGCTCACGCCCAGGCCAGCTTGAATGCGCCCTTGGACATCACCGTCAATCCCGCGGCGGCGGCTTTGGCCTTGGATGACTTCTTGGCCGTGCACACGGTGGCCAGCCTGGAGCAGATGCTGGCGGCCAGCGGCACGCGCCTGTCGGTGCGGCAAGCCACCCTCGCTTTGGGCATGTTGCTGCAGCCCGCCATGACCCAAGGCGCAGCCAAACTCAACAAGGTCCTGCAACTGCCTTTGGTGACCGACCCGGCCTTGCGTGGGCCTGTGGCAGCGTATTGGCTCTCACTCATCGTGGGCTTCTTCACCCGCCACGACCTGGAGCTGGCGCTGTTTGTCTGCCATCAGGACGGCGTGCCCCACTTGCTGGTGGGCTTCCAAGGGGCCTCGGCCGTGGCGCTGCTCGCGGCCATCGACCCGGCGGTGCTGGCGCAGCACAGCGTCTCCTTGATGGCATCCGAGTGGGTGGAGGACGAGGTCTTGTCCGACTACGGCTTGCGCAAGTTGTCGACCTATTTGCGCGACCCGGGTGTGTCCTTGTCGCAGGTGCTCAGCACCTATCGCGAAGTGTTTCTGGGAGCTTGATGTGAACATCCATGCCGTGAGTTTCGGCCTTTGGCGTTTGGGCCCCTGGGTCGCGAGCGCAGCCCTGGCGTCGGTTTGGAGCGTGGCGAGCGCCCAAGCGCAAGCCCAGGTCCAAGCGCCCAGCCAAACCCAGGTGCAGCCTGACCCCGGCAAGCCGGTGGTCGTGGCTGGCACCGTGCCCGACGAGGGCACTCGCGCGGCCATCGTCGGGCGATTGCGCGAGCTGTATGGGGCCGATCGCGTGGTGGACCAGTTGACTGTGGGGGCCGTGGTTGCGCCGCCTCAGTGGGCCCAGCATGTGCAAAAGCTCTTGAGCCCAGGCCTCAAGCAGGTCAGCCATGGTCAGCTGTCGGTTCAAGGCAGCAACGTGGACTTGCGAGGCGAGGTGGGCAGCGAGGGCGCCCGTCAGCAAGTGGCCGCCGATTTGGCGCAGTCGCTCACCCCAAGCTACACCGTGCGCAACGGCTTGCGGGTGGCCGTGCAAGAGCAGGCTCTGGTGGACCAGGCCTTGGCCAACCGCATCGTCGAGTTCGAGGCGGGCAGCGCGGTGCTGCGCCCTGCAGGCTTGCTGATCCTTGACGAAATGGCGGTGGCCTTGGCCAAGCTCAAGGGCCGTCAGTTCGAGGTCATTGGCCACACCGACGCGCAGGGCGCACGCGCTGGCAACGTGAGTTTGTCTTTGGCGCGCGCACAGGCGGTCAAGGCTTACTTGGTCAGCAAAGGCTTGCCGGCCGATCGCTTGGCGACGTCCGGGCAGGGGCCGGACAAGCCCGTGGCCGACAACAACACCGAAGCGGGCCGCGCCCGCAACCGGCGCATCGAGTTCCGGGTCGGGACCTGATCAGGGGCTGGCCGGGTCTTCGAAGCCCAGCAGCTCTTGCAAGTGGGTCATTGAGCCCTGGTCTTTGACCACCTTGCGCAGCCACTCGTGCAGCGGCATCTCACCCCACTTCACGGCCTTCTCAGCCAAGTAGGCGACCGGGCTGTGAGGTTCGGTGCGGCGAAAGAAGTCGGCCACGTCTTGCAGTTGGGCCAGCGCCTGGGCGCGTGAGCGCAAGGGTCCGCTGGACGCTGGTGTGTCGTTCATGGTGATCGACTCTGTGGCGGGCCGCTTGTCGCTGGCCGTGTTGGCTGCTGCGTCTGTGGTGACTGCAGCCGACAAGGCCCCTGCTTCACGCGCCAGCCGTTCGATCTCATGCAAGGCACGCGCCAAAGCCTCTTTGGCTTGCACGAAGCCGGGTCCGTCGGCCCCCAGGTGTCCGTCGATGACGTGCTGCAAAGCCAGGAGCTGGCTGTGGCTCTCTTGAACGCCTCGCACATGCCCCAGCCAGACGGCATGGGGTGTTTCTTTGGCGATGCGGTTGAATTGCTCCAGGGTGATCGCGTCTTGCTTGTCTGACGGTGCGTCGTAGGGGGAACGGTTGCCCTGCGCGGGGGCTTGTCTGGCGCTGACCAGGTCGCGCAGCGCATAGGCCTCGCCTTGGCGCCCGCGCGTGATCGGGCGGGTGTCGGCCAGGGTCACCACGCGCTGCAGCAGCCAGCTCAGGTTGCCGATGCGTTGTTCTTGGTCGCCGTCTTCGGCTTGTGGGTGCAGGGTGTCCCAGTGGCGTTCGCTCAATTGGGTGCACAAGGCCAGGCCCTTGGCCAGGCCTTGGTAGTGGTCGGTGAAGGCCCAGGCCTCGGTGAGCCACATGGCCAGTCGCAGGTCTTTGGTGCGTTGCTGCAAGAGCTCGGTGCAGGCGCGGGCCACGCCCGGCCATTCGGCGACCTTCAAGGTGGTGACCCACTCGCCCTGGTCCAGCGTCGGGTCGTCTTCCCGGCGCATTTCGGCAATGCGGTCGAATTCATTCGAAAACGACATGTCTTCGCCACACGGCGAAGCGCCCGCGATGGGCGCGAGCAGTTCATCGACTTGCATGTTTCTTTCCCTGTTTGGTGGTCGCCATGTCAGCCCATTCCGGGCAGCAGCGTCGCATCCCTGAATCATCCCACGAAGCGTTGTGCCCGCTGGTGGCGCGTCCTCCCCCAGGATGGGGCCACGCTAAACTGCGTCGATGGCCATCACCCCACGTGTCCCTTCTGTTGCGAGCCCTCTGTGGCAGGAGGCGGTCGGGGCGTGGGAGCTTGGGTCTCCTCGGGTTCGGCCGGTCCCATTGGCTGTGGGGCTGGTGGCTTTGGCCCATGTGGCTGGCGCCTGGTGGATGGTGCACAGACCTGAGGACATCGCAGTGCTGCGCGAGCCTCAGGTGCTGACCGTCAGCCTGCTTGCCGCACCGACTGCCCCTCTCGCCTTGCCTCGGCAGGAGCCGGTGGTGCCTGAAGCTCAGCCTCGTGCAGCGGCGCCTAACAGTCCGCAGCCGCGTTCTGGCTCTTCGACGTTGCCCTCTGCAACACCGGCGCCATTGGCCACGGCCTCTCCATCGGTCGCTCCGGCGGTGTCTGCAGCGCCTGTAGCACAGGCACTGCCTGCCGTGTCGACGGTGCAGGCAGCGACGGCGATGCCTTCCGCCGCAACGGCCGTGGGTGCCGAGCCTGTGAGGTCCCAGCCGCAGCCAAAGGTGCTGCCGGCGTCTGCCGTGCGTTACCTGGTCGAGCCGGTGTTGACCTACCCGAGGGCATCGCAAGACCTGGGCGAGTCGGGCACCGTGGTCTTGAAGGTGCTGGTAGATGAGCTGGGGCGCCCGAAGGAGGTTGAGGTGGCCAAGTCGTCCGGACACGCTCGCCTGGACCAGCAAGCCATGCAGGCCATGCGCCGCGCGCGTTTCCAGCCGCACATCGAAGACGGTGCCGCACGACCTGTGTGGGTCATGGCGCCACAAACTTTCACGCTAGAAGACCAGTGATCATCACACCATGAACGAGTCCCTTGTCAGCGCTGCCAGCAGCTCGTCCCACATCGCCAGTGCAGCCTCCGATTCGGCGAGCGCCGCTTTGCAGTCACCGACCGGTGCTGCGGTCAACATGGGGTTTGCCCATTTCATCACCCAAACCGATGCGGTCGGGCAGGGCCTGTTCGTGATCTTGGTGATCATGTCGGTGCTGTCGTGGGGCTTGATCGTGGGCAAGGGCTGGACGCTGTTTCGCCAGCAGGCGCGCAGCCGTGCGTTCTTGAACTTCTTCTGGAGCGCTCGCTCGTTGGAGTCGGTTCAGGCTCACCTGCACAGCGACGGGGTGCATGAGCCATTCGCCTGCCTCACGGCCCATGCCATGCAAGCGCAGGCACACCACGCGCGGTTTGGCGCGTCGAAGTTGGAGGATGCCGGCAGCGCGCAGGAGTTTTTGACGCGCACCATCAAGAAGGTGCTGGACGAGGAGACCATGCGCATGGAAAGCGGCCTCAGTGTGTTGGCCACCATTGGTGCCACAGCGCCTTTCGTGGGCCTGTTTGGCACGGTGTGGGGCGTGTATCACGCCTTGTTGGCCATCGGCGCGACGGGCGCTGGCACCTTGGACAAGGTGGCCGGTCCGGTGGGTGAGGCCTTGGTCATGACCGGTGTGGGCTTGGCGGTGGCCATCCCGGCGGTCATGGGCTACAACTGGCTGGCACGCAGCAACCGCGTCTGGGGGGGCAGGCTGGACGCGTTTGCCTTCGAGCTGTTCACCTTCTTGTCGACTGGCCAGACGCTCAAAACCAGCGCAGCCAACCCGTCGACACAAGCGACCACACGGTGAGGACTTCCCATGGCTTTTGCCAGCTTTGACGACAAGAAGGGCAACGCGCCCTTGGCCGAGATCAACATGGTGCCGCTGATCGATGTGATGCTGGTGCTGTTGGTGATTTTCATCGTGACGGCTCCGTTGCTGAGCCACAGCATCAAGCTGGACCTGCCCAAGGCCAATGCGCAGGTCGTGTCTGCGCCAGCGGAAAAAATTGACCTCTCGATCGATGCCAACGCTGTGCGTTACTGGAATGGCCAGGCGATCAGCCGCGATGACATGGCGGCCCGCATGGTTCTAGAAGGCGCCAAGGCCGTGCAGCCTGAACTGCACCTGAGGGCCGATCAGAACGTGCCTTATCGGGCGGTGGCCGAGACCTTGGCCGATGCGTCCAAAGCCGGTTTGAGCAAGATCGGCTTCGTGACCCAACCAGAGCCGAGCGCCTCTGCGCGTTGAGCGCAGCACCCCTGGCTTGGGGGGAATGCATGCTCACGGCTGCTGCCGAGCCTGTTTGCGCCTGTCGCGCTGCATAAACTGTCGTCCATTAAATCCGTTTGGGAGTGTTGGCGCATGTTCACCCGTTTTCGCACGCTGTTTGGATCCTTGGCTGCACCCGTGTTGAGTGCCTGCGCGATCGCTTTGCCGATGACCGCTCATGCGGATCCAGCCATCGACAGCGTGGAGCAATCGGTGGTGACGCTGATCAATGCCGAACGCGCGGCTGTGGGCTTGGGCAGTTTGGGGCTGGACAACCGCTTGTCGTTCGTGGCCGATCAGCATTCGACCGACATGATGGCCAACGGCTGCTTCAGCCACACCAGCTGCGATGGCACTTCGTTCGGCACGCGCGTGTGGTCGGTGTACCCCAACACCAGCGCCATTGGTGAAGTCATCGCGGCGGGCCAGAGCACGGCCAAAGATGTGGTGGACGCCTGGATGGGCAGCGCCGGTCACAAGGCGCAGATCCTGGGGTCTGGCTACCTGTCGTTGGGCGTGGGCTTGGTGCAAGGTGGCACCCATGGGTATTACTGGACCGTCGACTTCGGTGCCCTGGCGCCCGTCGCGTCCGTGTCGGCCGCTGCCAAGCCCGTGCCCGAGCCGGCCTCGGCTGCACTGATGGCCCTGGGCCTGTTGGGCGTGGCCTTCGCACGTCGCGTCCGCGGCTGATTCGTCTCGGTCTTGGCCTACCATGCGTGCCCATGAGCACGCTTGCTGAACCGTTTAGCGCCCCCCCCAATCCGCAGGCCCTGTCCGGGCTGCGGGTCATTGAGTTGGGGCAACTGATCGCTGGCCCGTTTGCGGGCAAGACCCTCGCTGATTTTGGCGCAGAGGTCATCAAGGTCGAACCGCCAGCGTCAGATGCCGCGGCCGGCGGAGACCCCTTGCGGCAGTGGCGCATGCTGCACAACGGCACCAGCGTGTGGTGGCAGGTGCAAAGCCGCAACAAGCGCAGCGTGGTGCTGGACCTTCGGACCCAGGAGGGGCGTGACACGGTCGCGCGCCTCATCGACGAAGCCGATGTCGTCAGCGAGAACTTCAAGCCCGGCACCATGGAAAAGTGGGGCTTGGGCTACGAGCAACTCAGCCAGCGCAACCCCGGGTTGATCATGCTGCGCATCAGCGGCTATGGGCAGACCGGCCCTTACCGCGAACGCCCAGGTTTTGCGGTGGTGGCAGAAGCCATGGGGGGCATGCGCTACCTCAATGCCGAGCCTGGGCGCACGCCCGTTCGCGCTGGCGTGAGCTTGGGCGACACCCTGGCCGGCTTGCATGGCGTCATTGGCGTCTTGCTGGCCTTGCAGGCCCGTCAGCGCAGCGTCTGCCAAGAAGCGCCCAAGGGCCGAGGCCAGGTGGTCGATGTGGCTTTGTACGAGGCCGTGTTCAATTGCATGGAAAGCCTGTTGCCCGAGTTCAGTGCCTTCGGGGCCGTGCGACAGCCTGCCGGCTCTGCCTTGCCTGGGATCGCACCCAGCAACGCCTACCCGTGTGCCGATGGCATGGTGGTGATTGGCGGCAATGGCGACTCCATCTTCAAACGCCTGATGATTGCGATTGCGCGTGACGATCTGGCCGTGGACGCCGAACTCGCCAGCAACCCGGGGCGTGTCAAGCGGGTGACCGAGATCGATGCGGCCATCGCGGCCTGGACGTCGACACGGCCCGTGGCCACGGTGGTTGACGTGCTCAATGCCGCCAGCGTGCCGGTGGGCCGCATCTACAACGCACAGGACATCGCGCTCGACCCGCACTACCGGGCGCGAGAGATGATCCTGCCGGTGACCACGCACGACGGGCTGACCGTCGAGGTGCCTGGCATCATTCCCAAGCTCTCGGCCACCCCGGGCGCCATCACGCGGCGCGGCCCCTTGTTGGGTGAAGACACCGAAGCGGTGCTGGCATCGCTCAAGGAGGGCAAGACATGAACGAGCACAGGCCCGAGCACGGCCAGTTCACGTTGCTGCGCCAGCGCCGTTTCGCCCCGTTTTTTTTCACCCAGTTCTTGGGCGCGGCCAACGACAACCTGTTCAAGTTTGCCTTCACTGTGCTGGTGACCTACCAGTTGCAAGTGGCTTGGCTGGACGCCAAAGTGGCGGGCCTCGTGATCGGCGCCTTGTTCATCCTGCCATTTTTGCTGTTTTCGGCCACGGCAGGCCAGTGGGCAGACAAGTACGACAAGGCGCGGGTCATGCGCGGGGTCAAGCTCATGGAGGTCGGCATCATGGTGCTGGCCGCCGTCGGTTTTTGGTTTCAGCTGGTGCCGGTGCTGTTGGGCTGCGTTTTTTTGATGGGGCTGCACTCGACCTTCTTCGGACCCGTGAAGTACGCCTACCTGCCGCAACACCTGGCCGCCAGTGAGCTAACCGGTGGCAACGGCTTGGTTGAGATGGGCACCTTCGTGGCCATCTTGTTGGGCAACATGGGCGGAGGGATGTTGATGAGCATCCCACAGGTCGGCGTGCACTGGGTGGCCGGGGCGTGTTTGGTCGTGGCCTTGCTGGGGTGGGGCACTGCCAAGGGCATCCCTGCGTCCCCCTCGGCAGACCCAGCGTTGCGCTTGAACTGGAACCCTGTGTCTGAGACCTGGCGGAACCTGCGGCTGGCGGCCGAGTACCCCAGCGTGTTCCGTTCGCTGCTGGGCATCTCTTGGATGTGGTTCTTTGGCGCGGTCTTCCTGTCGCAGTTTCCATCGTTTGCCCGCGATGTGCTGGGTGGCGACGAGCGGGTGGCGTCTTTGCTGCTGGTGGTCTTTTCGGTGGGCATTGCCATAGGTTCGCTCTTGTGCGAGACCTTCTCGCGCCGCCATGTCGAAATTGGCCTGGTGCCCATTGGCGCCGTGGGCATGTCGCTCTTTGCGTTTGACCTTTACCTGGCTTGCCAGGGACTCACGCATGGCACGGCCTTGCTGGGGGTGTCTGAGTTTGTGCGTCAACCCGCACATTGGCGTGTGATGGCTGACCTGGCCTTGCTGGCGTTCAGTGCCGGCTTGTACAGCGTGCCGATGTATGCCTTGATCCAGCTGCGCGCTCAGCCCAGCCACCGTGCACGCATCATTGCCGCTAACAACATCCTCAATGCGCTGTTCATGATCGTGAGCAGCCTGATGGCGGGGGCTTTGTTGGGCGCGGGTTGGCGCATCCCCGAGGTGTTCGGCTTCACCGCTTTGCTCAATGTGCTGGTGGTGGGCTATGTGTTCTGGCTGATGCCCGAGTACATCTTGCGGCTGATCATGTTGGTGGTGACCCGGCTGGTCTACCGCTTGAGGGTGCGCGGCGAAGAACACCTGCCCACCGATGGCGCGGCCATCCTGGTCTGCAACCACGTGAGTTTCGTCGATGCGGTCATCTTGGGGGTCATCAGCCCGCGCCCCATGGTCTTCATCATGGACCATCGCATCTTCAAGAACCCTTTGCTGGGCTGGTTCTTCCGCGCCGTCAAGGCCATCCCGATCGCCCCACAGAAGGAAGATCCGCAAGCCTATGAGCGAGCCTTCGAGCGTGCACGTCAGGTTTTGAACGAGGGTGAGCTGTTGTGCGTCTTCCCTGAGGGCGCCATCACCCGAGACGGACGTTTGCAACCCTTCAAGGCAGGCATCATGAAGATCCTGGAGACGAACCCGGTGCCGGTGATTCCTTCTGCTTTGCACAACCTCTGGGGTTCGAGCTTTTCGCGCATCGATGGCGCGGCCATGGCCAAGCCACTGCGTCGGGGCTTGTTCAACCCGGTGGGCCTGGTGGTGGGGGAACCGATGGCGCCTGAGCGGGTCACACCCGAAGTCTTGCAGCAGCGGGTTCAAGCCCTGCTGGACGAGCCAACCCCTTGAGGACGTCCCCCTCAGGTCACAATGGGCCACCGGTCGGCACAGGGGCTGGGCTTCAACGAACTTGCGATGGATATGGACAGCTTGCTTTCTCGTGTGGCCTTGGCCCGCGTCATTCCCTTTGTGTTGTTCATGGTCTTGCTGGCTGTCCGTGGCCACTTACCTGCCGATGGCAGTGGCATGGACCCACGCTGGGTGTACGGCTTGTCAGTGCTGGTGGTGGGTGGCAGCCTGGCCTTTTTCTGGCGTGGCTATGACGAGTTCAATCGCCTGAGTCGCCTGAGCCTGTGGCAAGGGCTGCTCGCCATCGTGGTGGGCGTGGTGGTGTTCAAGCTGTGGGTCGTCTTGATCGAGCCCTGGATGCTGCTGGGGCAGCCCACAGCCTCGTTCCGCCCGGTGGATGCCGATGGCCAGTTGCAGTGGGGCTTGATTGCGGTGCGCTGGGTGGGCGCCGCCCTGTTGGTGCCGGTGATGGAAGAGCTGTTCTGGCGCTCGTTCTTGATGCGCTGGATCGACAACCCCAACTTCGAAAAAGTGGACCCCGCCGAGGTCTCGCCCAAAGCCATTGTGTTGTCGACCCTGGTGTTCATGCTGGCCCACACCCAGTGGCTGGGCGCCATCGTGGCCGGGTTGGCTTACGCTTTGTTGTACCGTTACACCCGCTCACTGTGGGCGGCGATTGCGGCGCATGCCGTGACCAACGGGGTTTTGGGTGTCTGGGTGGTGCTGATGGGCAATTGGCAGTTCTGGTGATCGCATGAAACGACAGGCAATGAAGTCCAGCCAATTTGTGGCCTCGAGATGGCCATTGAAGTTGTGGGTGGTGGTTGTGGCCTCGGCTGCCATCGCGCTGTCTGCCCTTTTGCACCGGCATCCGGAGTACCACCCCATCAGGGCCATGTTGCAGTATGTGCCTTTCCCGGTGTACCTCGCGCCGGCGGTCTTGGCGGTACTGGCTTCGGCCTGGTTGGGGTGGTTGTGGCGCGGGTTGGCCCTTGTCTCTTTGGCGTGGGTGTTATGGGGCGTGATGGGTTTGAGTTGGGGCGAACCTGATGCCGGCACAGGCCGGGTTCGCTTCATGACCTACAACGCCAAGCTTTACCTGGCCACTGAACGGCCCAACGGCATGGCCAAGCTTTACGAGGAGGTCTTGCAGCAAGACCCTGATGTGCTGGTGATGCAAGACGCAGGGAGCTTCGACGAGGTCGAGGACACCAATCCAGGTCTGTACAAGGCCTTTGTGGGCGGGCGCTCCGTCTACATGAAGGGGCAGTATGTGGTGGCCAGCCGCTTTCCCATGCGCGATTGCAAGCAGGTGAGCTTGCAATCAACGGGGGCCTACCGCAGCTTGGTGCACTGCGTGATCACGGCACATGAGCAAGACATTGACGTGCTGACCGTGCACTTCACATCGCCGCGCGACGGCCTCAATGCAGTGCGTGCCGAGCGATTTGAGGGCTTGGACAACTGGGCCACCAACATGCGTGCGCGTTTGAGTGAGTCTTTGTCGATGCGCAACTACCTGCTGCAGTTGCCACAGCGACCTCGCATCGTGGCGGGTGACCTCAACGCACCCGAGCCATCCACCGTGGTGCAGCAATTGATCGACACCGGTTTGCGAGATGCCTTTTCGTCGGCGGGCAAAGGGTTTGGGTTCACGCACGGGCACTCGCTGCGCGCCTGGATGCCATCGTTCCTGCGCATCGATCACATCCTGGTCAGTTCACAGTTGGGCGTGGCTCAGGTGGACGTGGGTGGCGCTGAGGGTTCGGAGCATCGCCCCGTCGTGGCCGATTTGCTGGTGAACCGCTTGCCTTGAAACCAGCGCGTCTGCGCTTGGCCCTGATGCGTCACGAGAAGGGCCAGCGCTTGAGCAGGGCGGCGGTCGCGGTCTGCCAAGCTTGATGGACGCGTGCTTGGGTGCGCAGCCAGCTTTGCCAGGCGGCGCTGCCGCGCACGGTGGCGAGAACGCGTGTCTTGAACACCATCCACTGCCCAAACCAGCGAGCAAACCAGGGCATCTGCATCAGACTGGCTTGTGTGAGCACGAACAGCCGCGCAGTGAGGGCCGTGCCACCCAGTTTGGCCGCGACGATCACGCCGATGCCCAGCACCGTGTGGCCTTGCCCCAGCCAATACAGGGCCAGCAGCTTGACGGGCAGCAGGCACAGTACTGGCACGATGAACAAGGCGAGTGAAGCCTTCGGGGGCAGGGCGCGGATGCGTGCTTCGATCCAGCGCAGACCAGGCAGCCTTCCGAACCAGGCCACCACCCCTGAGAGCCGCTCCCAGCCCCATTCCTCGAACAACAGCAAGGCCGCCAGGGCCCAGATGCCCGTGGTGGTGAACAGGCGCTGGAGGCGCTGCAGCCAAGTCCTCAATCAGACCCCGCGTGCGCGGTCGGCAGCGAATTGCTGCTGGAAGGCAGCGAAGCGACCCTCGTCCAGTGCCTGGCGCACTTCCTTCATCAGGTTGAGGTAGTAGTGCAGGTTGTGGATGGTCGTCAGCATCGGGCCCAGCATCTCGCCACACCGGTCGAGGTGGTGCAGGTAGGCGCGGCTGAAGTTCTGGCAGGTGTAGCAGCCGCAGGTCTCGTCAATCGGGCGCTCATCGGTCTTGTTGCGGCTGTTGCGCAAACGCAGGTCGCCAAAGCGCGTGAACAGGTGACCGTTGCGCGCGTTGCGCGTGGGCATGACGCAGTCAAACATGTCGATGCCCGCTGCCACACCCGCAACGAGGTCTTCAGGCGTGCCCACACCCATCAGGTAGCGCGGCTTGTTCGCCGGCAGCTTGGGGCTGATGTGGTCCATCACCCGCAGCATTTCGTCCTTGGGCTCGCCCACACTCACACCGCCCACGGCATAGCCGGGCAGGTCCATGTCGACCAGGGCCGCCAGCGATGCTTCACGCAGGTGTTCGAACATGCCGCCCTGCACGATGCCGAACAGCGCGTTGGGGTTCTGCAGCTTGTCGAATTCGGTTTGGCAGCGCTTGGCCCAGCGCAGGCTGAGCTCCATCGAGGCGCGTGCCTCTTTCTCTGTGGTGACGTGGCCGAGCGATTTGTCGCCCTTCCAGTACGGCGTGCATTCGTCGAACTGCATGACGATGTCGGAGTTCAGCACCGTCTGGATCTGCATGCTGATCTCGGGCGTGAGGAAGAGCTTGTCGCCATTGACCGGCGAGGCAAAGCGCACGCCTTCTTCGCTGATCTTGCGCATCTCGCCCAGCGACCAGACTTGGAAGCCGCCCGAGTCTGTGAGGATGGGCTTGTGCCAGTTCTCGAACTTGTGCAGCCCGCCGAATTGCTTCATGACGTCCAGGCCAGGGCGCATCCAGAGGTGGAAGGTGTTGCCCAGGATGATCTGCGCGCCCATGTCGTGCAGCGATTGGGGCATCACGCCCTTGACGGTGCCATAGGTGCCCACTGGCATGAAGATGGGGGTCTCGACCACGCCGTGGTTGAGGGTGAGGCGGCCGCGTCGGGCGTTGCCTTCGGTTTTGATGAGATCGAAGTTCAGCATGGGTCAGGTCTGGACGAGGTCGCCGTCGGGTGCGGGGTGGGGCAGGCTCTTGGGCGATGGGGTGTGAGTTGCGGGGCGACGGGCGTTGAGTCGCTCCAGCAGGCGTTCGCTGCGGAAAGGTTTGGCCAGCACTTCCTGGCCAGAGGCGCTCAGTCGGGCGATCTCGGTCGGGTCAGTGTCGCCCGAGACGATCAGCGTTTGCAAGCTGTGGCCCTGGGCGCGCAAGTGCACCAGCAGGGTCTGGCTCACTTGAAGGCCGTTCATGCCAGGCAGGCGGTAGTCGGTGATGAGGGTGTCGGGCAGGTGCTCGTCGTCGATGTCGCGCAGCAAGTTGGGCAGGTCTTCGAGCATGGCTTCGCCGTCGGCCCACGTGCGCGTCATGGCACCCCAGCTGTGCAGCATCTCACCCAGGGCGCGGCGCAGCAGCATGTCGTCTTCGACCAGCCAAATCACGCGCCCGCTCAAGGGTTGGCGTGGCGTTTCAGCAGGGGCTTGGTGCAGGGCAGGGACCAGGTTGAGTGGCAGCTCAATCGCAAAGCAGGAGCCTCGACCCACGCTGGACGTCAGGGTGATCTGTTCACCCAGGATGCTGGCGGTGCGACGCACGATGGCCAGGCCCAGGCCGATGCCGCGGCTGCGATCGCGGGCGCTGTTGCTCACTTGGTAGAACTCTTCGAAGATGCGTTCGCGCTGTTCGGGGGCAATGCCAATGCCGGTGTCCCACACCTCGACGCGCAGGCGGTGTTTGCCACGGCGCCTTGCCGCCACCAGGACGCCCCCGCAGTCGGTGTAGCGGATGGCGTTGGCCACCAGGTTGCGCAGCACGCTGTGCAGCAACATGGGGTCGGTCAACACCATGAGCTGCTTGCCGGCGGTGTCGCGGGGCAGCCGGAAGCGCAACTGCAGGCGCTTGCCATCGGCGGCGCTTTGCTCGTGCACGCGCACCGCCTGAAAGACGTCGTGCAAACACACCGACTGGAACTCGGGTTTGACAGCGCCTGCGTCGAGCTTGGAGATGTCCAGCAGGCCCACCAGCAGAGACTCCATCGAGGCCACAGCCTCGTCGAGCATGTTGGCCAGCTCGCGTGTTTCGGGGGCCTTGGCCTGTTGCCTGAGAAGGCTCACCAGCAAGCCGATGGCTGCGGTGGGTTGGCGCAGGTCGTGGCTGGCCGCCGCCAGGAAGCGCGTTTTCGACTGGTTTGCAGCCTCAAGGGCACGGGTGCGCTCGGCCACGCGCACTTCCAGCGTGACGTTCATGCGCTCGGACAGGCTCATCGCCTCGATGAACTTGCGCATCAGGGTCAGCGCAAAGCCCAGGAAGATGATCGGCGCGAAGTAGGGCGTCCAGTACAGGTCGGTGACGTCGACCAGGGGCGTCAGGAACAGGTAGTCGTGCGTCATGCTGACCACGGTGCCCACCGGGCCCAAGGTCATGGCCACGGCTTCCATCCAGTGCTTGGTCCAGGCCGTTTGCACAATCTGCAAGACGACCAGCACGCCGCCGCCCATCATCAGTGGGTAGGCGATCAGGCGAAGGGTGTCGAGGTAGGGTGTGCCCATGAAGACCAGGCCCAGCAGCGGCAGACCAAAGCCAATGATCCGCAGAGGCCACTGGAGCTTGTCGACCTTGATGTTGGCGTAACTCAGACCGAACATCACCTGGTAGTAGGTAGTCACTGCATGGCTGGCGTAGAACATCCAGTCGACGACCGGCGTGGGCCAGGAAATGGTCTCGACGAAGTACAGCGCGTTGCGGCCGCACATGATGAGCATCAGTGCGCCGAAGTAGGGGAAAATCACGTCACTGGGCCGTGAGCGCCAGGCCAGCAAGATGAACAAAGCCATGCCGGCCACGCTCATGTTGAGCATTTGCGGCAGGTAGACGGTCAGGTCCACCCAACGATCGAAGTCATTGCGCATGTCCGACAAGGGGCCCGCTTCGAGCGGTGCGATGCCGGGTTTGCGGAAGGGGTTCATGCGGACATCGATTTCGATGTCGTTCTCGCCCGCCAGCAGCACGTTCACCGGCAGTTCGATCAGGTAGGGCAGCGTGGCCATGCTGGTGATGGCCTCGCCCTCCATGTGGCGCGTGCTCAGTTGCACCCCGTTGACGGTGATGCGGTGGTTGCCTGGCAGCCGGTCGATGCGCAGGGCCCACGGCACAGTGGGCGAGCGGGGCATGAACAGCTTGGCGCGGTAGCAGGCGGCTCCGGGCGGCTTGAGTTGCATGGCGCGCCAGTCGTCGGGCAAGGTGACTGGCAGTCCCTCGTGCAAGTGCACGCAAGGGCCTGGCATCAAGGTGGCCTTGTCGATGACATAGGTGGGCGCGGCATGGGCACCCCCCACCACCAGCCAGGACAGCATCAGGCTGACCACGAACATCCATGGGCGCAGCCAAGCGCTGGGCCCCGTGCGCATGGGGGTGGGCATCGCGTTGTTCACAGGGGGCATCTGATTCGGTTCGGTTGCCGACTCAGCGTTCGATCAGCATGGCATCGCCGTAGCTGAAGAATCGGTAACGCTGGTCGATGGCGTGCCGGTACAGCGCACGGATGTGTTCGTAACCTGCCAAGGCGCTCACCAGCATCAGCAGGGTGCTTTTGGGCAGGTGGAAATTGGTGATCAGCACGTCCACCACCTTCAGCTCGAAGCCGGGGGTGATGAAGATGTCGGTGTCGCGGCTGCCCGCTTGCAGCAGCTCTTGCGGCGAGGCGTGCAGGGCGGCAGATTCGAGCGCGCGCAAGGTGGTGGTGCCCACGCTGACGATGCGTCCGCCGGCGGCGCGCGTGGCGCGGATGGCCTCTGCCGTGGCGGCGGGCACATCGAACCACTCGCTGTGCATCTTGTGCTCAGTGAGGTCGTCGGTGCGCACGGGCTGGAAGGTGCCGGCGCCCACGTGCAGGGTCACTTCGGCGCTGCGGATGCCGCGTTCGGCCAAGCGGGCCAGCAAGGCTTCGTCAAAGTGCAGTGCGGCGGTGGGCGCGGCCACGGCGCCTGGGGCCGAGGCGAACACCGTCTGGTAGCGCCGCACGTCGTCAGCGTCGTCGGCGTGCGTGATGTACGGCGGAAGGGGGACGTGGCCGTGCTGGTCCAGCAAGGTGAGCGGGTCGCCCTCGAAGCGCAGGTGGAACACCCCGCCGTCGGGGCCGCAGCGGCCCAGCACTTCGGCGTCGAAGGCATCGGCAAAACGCAGCCGGGCACCGGGCTTGGGCGACTTGCTGGCGCGCACATGGGCCCAGACCTCTTGGGTGCCGGGCAGGATGCGCTCGACCAGGGCTTCGAGTGCGCCACCGGAGGCCTTGTTGCCATACAGGCGCGCCTTGATGACGCGGGTGTTGTTGAACACCAGCAGGTCGCCGCTGCGCAGCAGTTCGGGCAGCTCGCGAAAGACGCGGTCAATGGGCTGCGGGCCGCGGCCATCGAGCAAGCGCGAGCCGCTGCGTTCGCTGGCGGGGTGTTGGGCGATCAGTTCGGGCGGCAGCTCGAAATCGAAGTCGGCCAGGGTGAAGGTGCGGGCCGAAGAAGTGGGGGTGCTCATGCCATTGAGGGACGGACAAGTCCCGTGCCAAGGAAACCTCGCATTGTCCTGCAAAGTTGTTGGCTTGGCTGCCCACTGGGTGGCCGGCATCGGCCATCAGGTCACCCGGATCAGGGGCGTCCTTTTGGCCGATGCGGCCCCACAGGGGGCTCAATGCAGGCTCAGCAGGCTCACTGAGCGCCGCTTTGGCAGGCGCGCTGCTCGGCCCAGGTGCGAGCTTGCAATTTCAGGCAGTTGGCAAATGCAGGATTTGTTTCAAGTTCATACAAATTGCGGGCTGCCACGGCCGTGTCGCTGAAGTCAGAAAACACCCCGTCGATGCCCAGCTTGTAAAACTGCACATACTCGTTGATGGGGTTGCCGGCGTAGTTCGAGGCCAGGCGGCGTTGCTCATTGCGGAAGGTCCAGGTGTGCACCTTCAGGCCCGCCTTGTGGGCGCGCTCGATCAGGTCGCCCGCGGGCGCCAGTTCGAGCTTGGCTTCGCCAGGGCCTGTGCCGTCAGGTGTGGCCACGGTCGAGACGATGTAGCGCTTCCAGGGGCCGATCCCATAGGCGTAGCTGGCCACTTCTTGCAAGCCGGCGTCGGTGGTCAAGTAGCCGAAGGTACGGGCCAGCAGTTCGGGCTTGCCTGAGGCGGTCCAGTCGTAGGGGCGGTCGAAGGGGGCGGTGAAGTCCAGGCTGCCATCGGCGTTCACGTCGTTGGCGTCCACCAGCTGGATCAGGCGCACCTTGGTCAGCTTGCTCAAGGCCTTGAGGTTGCCTTGTTCAAACGATTGGATGAACACGGGCGCATCGGCGCGGTTCCAGCCGGCGCGGCTCAAGGCATTGAGCAGCTTGCCTTCCAGCGGCAGGCCCAGAGCCTGGTGGTAGCTGGGGTGCTTGGTTTCTGGGTAGATGCCGATGGTGCGGCCTTTCTCCAGGCTCTTGCGCTTGACCAAGGCGATGACCTCGTCCAGCGTGGGCACCGTGAATTGCGCGTTGAACTGCTGCGGACGCTCGCCAAAGGCTTGCTTGGCGCGCAGGGTTTTGATTTCGGCCAGCGTGAAATCACCGGCGAAGAAGCCTTCTTCAGGCGCGCCGTCCACCACGGCGATGCGGCGGCGCGCCGCGAACTCGGGGCGCAAGGCCACGTCGGTCGTGTTGACGATGTTGGGCTCGTGGCGGGCGATCAGGTGACCGTCTTTGGTCGACACCAGGTCAGGTTCAATGTAGTCGGCACCCATTTCGATGGCCAAGGCATAGCCTTCGAGCGTGTGCTCGGGCAAGTAGCCCGCCGCGCCGCGGTGGCCGATGACCAGGGGGCGTGTCGATTTGGCTTGCTGGTTTTGTGCGCTGCGCCAATCGGCATCGTCGTGGGCGACGGCAGCGCCGCTCAGCAGCATGGCGGCCGATGCGGCCAAGAGGGTGCGGATGAAAGGGGTCATGGGGCTTCCTCGGTTTGAGATGTTCCTCACCTTAGGTGGGGGGCATGACGGCCCCATGAATCCGCGATGACGTTGCTGAACGCGGGGCTGAGCCAATCGGCAGGGAGCCCCCGCGCGAGGGCACAATGGGCGCTCACGCCCGAGCACACAGACCCAGGAGATCCCTTTGGCGCGCAGCGCTTCTGTCAGCAAAAGCCCACAAGCCAGCGCCACCCCCGCGGCCCCTGCCGGGGTGGCTGAGCGTGCGGGCACCGTGGCGCAAGGCAAGCCGTCTGACACGCGCTCGGCCCCGCAAAAGGCCATGGACAAGCTGGGCTTGCGGCGAGACATCGACCTGGCTTTGCACCTGCCCCTGCGCTACGAAGACGAAACCCGGCTGACCCGCCTGGGCGACGCCCGCGAGGGCGACACCGTGCAGGTCGAAGGCATCGTGCGAGACAGCCGGATCGAAGCCCGAGGCCGTCGCCAGCTCATCGTCAAGCTGCACGATGGCAGCGGCGAGGTGCTGCTGCGCTTCCTGAACTTTTACGGGGCTCAGCAAAAAACCTGGAGCGTGGGCGTTCGACTGCGCGTGAGGGGTGATCTCAAACTCGGCTTTTTTGGCCGCGAGATGGTGCACCCCACGGTGAAGGTGGTCAACGAGGGCACGCCGCTGTCGCATTCGCTCACGCCCATCTACCCCACCAGCGCTGGCCTGCCGCAGCTGTACCTGCGCAAGGCGGTGGAGGCCGGGCTCAAACGCGCCCCCCTGGAAGAGCTGATTCCGGCTGCGGTGCTGCCGCCTCAAGCGCGCCACTGGCCCAGCTTGCGCGAGGCCTTGCACTTCTTGCACCAGCCCAGCCCGGAGGTGTCGCTGTCAGCGCTGGAAGACCACAGCCACCCGGCGTGGCAGCGCCTGAAGTTCGAAGAGTTGCTGGCACAGCAGATCTCGCAGATGCGGGCCCGTGCCGAGCGCGCTCACCTCAAGGCCCCTGAGTTGTTGACCCAGCCTCAAGGCTTGCAGGACCAGTTGTTGGCGGTGCTGCCCTTTGCGCTCACCGCGGCGCAGCAGCGCGTTTGCAACGAAATCGCAAAAGACATTGCCCGGCCGCAACCCATGCACCGCCTGTTGCAAGGCGATGTGGGCTCGGGCAAAACGGTGGTGGCGGCCATCGCGGCGGCCGTGGCCATGCAGGCCGGCTGGCAATGCGCCTTGATGGCGCCCACCGAAATCTTGGCCGAGCAGCACTTCCGCAAGCTGGTGGGTTGGCTCGAACCCTTGGGCGTCAAAGTGGCCTGGCTCACGGGCAGCCTCAAAGCCAAGGCCAAGCGTGAACAGCTCGCCGCCGTTGCGTCGGGCGAGGCGCAACTGGTGGTGGGCACCCACGCTGTCATCCAAGACCAGGTGCAGTTCGCCAAGCTGGGGCTGGCGTTGATCGATGAGCAACATCGCTTCGGCGTGGCCCAGCGCCTGCAGCTGCGCGCCAAGCTGCAGAGCGCCGAGCTGGAGCCCCACCTGCTGATGATGAGCGCCACGCCCATCCCGCGCACGCTGGCCATGACCTACCTGGCCGACCTGGAGGTCAGCACCATCGACGAGCTGCCCCCTGGGCGCACCCCCATCGTCACCAAAGTGTTCGCCGACAGCCGCCGTGACAATGTGATCGAACGCATCCGCGACGAGGTCGCCAAGGGCAGCCAGGTCTATTGGGTCTGCCCCCTGATTGACGAAACCGAAGAGACCGACCTGGCCGCAGACCAGGCCGCGGGTCGCCTCAGCGATGCCCGCCCGCCGCTGGACCTCAGCAACGTCACGCAAACCCACGAAGAGCTCAGCGCCACCCTGGCCGGCTTTGGCGTGGGCTTGTTGCACGGCAAACTGCCGCCGGCCGAGAAAGCCGAGGTCATGGCCAAGTTCGCCGCCAACGAGCTGTCGGTGCTGGTGGCGACCACCGTGATCGAGGTGGGTGTGGACGTGCCCAACGCCAGCCTGATGGTCATCGAGCACGCCGAGCGCTTTGGCCTGAGCCAGTTGCACCAGCTGCGCGGTCGGGTGGGCCGGGGTGCGGTGGCCAGCGTGTGCGTGCTGCTGTATGGCGCGCCTTTGTCAGACTCGGGCAAGCAGCGCCTCAAAGCCATGGTCGAAACCACCGATGGGTTCGAAATCGCCCGGCGTGACCTGGAGATCCGCGGGCCCGGCGAGTTCATGGGCGCACGCCAATCGGGCGCCGCTCTGTTGCGCTTTGCCGACCTGCACGAAGACGGTGACCTGGTCGAGCAAGCCCGTGCCAGTGCCTTGCGCATGCTGCGCGAGCACCCGCATGCGGCCGATCGTCACGTGGCCCGCTGGCTGGGCCAGAAGTCGGAATACCTCAAGGCTTGAGTGCCCTTTGCCCATGCGACACAATCACTAGCCATGACCCTGACTGAACTGCGCTACATCGTGGCGGTGGCTCGCGAGCGCCACTTTGGCCGTGCCGCCGAGGCTTGCTTCGTGTCTCAACCGACCTTGTCGGTGGCCGTCAAGAAGCTCGAAGACGAACTCGACGTCAAGCTCTTCGAGCGCGGCAGCGCCGAAATCAGCGTCACGCCGCTGGGCGAAGACATCGTGCGCCAAGCCCAATCGGTGCTGGAGCAGGCCCAGGCCATCAAAGAGATCGCCAAGCGCGGCAAAGACCCCGTGGCCGGCGCGCTTCGGCTGGGCGTGATCTACACGATCGGGCCTTATCTGCTGCCAGACCTGGTCCGTCAGGCCATCGACAAGGTGCCCCAGATGCCCTTGATGCTCCAGGAGAACTTCACCGTCAAGCTGCTGGAGATGTTGCGTGCTGGCGAGCTGGACTGCGCCATCATGGCCGAGCCTTTTGCCGACACCAACTTGGCGGTGGCGCCTCTGTACGAAGAGCCATTTCTGGTGGCGGTGCCCCGCAGCCACCCATTTGCCCAACGCAGCAGCATCAGCGCCGAGGAGCTCAAGCAAGAGACCATGCTGCTGCTGGGCGCAGGCCATTGCTTCCGCGACCACGTGCTCGAGGTGTGCCCCGAGTACGCGCGTTTTTCAAGCAACGCAGAGGGCATCCGCAAGAGCTTTGAGGGCTCGTCTTTGGAGACCATCAAGCACATGGTGGCCGCCGGCATGGGCGTGACGGTGGTGCCGCGCCTGTCGGTGCCTGTGGAGCCTCACCCGCACTTGGTTTACATCCCGTTCGAGGCGCCTGTGCCCACGCGACGTGTGGTGCTGGCGTGGCGTCGCAGCTTCACGCGCTACGAGGCCATCGCGGCCCTGCGCAATGCGGTTTATGCATGCCCGCTCGAAGGGGTCGAGCGACTGAGCGCTTGATCGCCCGGGCGCTGTTTCAAGCCAAGTTGTCTGGCGTGGCGTTCGGCCGGGTTTCGCTGTCGTGGGGCTCGAAACAGTCGACCACCGTGAAGTACAGCGAGGCGTAAAACGCGCCGATGACCCACATGCCGGCCACCAGGGTGAGGAGGTCGCCGATCAAGGGCTCGGGCAGCAGCGCGCCCAAAGCGCGGTCCAGCAAACCCAGCAACACGACGATGCCCGTCCATGCGGCGCCGTAGACCACAAAAGCGCTCAGGTTGCGCCAGGTCGCCACGGCGCTGAAAAACAAGGCCTTGGACACCGGCAGCTTGGCCCACAGCAAGAGCGCTGGCGTGTGCCAGAACGTCAGCGAGAGCGGCAGGGTCAGCAGCATGCGCGTGAGCATGTCTTGCTGCACCAAAGGGTTGCTGACCACGTCGGCGGTGTTTTGCGCCGCCTCCATGACGGCGTCGAGCGCCTCGGCGTCGGGGCCCAGCCACTGGGCCAGTTGCATGACCAGCAGGGTGCACAGCACGTACACGGCGCCCAACAGGGCGAAGGGCTTGCGGGGGCTGTCGGGGGCGCGGATGGCTTCGATCAGCACGGCGGGTGTGATGCGTTGGCCCATGACCACACGGCGCGTGGCCAGCATGAAACCCATCCACATCAAAGGCATGGCGCCGACCACGAGCATGCCGCCCAGCCGGGCGTGCAAGGCCATCAGCATCATGGCGGAGCTGGCCACGAGGCCAAACAGGCCGACGAAGCCCAGGGGTTGCTTGCGGCTGGCCAGCAAGCCTTGCCTCACCCACACCCAGCCTTGTGCGGCCTTGACGAGCTTGAGCTTCATGCCTGGCCCTTCGCGGGGCGCTGATAGGCCCATGGTTGGGTGCGGCGCAGGGTCAGCACGCGCTCAAAATGCGCGGGGTCGTGGGGTTGGAGCATGGCGGCGTCGCGTGGCAGGTGGAAGTCCCACAGGCGCGAGGTCCAAAAACGCAGAGCGGCCGCGCGCAGCAGTGCAGGCAGCAGTTCGATTTCAGCCTCTGTCAGGGGGCGCACGGCATCGTAGGCCTGTACGAAGGCTTGGGCGCGCGCTTCATCCAGTGCGCCTGTGGCCAAATCGATGCACCAGTCGTTCAGGCACACGGCGATGTCGAAGCCAAAGGTGTCGCAGCCCGCGAAGTAAAAATCGAAGAAGCCCGACAAGGTGGGGCCGTCGAACATCACGTTGTCGCGGAACAGATCGGCGTGGATCGGGCCTTGGGGCAGCGCGCGGTGGGTTTCGCTGGCGGCCAGGGTTTGCTGGAAGCTCAGCTCTGACTGGATCAGCTCGGCTTGCGCGGCGCTCAGGTGAGGCAGCACCACCGGGATCGTGTTCGTCCACCAAGCCAGGCCTCGCAAATTGGGCTGCTGGTGGGCGTAATCAGCCCCGGCCAGGTGCATGCGGGCGAGCATGGCGCCGACTTGCGCGCAGTCGGCCGGCTGGGGCGCCAGCTGGTTGCGGCCCGCCAGACGTGTCACCACGGCAGCGGACTTGCCCTTGAGGCTGTGCAGGATCTCGCCTTGTGCGTTGGCCTGGGGCGCGGGCACGGGCACGCCGCGCTGCGCCAGATGGTGCATCAGGTTCAAGTAGAAGGGCAGTTGTTCGAAACTCAGGCGCTCAAACAGCGTGAGCACGTAGTCACCTTGGTCGGTGCTGACGAAATAGTTTGTGTTTTCGATGCCAGAGGCACAGCCCTGCATGGATTGCAGTGCGCCCAGGTTCAGTGAGCTCAGGAGACCAGCCGCTTCCTGCGGGGTCACTTCAGTGAAGACGGCCATGGAACATGTCAGACATCGGGAGGCGGGCCCAGGGTGGCTTTAGGCGTAAACCCTCAGCCACAGGGGGTAGACGAGCGTGTGATTGTAGAAGCCGCTGTGGCAGACTTCTCACGATCTTGAAAACACGGTCCCCGTTGCGCGCATGTCCATGCGTTTCGGGGGCGAGCCACATCCAAAGCGAAGAGCCCGAGAACCATGATTGCAAACACACACAGCTTGGCTTCGAAAGCCAAACACCTTGGCACGACCTTGGTTGCCGCGACGGCTCTGATGGGCGCCACGCAGGCTTGGGCCGATCCTGAGATCCAGAGCGCGCCTCTGGGTGTGTACGTTGGCGGCGCTGCCGGCTTCGGTGTCAACTCGCGAGATTGCGAGCAGTTCCCTAACACCCCCGGTGGTTACTGCGAGCGTCTGGCGGTGAGCGGCAAGCTCTTCGGTGGCTACCGCATGACCCCTGGTTTGGCGGCCGAAGTCAACTACTTTTACTTTGGTGGTGTGAACCGTGGCGCCGCGTTGCAAAGCAACGCCTACGTCGCTGGCGATGTTGATTTTGCGCAGGTCCGCGATTCGGCACGCGCGCTCACACTGGGCATCAATTGGGAGATTGAACTCTTCTCTGTGATCACCAACCACGTGCGTTTGGGTGTGGCTTGGGTTCACAGCGACACCCGTGGCGTGGTCAACACGATCACGACGTCAAGCCCGACAGCCAAGGCCACCGCCTCGGTCAATAAAGACAGCAGTGACTTCGGTATCGCACCTTATGTGGGCGTTGGCTTGTCTTTGCCGTTGAACGATTACCTGCGGTTCCAGACTGGCTACGACCTTTTGCTCAAGAAGGGCAGCAAGACCTTGCAGCTCTTCTCGGTCGGGGCTTCCGCCGACTTCTGATGAGGCTGGCGCCAATCGCGGCGCCATCCCGCACAATCCGGGGCATGAACGCCCCGGACACCTCTCCCAGCCTCGCCTCAGCCCCTTCGGGCCCCACTGACACGAGCGCACCGCTGCCGACCTTGTTGCTGGTCGATGGCTCCAGCTACCTCTACCGCGCCTTCCACGCCATGCCCGACCTGCGCGGGCCTCAGGGCGAGCCCACAGGGGCCATGCATGGCGTGGTCAACATGATGGGCTGGTTGCGTGACCACATCCAGGCCGAGCATGCGGTTTGCGTGTTTGACGCCAAAGGCCCGACCTTCCGCGACGAGTGGTACCCCGAGTACAAGGCGCATCGGCCCTCGATGCCCGAAGATTTGCGATCGCAAATCGCGCCGATCCACGAGGTCGTCAAGCTGCTGGGCTGGCCCATTCTGGAAGTGCCTGGCATCGAGGCCGACGACGCCATTGGCACGCTGGCCCGTGTGGCGGCTGCGGCAGGCCACAAGGTCGTCATCTCAACCGGTGACAAAGACCTGGCCCAACTGGTGAACCCCCAGGTGTCTTTGATCAACACCATGGCCAAGCCGCCCGAGGTGCTGGACATCCCCGGCGTGCAAGCCAAGTTCGGCGTGCCACCTGAGCTGATCATCGACTACCTGACCTTGATTGGCGACACGGTTGACAACGTGCCAGGCGTTGAAAAAGTTGGGCCGAAGACGGCCGTGAAGTGGTTGCAAGAGCACGGCAGCTTGGCCGGCGTGGTGGCTGCGGCCGACAGCATCAAGGGCGTGGCGGGCGAGAACCTGCGCAAAGCCTTGGATTGGTTGCCGCAGGGCCGCCGCCTGATCACCGTCAAGCTCGACTGCGACCTGACCGGGCACGTGCCCGAATGGCCTTCGCTGGATGCGCTGGCGCTGAGGGCGCCCGACCTGCCGGCGTTGTTGGATTTCTACACGCGCTTTGGTTTCCGCAGCGCGCGCGCCGACCTAGAAAAGCTGCTGGGTGGCGGCGTGGCCAAGGCTGCCGTTGCAACGACGGGCAAGCCGGCCAAGGCCCGCAAACCCAGCGACACTGGCGACCTGTTCAGCTCAGACGCAGAGGTGTCTGACGAAGCCGGTGACGCTGCCAACACCGAGGCTGCGTCTTCCAAGCCAAACGCCATCGAAACCCACTACGACACCGTGCTCGATTGGCCCACATTCGATCAATGGCACGCCCGCATCCAGGCAGCCGATCTGGTCGCCTTTGACACCGAGACCGACTCGCTGGATGCCATGCGCGCCCACATCGTGGGCCTGTCGTTCAGCGACAAGGTGGGTGAGGCGTGCTACATCCCGCTGCGCCACGAGGGCGTGGACGCGCCAGCGCAATTGCCGCTGGACGAGGTGCTGGCCAAGCTCAAGCCTTGGCTGGAAGACGCGAGCCGGCCCAAGGTCGGGCAGCACATCAAGTACGACGCCCACGTGCTGGCCAACCACGGCATCGCCATTCAGGGCTATGCGCACGACACCATGCTGCAAAGCTATGTGCTCGAAGCGCACCGCCCGCACAACCTGGGCAGCCTGGCGCAGCGCTTTGTGAACCGCTCGGGCCTGAGCTATGAAGACGTGGCCGGCAAGGGTGCTCAGCAAATCCCGTTTGCCCAAGTGGCGGTGGACCGCGCATCGCAGTATTCAAGCGAAGACAGCGACCTGACCCTGGACGTGCACCAAACGCTGTGGCCGCGTCTGCAAGCCGAGCCCGGTCTGCTCGACATTTACCAGCGTTTTGAGATGCCGACCTCGCGGGTGTTGCAGCGCATCGAGCGCAACGGTGTGCTGATCAACCGAGAGCTGCTGCAGCAGCAAAGCCACGAGTTGGGCCAGCGCATCGTGCAGCTTGAACAAGAGGCCTACGAGTTGGCGGGGCAGCCCTTCAACCTGGGCTCGCCCAAGCAGCTCGGTGAAATCCTGTTCGTCAAGCAAGGTTTGCCCGTGGTCAAAAAGACCGCCACCGGCGCGCCTTCCACCAACGAAGAGGTGCTTGAAAAGCTGGCCGAAGACTACCCGCTGCCCGCCCGTATCCTTGAATACCGCAGCATGGCCAAGCTCAAGTCGACCTACACCGACAAGCTGCCCTTGATGATCAACCCCGAGACGGGCCGCGTGCACACCAACTACGCGCAGGCCGTGGCGGTGACGGGCCGCTTGTCGAGCAACGATCCGAACCTGCAGAACATCCCTGTGCGCACCGCCGAGGGCCGCCGCATCCGCGAAGCCTTCATCGCCCCACCAGGTCACAGCATCGTCTCGGCCGACTACTCGCAGATCGAGCTGCGCATCATGGCCCACATCTCGCAAGACGAGAGCCTGCTGCGCGCCTTTGCCGAAGGCCTGGACGTGCACAGGGCGACCGCCAGCGAGGTGTTTGGCGTGCCGGTGGATGACGTATCGAGCGAGCAACGCCGCTACGCCAAGGTCATCAACTTTGGCCTGATCTACGGCATGAGCGCTTTTGGCCTGGCCAAGAACCTGGGCATCGAGCGCTCGGCCGCCTCGTCTTACATCGAGCGTTACTTCAACCGCTTTGCCGGTGTGAAGCGCTACATGGACGACACCCGCGCGCTGGCCAAAGCGCAGGGTTACGTGGAGACCGTGTTTGGCCGACGCCTGTGGTTGCCCGAGATCAACAGCGCCAATGGCCCCAGCCGTGCTGGTGCCGAGCGTGCGGCCATCAACGCGCCCATGCAGGGGACCGCGGCCGACCTGATCAAGCTGTCGATGGTGGCGGTGCAAGACACGCTGGACGCGCAGGGCAGGGCGTCGCGCATGATCATGCAGGTGCATGACGAGTTGGTGCTGGAGGTGCCTGACGCCGAGCTGGACTGGGTCAAGGCCGAGGTGCCGCGCTTGATGGCCGGTGTGGCGCAGTTGCGTGTCCCCCTTTTGGCCGAGGTGGGGGCGGGTCCCAATTGGGAATCGGCGCACTGACACAAAATTGTCATCAAGCTGACGCACATGGCGTTCTAAACTCAAAGCACCGCGTTACCGCCCGCGGTGTCCAGCATTGCGTTCATCCAGAAAGTATCCTCAGGTGCCAGGTAGCAAGCGTTTGAAATTGTTGAGCCGCGAACAGGCCATCCTTGAGTTCAACCGCCGGGTGCTGGCCCAGGCACAGCGCGAAGACGTGCCCTTGCTGGAACGCTTGCGCTACATCTGCATCGTGTCGTCCAACCTCGATGAATTCTTCGAGGTGCGTTACGCCGACGTGGTTGAGGCGTCCAAAACCCACGGCACCGGCATCGACCCAGCCTACATGGTCGATGTCGCTCGCGAGGCTCACCGGCTGGTTGAGGACCAATACCAGGTTTTCAACGACGTGCTCGGCCCGGCTTTGCGCGGCTCCGGCGTGCACGTGCTCAACCATGCCGACCGCAACGCGCAGCAGCGCGAGTGGGTTGCGGGCTTTTTCCGCAAACAAGTGCAGCCCCTGTTGGTGCCGATTGGGCTGGACCCATCCCACCCCTTCCCACAGGTGGCCAACAAGACGCTGAACTTCATCGTGCGCCTGGGTGGCCGCGACGCGTTTGGCCGAGACAACGACATCGCCATCGTGCGCATCCCACGGGTGTTGCCGCGTGTCATTCGCTTGCCTGACCACCTTTGCCAGCCCGGACAACAGTGCTTCGTGTTGTTGTCCAGCGTCATCCGTTCGCACCTCGACGAGCTGTTCCCGGGCCGCGAAATCAAGGCGTTCTCTCAGTTCCGCCTCACGCGTGACTCCGACATCGAAGTCGACGAAGACGACGTCACCGACCTGCGCCTGGCTTTGCGATCGAAGATGAGCACGCGCCAGTTTGGTCAGGCGGTGCGTCTGGAAGTGGTTCGCAGCTGCCCCAAAGACCTGTCTGATTTCTTGCTGGAGCAGTTTGGCTTGGGCCATGCGGCGCTGTTCCAAGTGAACGGCCCTGTCAACCTCGTGCGACTGACGCAACTGATCGATCAGGTCCATGCAGATTCGCTTCGTTTCGCGCCTTATGTGGCCGGTTGGCCGACCGATCTGCCTCAGCACGGCGGCATGTTCGAGCACTTGCGTCACCACGACTGCCTCTTGCATCACCCCTTTGAGTCGTTTGATGCGGTGGTGGCTTTCCTGCGCGAGGCGGTCTACGACCCCGACGTGCTGGCCATCAAGCAAACCATCTACCGCACGGGCAGCCAGTCGGTGTTGATGGAGTTGTTGCTAGAGGCGGTGCGTCGTGGCAAAGAGGTGCTGGCCGTGGTCGAGCTCAAGGCGCGCTTTGACGAAGAGGCCAACATCAATTGGGCCGAGCGACTCGAAGCCCTGGGCGCGCAGGTGGTGTACGGCATCGTGGGCCTGAAAACCCACGCCAAGATGATGCTGATCACGCGGCGCGAGGGTGCGCGCTTGCGCCGTTACGCGCATTTGTCGACGGGCAACTACAACCCCAAAACCGCGTCGCTCTACACCGACCTGGGCATGCTCACCAGCAACACCGAGCTCACGGCCGATGTCGACATGGTGTTCCAGCAGCTCTCCAGCCTCACGCAACTGAAGTCACCGAGGCAATTGCAGTTGGCACCGTTCGCCATGCAAAAGCAGCTGATCCGCATGATCGCGCGGGTGGCCGAAGCCGCACAGGCAGGCAAGTCTGCGCGCATCGTGCTCAAGCTCAATTCTTTGACCGACGAGCCCTTGATCCGCGCCTTGATCGAAGCCGGTCAGGCGGGTGCCCGCATCGACCTGATCGTGCGTGGGGCCTGCGTGTTGCCGCCGGGTGTGCCAGGGCGCACCGACAACATCCGGGTGCGCTCGGTGGTGGGGCGCATGTTGGAGCACACACGCATTTTGTACTTTCGCTGGGGCGAGCAAGACTTTGAAGAGGCGCTCTACCTGTCGAGTGCCGACTGGATGAATCGCAACATGACACGCCGCATCGAGGCCGCCTGGCCGGTGCGCGACCCGGTGCTGCGCCAGCGCGTGATCGACCAGGCTTTGGTGCCCTACCTGCTGGACGGGCGCGACGCCTGGACCCAACTGAGCGATGGACGTTACGAGCGTGTGTTGGAGTCTGGTGGCCACAGCGCGCAACAGGCTTTGATGGACTTGCACCGCGCATCCAGCTAGGGTGTGCGTGCCCTTGTGCCCCGGGGTGACTGACCGAGAGTGAACCGCATGGACCTGATCCTCTGGCGACACGCCCAAGCCCACGACGGCCCCACAGACCCGGTGACGGGCGAGGACCCCACCTTTGAGCAAGACCTCGCACGCGCCTTGACGCACAAGGGCGAGCGGCAGGCCGAGCGCATGGGCGACTGGCTGGACCAGCGCCTGCCCCAGGCGGCGCGCGTGCTGGTCAGCCCGGCTGTGCGGGCCCAACAAACCGCCCGCGCCATGGGGCGCAGCTACAAAGTGGTGCCCAGCATCGACCCCATGGCATCGGTCGACGACCTGCTCGCCGCGGCCCGTTGGCCGGATGGGCCGGGCACGGTGGTGATCGTGGGGCACCAACCCACTTTGGGCTTGCTGGCGGCGCGCTTGCTGGCTGGGCAGGATCAGACCTGGGCCATCAAAAAGGGCGCGGTGTGGTGGCTGCGTGGCCGCGAGCGCGAAGGCGAGGCCCAGGTGACCTTGCACGCGGTGGTGTCCCCCGACGCACTTTGATCGGGTCGCTTGGGGAAACCGCAGCCTTCTCGGTTGGATAATCAAGGCATGTCTGTGCAGCCGCTGTCGCCCGAGCCGTCCCCGCCCGATGCCCAGGCGGGCATCCATTTCTCGCACCCCGTGCGCGTGTACTGGGAAGACACCGATGCCGGCGGCATTGTGTTTTACGGCAATTACCTCAAGTTCATGGAACGGGCCCGCACCGAGTGGTTGTCGAGCTTGGGCTTTGAGCAAGAGGCCATGCGCCAGTCGGGCGAGGGCATGTTCGTGGTGGCCGAGACCCAGCTGCGCTACCTGCGCCCGGCTCGGTTGGACGACCGCTTGAGGGTCACGGTGACCGTGTCCGAGGTGGGGCGCGCCAGCGTGGCGTTTGACCAAACCGTCTGGCGGGGCGAGACCTTGTTGACGCAAGGCCGTGTCCGCATTGGCTGGGTGCAGCCCGTGGAGGGGCGGCCCGGGGCCGATGCCACGCAAGACGCCTTCCGCCCCGGCCGCATCCCCGCCCGAATTTTGGCTATCCTGCCCACACCGATCCCCGCTTGAGGAGCTTGTCCCCATGAACCAAGACTTGTCCATCATCCAACTGGTGCTGCACGCCAGCCTGGTGGTGCAGATCGTGATGGTCTTGCTGCTGGCAGTGTCGCTGGCAAGCTGGACGGTGATTTTCGGCAAGGTGATCGGGCTCAAGCGTGTGCGCGACGACAACGACGAATTCGACCGCGAGTTCTGGGCCGGCTGCACGTTGCAGGAGCTGTATCAGGACGCCTCTCGCGGCAACGGCCCGCCATCGCCTCAGGAACGCATTTTTGCGGCCGGCATGCGCGAGTTCCTCAAGCTGCGCGAACGCCGCGTGGCCGATGTGCAGACCTTGCTGGACGCCGCGCGCCGCGCCATGCGCGCCAGCTACCAGCGCGAGATGGACGTGATCGAGTCGCGGTTGGACTTCTTGGGCTCTGTGGGCTCGGTGTCGCCTTACATCGGTCTGTTCGGCACGGTGTGGGGGATCATGCACGCCTTCACTGGCCTGTCGAACATGCAGCAGGTGACCTTGGCCACGGTGGCGCCGGGCATTGCCGAAGCCCTGGTGGCCACGGCCATTGGTTTGTTCGCCGCCATCCCTGCCGTACTGGCCTACAACCGCTTTGCGCGTGACATCGACCGCATCGCCACCCAGATGGACACCTTCGTCGAAGAGTTCTCGAACATCCTGGCGCGCAACGCGGTGCCGGCTGGCGCGGCCACCGGGCCCTCGGCCGATGCCGCCCGTCCTCCGGCACAGGGGCGCTGACCGTGGCCGAGCTCAATGCCCGCTCGGGCGGACGCCGCCGGCGCACCCGCAACGAGATCAACATGGTGCCCTTCATCGACGTGATGCTGGTGCTCTTGATCATCTTCATGGTGAGCGCGCCGCTGCTGCCCACGGGGGTGGTGGACCTGCCCAGCATGGGCAAGGCCAAGCAAACACCTGAGAAGGTCATTGAGGTGGTGGTGCAAGACGACCAGCAGGTGCGTTTGCGCATCGACCGCAAGGACGCAGACACCTTGCCGGTCTCTGAGTTGGCTGAACGCGTCAAGGCCATCCAGGGGGAGGCTGCGGGCGGGCCCAATGCGGTGCCGGTCATCATCAGTGCCAAGAAGGACGTCCGTTACGACGAGGTGGTTCGCATCATGGGCGTGCTGCAAAAAGCCGGTGTGGCCCGCGTGGGCCTGTCGGTGCGCACCACAGGGGGCTGAGGCTTGAGCACATCGGCCAGCGCCCAGCCGCTCGACATCCTTCGCCCGCGCACGGCCGATGGGTGGGGGCTGGGCTTGGCCATGGCCGCCGGTGTGCACCTGCTGTTGGTGGGGGCGCTGGCACTGGGCGTTCGCTGGAAGATGACCAACCCCGAGCCCGTGGAGGCCGAGGTGTGGGCCGAAGTGCCCACGGTGGCGGCACCTGCGGCACCCGTCGCACCGCCTGAGCCGCCCCCGACGCCCCCTGCGCCTGAACCCGTTGTGCCCCCACCGCCTGTGCCCGAGCCTGTCAAGGCCGTGGCGCCTGAGCCGTTGCCCGAGCGTGTGCCTGATGTGGTCGTGGCCAAGGTGACCAAAGAAGAGCGCAAGAAGGCGAAGAAGAAAGAGCCGGTGGAGGTGTTTGAAACCACGCCGCCCAAGCCGAGCAAGAAGCAGCCCAAGCCAGAGAAGGTCGACAAGCCCGAGAAGGTGGTGGCCAAGGTGGCCGAAAAGCCTCCCGTCAAGGTGGTTGAGAAAACGCCAGCCAAGGTCGAGCTGCAGCCCAAAGCCAAGCCCAGCGACAACAGCGCCCAGGCTGTGGCCGAGCGCGAGGCGCAGCGTCGCGCGACCCTGGCCAAGATGATGGGTGAGCTGGGGTCTTTGGGCACCTCGGAACAAACCGGTGGGCCCACGGCGGCTTACGGCGGGCGCATCAAGGCCCGGGTCAAGCCCAACATCGTCTTCACCGACAACGTCAGCGGCAACCCCGTGGCCTTGGTGGAGGTGCGTTGTGCCCCAGATGGCCGCATCATTTCGCGCCGTTTGCTCAAGGCCTCGGGCGTGGCTGTGTGGGACGAGGCCGTGCTGCGCGCGGTCGACCGCACCGAGGTGCTGCCGGCCAACGAAAACGGCCGTGTCCCGCCGGTGATCGAGCTGGAATTCAGGCCCAACGATTTTTGAGTGAGCTGCCCGACGCGATGTGCGCGTGGGTCAGTTCGGTTCCACCTGGAGGTGCCACAGCCAGCCTTCGCGCAGGGCTTGCGCCAGCCATTCGGTGACATCAAAGTCCGGGCCTGCCGCCGCCAATGCCTGATCCAAGGTGAGTGGGGGCGTTTGCAGCAGGGCGTGCATCCATGCCAGCTGGGCCGCGCCAACGGCGTCGTCGGTGGCAGCCAGGTCGTGCGTGTGCACTTGCCAGCCGTGTCGCCACACCAGGGTGTGGTGCCTGGGCGATGCGTCAGCCGGCTCGGCGCACGCCTTGGCCTGGGCCACGGCTTGGGCGATGGCGCTTTCTTGAGCCGCTTCCGGCAGGTGATGTGCCCGCCAAAAGGCGCCAGCCGGCCAGCGTGAGGACAGCAGTTGCGTGCCAGGCTTGAGCCTCAGGCGCAGGCGGGTGGGGGCGGTGTCTCCCAGTCGTTGCAGGCTGTCCGCATCGAGTTCGGCATTGGCGGCTTGGGCGCACTGGTGCCGGGCGTCGTCCAGCCGCGCCACGTCGGCCAGCCAGGGCCAGGCTTGCAGGGCTTCGCTGGCAGCCAGCTCATCGGGCAGGTGGCTGCGCCATTGGCCCAGGTCGCCCGAGGTGGGTGGGTGGTGTTGCCAGCAGCGCTGGGCCAAGTGCGACAAGGCTTCCTCGCCCACCATGGCCAACACCGTGGGAAAGGTTTGCTGCAGCACCTGTGTGGCGTGGGCTTGCGCGTTGAGTTGGTAGGCGCGCAGGCCCATGGCGTCGGGCTCCCAGCCGTGGTCGCGCAGCAGCGCATGGGCAGGGTGGGTGGGCGCGAGCGGCCCCGGGGGCGGGCAGGGCGTGCGTAGGGCGGCCAACAGGGCCTGTTGGCGTTGGGCTTCGGTGGGCATCACAGGTCCCACGCGTCGTCGGGTGCGCTCATGTGGGGGCTCAGCGCCACGGTGGCCAGGCGGGCTTCGTCGAGCAGCACGGCCAGGGGGGGCAGGTCGGTGTCCCACTCCACCAGCGTGGGCACGGGCCCCAGGTGGCTCAAGGTTTGTTCGTAAAGGGCCCAGCATGTGGGGCTCATGCGCTGGCTGTGGTCGTCGATCACCCATGCGTCGTCGTTCTGGGGCCAGCGGAAGCCCGCCAGGTGGATTTCGCCCACCAGCTCGGGTGTCAGCGACCAGACCAAGTCAAGCGCGGCCGCCTGGGCTTGCGCCATTGCTTGCGGGGCGGGCGTGCGCTTGAGGCCCTGCTGCGCGTTTTGTCGCCAGACGTGGTTGACGCCGTTGACCAGCAGGTTGTTCAGGTCCAGCAGCAGTTGGCAACCGGTCCGGCGGCACAGGGCCTCCAGAAACTCGCCCTCGCTCAGGGTGTTGCCCTGGGGGCGCAGGTAGCTGGAGAGGTTTTCAATCAGGATGGGGCGCTGCAATCGCTCTTGCACCCGCTGCACGTTGGCGCAGGTGATGGCCAGCGATTCGGCATTGAAGGCCAGTGGCAACAGGTCGGCGGCGTGCACGGTGCCGATGCCGGGCAGCGCGCCGCGCGCAAAGCAGGCGTGGTCAGACACGCGCACGGGCTCGATGCGCTCCACCAAGTTCGCCAATTGAGCCAAATGGGCCTCATCGATGCCCTCGGCCGAACCCAGCGACAGGCCCACGCCGTGCAAGCTGATGGCGTGTTGCTCTCGCCACTGGGCGAGCTCATGCAGGTGCGCGCCGCCGTCGGCAAAGAAGTTTTCGGAATGCACCTGCAAAAAGCCCACGGCGGACTGCGCGGCGTGCAAGGCTTGGGCGTGGGGGGCTCGCAGGCCCAACCCCACCCAAGACCATGGGTCGCTCAGGTCACGCGCGATGGGCGTGCGGGCCATGTTCAGCCCTTGCTGCCTTTGCCGGCCAAGGCCGCTTTGGCTTGCTCGACGCTCAGGCCACCCATCTTGGCGCAGGTGCCTTTGGCCACCAGTTTCCATTCATCAGGCGATTTGTCTGTTTTGGCTTCGCCGGCGCACGAATGCGAGCCCGAGAGGTTGGCGCAGCTGTTTTCTCCGGACTTGACGATGCCGAAGCACTTTTCTTGGTCTTTCTTGTTCATGGTGCCTTCTGCGCTGGCTTGATGGACCAGGCCCAGGGCCAAAACAGATGCCAAAGCCGAAGAGAGCAGGGGGTGCGAGGTCATGGGAGGTGTCCTTGGGTGTGAGGGGTTGAACATCGGTGCGGTGCTTCGTTTTTCGATGCAGCACATCCCTTCGTCGGGGCAGTGCCCGGAATCTGACACGTCCCGCGCACTTTTTTTGCGAACTAGCAGTATCGCGCAGGGCGAATGCCGCCCAGATTTGGGCATTGCGGTCCATTCCGGCCCTTTTTGCAGGCTTCATGCGCCGCGGTGTTTGCCTAGCATCGCCACCAACTGCGGGTGTTTGTGCACGCGCAGGCGAGGAGACCCATGTCTGATCCCATTGCCACGCTCGGCAGCGAGCCCCCCGTGTCTGCGCCTGATGTGCCCGGCAGCAGCGCCTTTTGCTGGCCTACGCCCCCTTTCGCTTGCTACGCGCCCGGCCAGGTTCAGCAGGCCAGCGAGCCCTGCGAGATCGTGGGCCTCAACGGTCGGGCCATGACCGGTCGACTGAGCTTTTTCGTGCCCGACGAGGGCGTGGCGCACATCCAGGTGCCCCCCGCGCGCACGACCATGCCCCTGCGCTTCAGCCAGTTCAGGGCGCTGCACTTGACCGTGCCGGTGCTGCCCCTGAGCCAGATGCCAGAAGCGGAGTCAGCGGTGGCCGACGCCACTGGCCTGTTGAGCGTGCGCAACGAGACGACCTATCGGGTGGATTTGCGCTCTGGCGAAGCCTTGGAAGGGCGCAGCGTGGGGCATGTTGAGTCCAGCCACGGCATGTTCCTGTTTCCGCCCGCGCAGGGCAGTGCCAGCGGTGCCGTGACGCGCCTGTTCGTGCCCCGCGAGGCCATGTCCAACGCCCAATTTGGGCCGCTGATCGGGCAGGCTTTGGTGGACAGCCAGGCCCTGACCCTGGCGCAGGTGGAGCATGCCGTGGGCGTGCAAGCTGAGTTGCGCAACCAGAAGCTGGGTGACATCTTGCTGACCCAGCAGGTGGTAACGCGTGAACAGTTGGTGTCTGCGATCGACCAGCAAAGCCGCATGCCCATGGTGCGCATCGGCGAGGCCTTGATGGCGCTGGGCCTGATCACCGAAGCGCAGCTGCAAGACGCCCTCAAGCAGCAACAAGGCGACCGCACCGTGCCGCTGGGCGAGTTGCTGGTTCGGCTGGGCTTGGTGTCGCGTCAAGACCTGCTCAACGCCCTCGCCCGCAAGATGGGCTACCCCCTGGTCGACCTGGACAAGTTCCCCATCGACCCAGAGGCCCTCAACAAGGTCTCGTTCAGCGTGGCCGCCCGCCTGCGCGCGGTGCCGTTGCTGTGGCTGGACGGCACCCTCGTGGTCGCGGTGGACGACCCCAGCAAGCGCCTGGTCTTGTCTGAGATGGAGTTCATCACCCAGTGCAAGGTGGTGCCGGTGCTGGCCCATGCTCACCAGGTGGAGTGGGCCATCCGAGACGCCTACGCCAAGCTGGGCGCCGATGTGGCCTCGGTGATGTTCTCGCAGATGGTGGATGCGCCCGCGCTGGAGCTGGAAGCCATCGACTCGGTGCGCCTGGTCGAAGACCTAGAAAAGCAAGGCCAAGAGCGCAACAGCCAGGAGGACGATCGCCCGATCGAGCAAAGCGACAACTCGCTGGTGCGCCTGATCAACACGATGATCATCGAGGCCTACACCCAGGGCGTGTCTGACATCCACATCGAGAGCTACCCTGGCCGCGACAAGATCAAGATCCGCTTTCGCAAAGACGGCAACCTGGTGCCTTACCTGGAGCTGCCGCACAACTACCGCAGCGCCATGATCGCGCGCATCAAGATCATGTGCGACCTCGACATCTCGGAGCGCCGCAAGCCGCAAGACGGCAAGATCAATTTCGCCAAGTTCGCGCCGCAATACCGCATCGAGTTGCGCGTGGCCACCATCCCGACCAACAACGGACTGGAAGACGTGGTGATGCGCATTTTGAGCTCGGCGCGCCCCCTGCCGCTCGACAAGATCGGCCTGAGTCCGCACAACCTGCAAGGCTTGCAAGTGGCCATGGAGCGCCCCTACGGGATGATCCTGTGCGTGGGCCCCACGGGCTCAGGCAAAACCACCACCTTGCACTCGGCGCTGAGCTTCATCAATGTGCCCGAACGCAAGATCTGGACGGCCGAAGACCCCATCGAAATCACCCAGCCGGGGCTGAGACAAGTTCAGGTCAACGCCAAGATCGATTGGACCTTTGCCAAGTCCCTGCGCACCTTTTTGCGGGCCGATCCGGACGTGATCATGGTCGGCGAAATGCGCGATGCCGAAACAGCCAGCATGGCGATTGAGGCTTCGCTGACGGGGCACTTGGTGCTCTCGACCCTGCACACCAACAGCGCGCCCGAAACCGTCACCCGCCTGCTCGACATGGGCATGGACCCCTTCAACTTTGCAGACTCGTTGCTGGTGGTGTTGGCGCAGCGCCTGGTGCGCCGTTTGTGCACCGCTTGTCGCGTGTCTGAGCCCGCGTCACCCGAGTTCATCGAGGAGTTGGCCAGCGACTACCTGCACGCATTCCCGCAGCTTGACCGGCCCATCACCCACGATGCCTTGTTGCGCGAGTGGCAGCACCGCTTTGGCAAAGACGGTGTGCTGATGCGCCACCACAGCACGGGCTGCGACCATTGCAATCACACGGGCTTCAAGGGCCGCGCGGGCATCCACGAACTCATGGCGGTCGGGCGCGACATGCGCCGCTTGATCCAGACGGGCGCCCGTGCGGAGGAGTTGCAGCACCAAGCCTTGCGAGAGGGCATGCGCACCCTTCGGCAAGACGGCCTCGAGAAGGTGCTGGCCGGCGTCAGCTCCCTGGAGGAGGTGCGTGCCACCAGCCACGCCTGAGCCCGCGGCTTGACACCGACGCATGCCGCCGCAAGGACCTCACGAAACCGCTGCTTGTTGCGACCAAGCCGCACGCAAGGCGAAAAAAAGGTGCAAGATAGGCAGCAACGAAGCCGCCGATCTGTGTGACAAAAGCCCATCTACTTCGGGCACCACGGCAAGGCGATTTCCTCGATCTTTGGTGTTAAGGCGATGCGTGTGTGGTCGCGCCGGGTCACCATTCGGATACTCCGGCAGATCACAAGGCATCAATGGCGTCAGTCGTTGTCTTGGAGGTCTGTAT